>PYJA01000101.1 GCA_003635185.1 Candidatus Poribacteria bacterium | reverse complement strand
TTGTTCGTTTTTTATCACAATCGTTAATATTTTTGGATATGCAGATATAACGTGATTTTTCACGCTATATCTGCTATACTTCACCTTAAAAAATCTTACCTTTGAGGTGAAAAATGCCAGAGAAAGACTCTCGACACTTGTTAGATAGATTAGCAGAAATAGAAGATCCGCGCAAGAAGAAAGGAAAACGACACCCGTTGCACTCACTCCTCGGACTTGTCCTTATTGGTATTATGTCTGGACATAAAGGGTATACTCCCACCGCAACTTGGGCACGCTCTCAACCAGACCTTGTCCAAGCACTCGGTTTTACACACAAGACATCGCCTTGTCCCGCAACGATACATAATGTGCTGCGAGAGCTAAAAGCTGATGTTGTTGAAGAGGTTTTTACAAACTGGGCAGAGGACGTTTGTAAAAGTCGGCCTGATTTAGAAGGGTGTTTTGACGTAGTCGCTATAGACGGTAAAACGCTGCGTGCCTCCAAAAAATGTGGTGCGGCGATAAGTCATTTACTCTCCGTTGTTTCTCATGAGTTAGGGGTCACCCTTACACAACAAGGTGTCAGTGACAAAACCAACGAAATACCGGTCTCAACAGAGATCCTCAAGAACTTTGATGTGAGTGGGAAAGTCATCACAACAGACGCACTTTTGACACAGAAAACTTTCTGCCACGCTATCATAGCGGGGAATGGAGACTATGTGCTTCCTGTCAAAAACAACCAACCTGAGCTTTACGATGATATTCAAAAACTCTTTCAAGGCGTGCCTGACACACTTTCTGAGGAGGCAACACACCCTATTTTAGGTGAACCGATCCACATTCATGAGACAGTTGAAAAATCACATGGGAGACTTGAGACAAGGTGTCTCAAAGCAGGCACAAGTCTCAACGAACATCTGGACTGGCCAGGGATAGCACAAGTCATCCAACATCATTATACTTACAAAAACCTGAACACAGGAGAAGAAACAACCAAAGTTCAGTATGGGATAACAAGTCTGACACCCGAAGCAGCATCTGCTGAACGCTTACTTGAAATACGGCGTGGGCATTGGTCAATAGAGAACAAGTCTCATTGGATACGCGATACTCAACTTGGAGAAGACGCATCGCCTGTCCGATGTGGTGCTATTCCACAAGTTATGGCGGCTTTGCGAAATGCAGCATTAGCCGTATTGCGATTTGCTGGGGTTACACGGATAGCGGATAAGATAAAATATTATGCTTCAAAACCTTTACTCGCAGTTAACCTGATAACTGAGTGTTTTTAAAACTAAATAACCCTGATGTACTCTTATTTTTCTTGACTCATCCTGATAGAAACGGTATACTCACAGTGAATGGAGATGTACTTCATAAGATAAAACTCACCCAAGCATAAATGGTAAAACAGTGAAAGTTCCAAAAATCTTCATTATCGGAGAGAATTCGCAAGCAGGAACTTATGTCCTGCGAATTCGACTTAAAGAAGCTATCGAATTACAATTCGGACGATTTAAGAAAGGTAAACTTATTTCATTGCCTGCAGGTGACTATACTTATGTCGGTTCTGCGCTCTCAGAAAAGGGCGCAACTTCACTTGCACGTAGACTTGTACGACATGCAACACGAAGTGAAGGCAAACCGCCACACGCTATCAGAGAAGAAATGTTAAAACAATTTCGTAAATGCAGTTTGGGACCGCGCGATCCGCTGCCAAAAAACGGCAAAAAATTGTTCTGGAACATAGATTTTATGCTGGATTTAGAATTAGCGAAGATTATCAACGTTATTGCAATTCGTTCTTCCGAACGGTTGGAAAATAAAATTGCTGAGTTTCTCGAACACAACGCAGGGACACAGATAATAGAAAAAAGTTTAGGCGCAAATGATGCACCACGCTATACCCATATTTTACGTGTTAACGCAGACGATACATGGTGGGCATCCATTGCAGAAAATATACAAGAAAACTTTTCACCTTACACAAGCAATACTGAAATTTAACATAGAAAGGGGACACTATGTCACAATCTCCTAACATTCTTTTTCTACTTACCGATCAGCAACGTTTTGATTCATTAGGTTGCAACGGTGCTCCTGTTTGCCAAACGCCTGCGGTGGATAATATCGCCGCAATAGGTATGCGTTTCACAAAAGCGTATACACCCATTGCACTCTGTTCGCCTGCACGGGGTTCATTACTTACAGGGCTTTATCCGCATAATCACGGGCAGCTCTCAAACATGGGTAATTTTAATGCAGTATTTGCAGATCAGATTCTCGACAAACCCGCATATCCGCAACTATTGAAAGCCTCCGGATATAACGTGGCGTGTGTTGGTAAATGGCATCTTGCTAAACAGGGCGATACTGAGTTCTGGGGTTATGACAAGTGGCACCCTTACAGTGAATGGCATCAATGGCTCCGAGACGATGGGATTGATTTTAGGATTGACCGTGATGCTGTGCAACCTTTGGAATGGGGGGGAGAGGCTCCGTTCTACGGCAGGCTTCCACTTCCTGTTGAACGTACAATGGAGGCATGGACTGCAGATAAAACGATTGAATTAATCAACGGATATACCAATTCCGAGCAACCTTTCATGATTGCGGCTAATTTCTTCGGACCGCATTTTCCTTACGCTGTGCCAGAACCTTACGATACTATGTACGACCCAGGTTCTGTTGAACGTTGGGGCAACTATGATGAACAGTTCATCAACAAACCACTTATTCAGCAGAAAGAGATGCTTCGCTGGAACGCGAGTCATTTGACGTGGCCCGACTGGCAGAAAGTCATCGCTGCGTATTGGGGATTTTGCACCTTCATTGACGACCAAGTTAAACGAATAATTGATTGCCTTGAACAGAACGGCTTAGCAGAAAACACTATCGTCATCTTTTCAACTGACCACGGCGATATGCTCGGCAGCCACCGACTTTTCAACAAAGGTTTTCACATGTACGAGGAGACACACCACATTCCACTTGTGGTCCGATGGCCAGGGGTGACATCACCTGGGACAACTTGTGATGAATTTGTGAACCTTGTTGACCTTATGCCAACATTCTTGGAAATCGGTGGTGCATCAATGCCTGACAATCTCGACGGAAGGTCTATTGTGCCGATCCTCAAAGGTGAAACGGTAGCAGATTGGCCCGACGACGTTTTCGCTGAATTTCATGGATACGAACCAACACTTGCATCTGTGCGGATGGTGCGCACTGACTCTTGGAAATACGTCTACAATCCATATAGTGAAGACGAACTCTACGATATGCAAAGTGACCCGCATGAACTTCATAATCTTGCAACACATCTCGGGTACAAACACGTGCTTCGCCGCATGAAAGACCGTATGGTCAAGCGGTTACGCGAAACGAAGGATAATATCGTTATGGAAGGGGGATGGCAGAGCAATTCGTTTGATCTGCTTGTGTCTGACAGAGAACGTTAGTTCTCAATAGTGCTTTAGAGCTTTTCCACACCCAAACAAAAAAGCAATAAACCAATTGCCCCTTTTCGTGCAGCATGACATGTAATTTGCCCCATTTGGTGCAAAATTCTGCATATTATGCTGTAAAAACGCTTATATTCAGTGCTTCTTAAGTTGGCACGCGAATTGCACATATACTTGCATAATATATGTGAAATACCTTGGGAGGTAAAAGTAATGCGTATTAAAAGATTCATAGGAGCATTTTTTATTTCTTTCGCGCTCCTTACAATTGTTGTGTTTATCGTTCAAAATCGTTTAACGAATCAAGAAGTCCAAACATTTAAAGACATTGTTGGTGTAGAAACATTTGAAGCTCCGGACCCACCGAAACCAAAGATGCGTAAAGCACTTCTGAAGTCTGCAGGTTTTCAGAATCAGCAGCGCGCAGTACCTATCACAAGTGCATCGCAGCTAAACTCGCCAAACGGTGCCGCCTTTGACGATGTTTTCTATAAAAACCACGGCACAAATCCATTTATCGATACAGAAGACGACAATTTTTCCACGTTTGGCATGGATGTAGATACCGCTTCATACTCCGTCATGCGGCGCTATCTTCGTGATGGACTCCTTCCACCATCAGACGCGGTACGCGTGGAAGAATTTGTTAACACATTTGATTACAACTATACACCGCCAACCGAAGATGCATTCGCTGTTCATATCGAGGGCGCACCTTCACAATTTGGTGAGGGCAAACGCCTTCAATTATTACGTATTGGCATTCAAGGGCGCGTCATCCCAGAAACCGATCGCAAGGATGCTATCCTTACCTTTGTAATTGATGTCTCCGGATCAATGAATATGGAAAATCGGTTAGGGTTGGTAAAAAGATCGTTAACACTGCTTGTTGATCAACTGCGTCCTGCAGATAAGGTTGGGATTGTCGTTTACGGTTCTGATGCTCGTGTTGTACTGCCACACACCGGAATTGAGAACCGTGAATACATCTTACAAGCGATCAATAATCTTCACCCTGACGGATCAACAAATGCTGAGGCAGGACTCCGGGTTGGATACAAACTCGCCCTAAAGAATTCAAAGTCTGACTGCATCAACCGTGTAATACTCTGTTCAGATGGGGTTGCCAACGTTGGACAAACCGGACCCGACGCAATCCTCAAAAAGATTAGCAATTATGTCAAGGAAGGTGTAACACTCACCACCGTTGGTTTCGGCATGGGCAATTACAACGATATTCTAATGGAACAGCTTGCCAATAAGGGCAACGGAAGTTATGCCTACGTCGATACGATCAAAGAGGCAAAACGTGTTTTTGTAGAGAACCTAACAGGGACATTACAAGTCATTGCTAAAGATGCCAAAATTCAGGTTGAATTCAATCCGAAGACAGTTAGCCGTTTTCGTCTACTCGGTTATGAGAATAGAGCGCTTGCACATGAAGATTTCCGTAAAGACGATGTGGATGCGGGTGAAGTCGGTTCTGGACATAGCGTAACTGCACTCTATGAGATTAAACTTCACGAAAATGCTGATGGCAAACTTGCAACTGTCTTCATTCGGCATGAAAACCCTGATACACTGCAAGTCACGGAAGTTAACGAGACTATCTCCACCAATCAACTGAAACAATCATTTCAAGAAGCATCTTCTGAATACCAATTGGTCGCTGCTGTTGCTGAATTTGCAGAAATCCTTCGGGAAAGTTTTTGGGCGAAGGAAGGAAGTTTCGCAGCTGTTCAAGAAACGATTGAAGGCGTTCTGCCGCATATTCATTCAAAAACACCTGAACATAAGCAGCGTAAAGAAGAACTGCTAAATCTTGTGCGTGAGGCACGTCGTTTGAAAGAGCAGCAAAAAGGATAGTACGCTTTTGATATAGGAATTCATTTTTTGCAACGAGATTTGCATGCAGATGATTCTCGAACCCGAATGCACGCTCGAGACACATTTTTTAAGTTGCAATCCGAATAGCAAATATGAGTTTTCGCTGATTTGAATATTATAGTGAAATCTACAATTACCTTGGACATTGGCGAGGTTATGAAACCTCGCCAGCGTTATGGTTACGGAGATTGTTGTTCATTGAGATGTCCACATATTTCGGATTTTACTATAAACTTTTTGGCTACATAAACGTCTAAAATAATTAGAGAGTTAAAACTACCCTTCTCTTTCCATGTAGGTTGAAAACACAATTCCAAATGCCCGTACCTGAAGACTCTTCCTTTCACTAATTGCGTAAACTAATTCATAAATCTAATTAATCCAAAAACTAAATTAAGGAGATAACAACTAAATTAAGGAGATAACAATGAAACGGTCAGACTTAATTACATTTGCACGTAGTCTTTTCATTCCTCACTTGGATAAAGTTCAAAAATTTGAAAAACTAATTGTTAAGCACTATCTTGTCAATGTCTTAATAGAAAACGAACAAGCAACTACGGATGTTGAGATCGTTTTCAGCAATCCTAACGACGTTCCAATTAAAGGCGAGTTTATTTTCCCCTTGCCAAACAGAGCAGACACTGTTGATGTTGATATCCAAATTGACAGCGAGTCGGTAGAGCTGGAGTTTCTTGGGAAAAATAGGTTAATGAAATTCTATAAAAGTCTTCTTCAAACACAGGATATCCAGATTCTCCAGGAAATCGGCACTTCAGCGTTGCGGACAGATGTGCTGTCAATCCTTGCTGGTGATGAGTGCAAGGTTCAGATTCGGTACAATGAGTTTGTGGAAATGGTTGATGAAAACTTTGTTTACACACACCATTTGCGTTCCAATCAAACTGTTGGTAACCTCGCGATGACAGTAGCAATTGATGGTAAAAACGCCATTGAGACAATAGAGTCCCCATCACACAATGCCCATGTTAGCCAGGAAAGTGATTCTCATGCACGTATCACCTACCAAACAACTGATGTCAAGTTAGGTAAGGATTTCGTATGCACCTATTGTTTCACAGATCACGATTCCGATGGAGCTGAACTGCTCTGTTTTGAACAAAAATTGGTAGTTTCAGATGTCTCTGCACTTGGTGAAGTAGAGTTGTTGAGCAGAAACGACGACCCACAGACACTCACATTCAGAAATGTGCAGCTTGGTGAAGAGTTGTTGAGCAGAAATCTCGAGTCGGAGTTTGGGTTAAATCCACCTAACGGCGCTGCTTATCACGATGTGTTTTTTAAGGGACACGGTGTAAATCCGTTTATTGATACGGAAGACGATAACTTTTCTACATTTGGAATGGATGCCGATTCTGCTTCTTATTCCGTGATGCGTCGTTACATCAGAGATGGACATCTTCCGCCACCAGAGGCGGTGCGAGTTGAGGAATTCATCAACGCTTTTGATTACAACTACAAACCCCCAACGGACGCAGCTTTTGCTTTGCATCTTGAGGGTGCCCCTTCAAAATTTGGCACAGGCAAACGGCTTCAATTGCTACGCATCGGAATACAAGGGCATGTCATCCCAGACATTGACCGCAAAGATGCTGTGCTCACTTTTGTCCTGGATGTTTCTGGCTCAATGGGTATAGAAAATAGGTTAGGGCTTGTAAAGAAGGCGTTGCGCTTGTTAGTGGATCAACTCCGGCCCACCGACAAAATAGGAATTGTTGTCTATGGCACCAATGCACGGGTCGTCCTCCCACATACCAGCAATGTGAATCGAGAACATATCTTAGAAAAAATAGATTCGTTGTGTCCAGAAGGTGTGACAAATGTTGAAGATGGGATTCACAAAGGATACGAACTCGCTCTGAAAAACTTACAACAAGATTGTATAAATCGTGTAATTCTCTGCTCAGATGGCGTTGCGAACGAGGGGGCAACATCTCCCGAAGTACTTCTAAAAGAAATTAGAGACTATGCTGAAGATGGAATTTACTTAACGACTGTCGGTTTCGGCATGGGCAATTACAACGATGTTCTGATGGAAGAACTTGCCAAGAAAGGTAACGGTAATTATGCTTATGTTGACAGGCTCAAGGAAGCAAAACATGTTTTTGTGGAAAATTTGACAGGCACGCTGCAGGTTGTCGCTAAAGACGCAAAAATTCAGGTTGAGTTCAACGAAAATACGGTCAGTAGGTTCCGGCTATTAGGATACGAGAATCGCCGAATGGATCACGGGGATTTCCGAAATGACGAAGCGGATGCTGGTGAAATTGGTTCAGGGCACAGCGTTACTGCACTCTATGAAATCAAACTTAACAAAGATGTTGATAAAGGCGAGTTGGCAACTGTTTATATCCGACATGAAGACCCTGATACAGAGAATGTAACGGAAGTCAGTGAAAAACTTCGCGTTCGGGATCTGAAAGGTAAATTTGAAGATACTTCCCCGGATTTTCAGTTTGCTACCGTTGTAGCACAATTCGCAGAAATCCTACGCGAAAGTTATTGGGCAAAGGATGACGATTTAGGTGCTGTGCAACAAACGCTGAAAGGCATCTTATCACACTTTGAGTCCCAAACGGTTCAGCAGAAAGAACAGAAAAAGGAACTGCTTAGCCTTGTGCGTGAAGCACGCCGCATGAAGGACATGGCGGCGGAGACAGATTAATTCTATTAACGGAACACAGTCAATAGGTGCGCCTACAAACGCACCTACAAAGTATGTGTCTACATATTTATTTTACACCAAATTGGGTTATTGTTGATTGTTTTCACATCTAAACGGAGGTTTCCCATGAAAAGATTGAATTTCCACGCAGCGTTGTTAATCCTGTTCTTTACGGGATTAATTCAATTCGCGCAGGCGCAAGGCATTATCGTCACAAGTCAATCCCGCATTCCGCAAATTGAAACGCTAAGAATTGAAAAATATCATGTAAACGTCTCTATTGATAACCAACTTGCAACGACAAAAATTGACCAGATTTTCGCAAACCCGAACGACTTTCAATTGGAAGGCACATATCTCTTTCCACTTCCTGATGACGTGGCTGTTTCAGATTTTGTGTTATACATTGATGGAAAACCGGTAAAAGGGGAACTGCTTGCAAAAGATAGAGCACGAAGTATTTATGAAGGCATTGTCCGTTCTATGCAAGACCCGGCACTTTTGGAATATATTGGAACTCGTGCTTTTCAGGCGCGCGTGTTTCCGATTCCACCTAATGGCGAAAGACGGATTCAACTTGAATACTCACAAGTTATTCGCGTAGATTCCAGTCTTGCCAAATATACATACCCGCTCCGAACCGATAAATATACCCATCAACCCGTAGGTAGTCTTGCTGTTTCAATTGATCTAAAAAGCAAACATGCGCTCAAAACGATCTATTCTCCCTCACACGAGATTGCTGTCAATCGCAAAAACGATCATCGCGCAAATATCAGTTACGAAGGAACAGATGTCCACGTAAAACGTGATTTTGTATGCTACTATTCACTTTCAGACAAAGATTTTGGCATTGACCTGATTACCCACCGAGATAATACAGACGAAGACGGCTTTTTTATGCTCCTGATTTCACCAAAATATGAGGTCCAGAAGTCCGAAGTTATTGAGAAAGATTTTATCTTTATTCTCGATCGTTCAGGGAGTATGAAAGGACCGAAAATAGAACAGGCAAAAGAGGCACTCCGCTTTTGCGTGAACAGTCTAAACGATGGAGACCGTTTTAACCTCATTCTATTTAATACTGATGTTGAACCGTTCTCTGAAAAGTTGGTTTCAGTAAAAGAGGAACGTGAAAACGCACTCGCCTTTGTTGACGATATTGTTGGAAACGGTGGTACAAATATCAATGATGCATTACTCGCTGCCTTGGGCGATGAACCGGATCCGAAGCGACCGCGCATCATTGTTTTCTTAACGGATGGCGAAGCAACCGTCGGTGAAACGGATACAACGCGAATTCTCAAGAACGTTACTGGTAAAAACAGTGATAAATCCCGTATCTTTGTGTTTGGCGTTGGTTACGATGTAAACGTCAATTTGCTTGATAAGATGGCAGAACAAAATGGCGGCACCCGTCAATATGTCAAGCCAAAAGAGAATTTAGAAGTCGCTGTTTCCTCTTTCTTTACAAAGGTAAGTGAACCTATCCTCGTGAATTTGGCTTTGGATATCCAGAACATCAAAACTAAAAACCTATATCCGCAGAAGCTACCACATCTGTTTCGGGGTTCACAGTTGACTGTGCTCGGTAGGTATGCTGGTACTGGTAAGACAAAACTTACCCTACGCGGAGACATCAACGGCAAGCAGCATGAATTTTCTAACGCAGCAAAGTTCCCGAAACAGGAAGCGGATCATCAATTTCTACCAAAGCTATGGGCGCAACGTAAGGTCGCCTATCTTGTTGACGAAATCAGGCTGAACGGTGAAAACAAGGAATTGGTTGAGGAAATTACACGTCTCAGTGAGAAGTATGGAATTATGACTCCATATACCTCATTTCTTGTTACAGAAGATGAAGCACAGCGAAGACAATTGTCAAGGGCAAGAAGAGGTCCGTCCGCTCCACTTTCTTCGGTTAAAGTCCGTTCACCAAAACCAAAACTTGCCCGTGATGCAAAGCAGCAAATTGAAGAGAGCATCCAATTACAAGCACTTCAAAAGCAAGCGCAAGTTGCGGAAACGGCAGTCACTGTTCAACAGGTCAAGAACAAGACTTTCCATCTTCGCGAAAAAGTGTGGGTGGATAGTACACACAAACCTGAAACCGAAACAAAGAAAATTGAGTTTGGCAGTGATGCTTATTTTGAGTTGCTTAAAAAAGAACCTGAATTAACGAAATATCTTGCGATTGGCAAACATGTCATCGTTTGTCATAAAGCAACATGTTATGAAATTCATCCGCCTAAGCAGCCGCAAGTCAATCCATAATCCGTTTCATTAAACGCGTTTAACTGTGTAAATGTTAATTAAGGTTGTCTTTTGATCCAACGAAATAGTGCAGGTGGATTTTTCAAAGTCAAATCCGTTTTCACGGATACATTCGAAAAATCCATCTGCATTTTTTCTATTCGGTTCAGAAAAGATAGCGATACCATCATCAATCAGCAAGCTCTGAAGTAAACATAAAATTGGTTGCCAATTCTGTTCCTCATATATCACATCAGAGGCGAGAATAACATCAAATTTGCAATGAAAGCACGGCGCGCTCCAATCCATCTGGACAAAAGTAGCCGAATCAACGCTGTTTAATTGTGCATTGTGCTTTGCAAACAGTAGCGCATCATGCTCAAAATCGGTAAAAACAACTTTAGCACCTGCTTGAGATGCGGCAATTCCCGCCAACCCAAAACCGCATCCGATTTCTAAAATATGTTGATCAGTGAACACTTCCCGCTTCTCAGATACGTGGCGTGCTAAAGCGATAGCAGACTCCCACAGATAAATCCAATAGGGTAAAAAGAGCTCGCCTTCACTATCTTCTTTGCTCAATTCATCTAAAAAACGGTCAGGGTCATCTACAATCGTGAGCAGAATTTCTCTGCCACTCAACTGGATAGTAGTATTCGTAACTGGATAATCATTTAGATTGCTTTTCATCGGATTTATAATTCCAAAATCGATAACGTTCATTAATCAACTTTTTGGCAAAATTGAGCAGTCCATTGTAAGGATTATACCATTGTACGCTACTTCATTCACACTTATCCGCAAATATCACAGCTATTATGCCATTCAATTCTACGATTATTTCCTCATAAATTCCGCTTGTCAAAATGAGGTAAATTTGCTACTATGAAGTGCAATTATTGACTTATAGACCTGTAAATTATTCATTGATGCTGCATTAAGGGGGAATTATGGCAAAATATACAAAAGGCTCCGTTCACCCATCAGAACTACAAGAATTCGAAGACAGTCAAACAGGCGCACATATCTATCAACTTACAAACGATACCACTATTAACCATAACCTCTATTTTCTCACCCCATCCTTTACACCTGACCAAAGCCACTTGATTTTTACCTCTTATCGTTCAGGAAAAGCGAATTTTTTCAAACTTGAATTTCCGAATGGCAATATCGTGCAGTTGACCAATGGTGAAGAAGTGCATGGATATTCTGGCGTAATTGCGAAAGATGGGAAAGAACTCTTTTACACAGAAGGTGATTCCATTAAGGCAATTCATCTTGACACATTAGCGGAACGGGTGCTTGCGGAATTTCCAGAGGGCAGTCTTGGGGAGTGCAGTGTGAGTGCAGACGAACAGTTTATCGTAACAGCAATGAAACGTGATAATAAATCGCACATCACTGTCACCGCTACCGATGGGAGCGGTGGTGAGATTATCTATACTTCACCTAATCAGACAATTATTCATCCGCAATTCCATCCAAAACATGCTGATTTAATTGCCTATTCTGGTGACCCCGCACCGCGTATGTGGACCATTAAACGTGACGGTACTGAAAACCGAATGCTATATCAGCATGATAACAACGAATTCCTTGTCCATGAAACTTTTCTCGGATCGCAAGACGAATTGATTGTAACGCATTGGCCATACTCCTTACGGCGCATATCGTTGGGAACACTTGAGATGCAGACAATCTCAGATTTTAATGCGTGGCACATTGCAAGTAATCGCGCGGGAACAAAAGTATTGTGCGACACCGTTCATCCTGATATCGGGTTGCAGTTGGTTGATGTGGAAACAGGTGAACATGTGCCTATCTGTTATCCGCAGAGTTCGTCAAGTGGCAGTCAATGGAAAAAGGATCGGTATGCAGTCGCTGAAGATTGGGCGGCAGCTCAACAGGCAGGGGATCGGGAGAAATCGCTCAGTTGGATGGAGATGAAGGTAGACACCGTTTATGGTCCGCAGTGGACACATCCGCATCCCTCTTTTAGTCCTGATGAAACGGCTGTTGTGTATACTTCGGATGTATCGGGGCATTCGCAGGTTTATGTTGCTGTGATTCCGTGAAGTACAAAAGAAAACAACTATTTGGACAGGGCAGGTACAATGTGCTTTAGTGCACCTTCCTGCTGTGCAAGTTTTTTAATTGCTGGATCAAGGTCTACTGCTTGTCTGAGTGAGTGTAAAGATTTTTTCGGTTCATTCGTAAGCGCGTAAGCACACGCAAGGTTATAGTGTAATAACGGCGCTTCAGGAAATGTTTGAAGCGCATACAGGCATATTTCACGAGCATTTGTAGGTTCATTTTTCTGAAGATAGACGGTTGCTAAATTGATATGACCTTCTGCCATATCCGGTGCCATCTGTATCGCTTTCTTGAAGGTTTCAATGGCTTGTGGGAACTGTTCAGCAGACAAATAAGCATGTCCAAGATTGTTGTACGCAGAAGGAGCTTTTGTGAAGAAAATGGTGCGACCTTTGTTTTTAATAGCTTTTTGATATGCCTCAATTGCTTGTTCTGGTTCATCATTACGCATGTGGAAGGATGCTTTTCGATAGTTGTCATTAAACTGGGTTTGGTGATGCCAAACCCACAGAAATAACACAAACACTGCAAGGCAGAACGTCATACAACCGATCCTGAACACTTTATTTATCGGTGCTTGTTCAGTATCAGAATTTTCTATAGGTTCATTTTCTTGAGTTTGATTTTCGTCAGAAGTCATAATTTTTACTAAAGTTGGGCAATTTTACTATTTTTTAGTAGCAAAAACAGAAAAGCGGTATCCTTTTTAGAATAAATATTTTTTAATCAGGACTTACGCATTCCCTCTTGATAAGGCTTTCTTGGACCCATAAGTCGAATTGGAGGCACAAAGGCTCGACAGGCTCTTGTCCGAGGGGTTTCTAACCCCGATATAGGACAGAAAACTAGTGCTTCGTCAACATATTATTGTCCGTCGCGATTCGGAGTCGCTCCTACCGATAGACGGCTTATGGTAGGCGGGAACTCCGATTCCCGACCACCAATGGTTTAGTCGCGATTCGGAGATCGCTCCTACAAAGTATATGTAAACATATTTTCATAATTTACTATAATAAAATTCTGGTAACACCTCGTTTCTATTATACCAAAATCATCCTTTGAATGCACCAAAATTTCGTATCTACATCATTGCGATGTAACCACGACTTGATTAATAAAGTTTTCCGCATGCCGTGAAACATTAGGACCGTCAAAAAAACTTGACATTCCTGCTAATCTTGAAAATCCTGTTTCAGACAACCTATTACAGCACCCTATCAATCTCCGCTATCACCCGCAGCGTCTCCGCAACAGCAACCAAAATAGAACGATACTGCCGCACCTCCGCATGACTCAACATTTCTCCCCGCCGATCCTTAATTTAACACAAAATTTGCTGAAAAACAGTATAAATTTCCCAATTAGGCGTAATAAAACTATATGTACATTGAATTTTTGCTGAAAAAAACTTGCAATCTTAATAAAAATGACGTATGATTATACTTAACTATTGTGCAAGAATAGGTATATTCAAAACACAAATCTTGAAATATCTGTTTTTGATAGCAGGATTTTAAAATATAAACACCCGTTTTGATGCTAAAATTTATTGTTAAAAATAAATGTGCAACTGGAAAGGAGAAACACGCTATGGCAACTTTTGGCACTGGCGATTACCAATATGAGGTAGTAGAAGGGTGGGGTATGATTCCGCAACTCGGACTCGTGTCTGGCGTAGCATGTGACTCAAACGACCGTGTCTATGTCTATAATCGCAGTCCACAACCTGCCATACTCGTATTTGAAGCAGATGGAACTTTCGTTGCAGAATGGGGCAAAGATATATTCCAAAAACCGCACGGTATCTGGATTAGTCCGGAAGATGAAATCTATACAACAGACACTATCGACCACACTGTACGGAAATTCGCACTTGATGGAGAATTACTACAGACATTCGGTACCGTCAATGAACCGGGAGCATCCGGAACTCCCTTTAATCAACCGACACGTGCTGTCCTCTCTGCATCCGGGGAGATGTATGTCTCTGATGGTTACGGACAATCGCGGGTTCACAGAATGGCTGCCGATGGCGAAGTTATCGTTTCGTGGGGCGCACCCGGAACAGGTCCCGGAGAATTCAACCTGCCACACGATGTTACTGTAGATCACAATGATAGGGTCTACATCCTTGACAGAGGCAACCTAAGATGCCAGATTTTTAACAATGACGGTGAATTTCTGACCGAGTGGACAGGCCTGCGTTCACCCAACGATCTATTTATTGACTCAGAAAATATCATACATATTGCAGAAGCACGACAATGTATTTGCATCATGACGCTTGATGGTGATATAATCGGAAGGTGGGGAGAGAAAGGCACCGCACCGGGCCAATTTAGTGATTCTCCCCACGGTATTTGGATTGATTCAAAAGGAGACATCTATGTCAGCGAAGTGATCGCTGAAAGACGTTTCCAAAAGTTCGCGAGGGTTTAATAGTTTTGAAAAAGCAGTACCTTTACATATTCAGTTTGATTGTTATCGTCGCTGTTGCATGCACCTTTGCTTTTGCTGGCGAGGGGCATGAACACACTGGCGATCAGATAAAAAAACTAATTACGCAACCGCTCACATTTTCATTTGCAATTATCGCTTTAGTTGTCTCTTTTGTGTTCGGTGGTTTACATGCGCTGACACCAGGGCACGGCAAAGCTGTTGTAGCAGCGTATCTCGTCGGCACAAGAGGAAGAATAATTGACGCAATTTTTCTCGGTCTTGTCGTCACATTTACACACACCTTCAGTGTCATTACACTCGGTGTCGTCCTGCTATTCGCAAAAGATCGTTTTGCACAAGAAGATGTTGTCATGTGGCTAAGTCTGATCTCCGGGCTATTGATTGTCGGGATCGGGGGATGGCTACTTACCAAAAATATGAAGCAGTATTACAGTGGACGGTTAAATAGCACCACAGACGACCATCCTCATACGCATGACCATGCCCATTCACACAGCCACGGTGGACATACACATAACCACACTCACGGTGGGCATACACATACACACAGCCACGGTGGACGGACACATAGCCACGTTCCTTCAAAACGGACAGGCTTTTGGGCATTGCTATCGCTCGGCATTTCTGGTGGCATTGTGCCGTGTGTAGATGCACTCATCGGCCTCTTATTTGCCATTAGCCTTAACAAGCTTACGTGGGGTGTGATTATCCTATGTGCTTTTTCTCTTGGACTTGCAGCAGTGTTGGTTACCATCGGCATCCTAATGGTCCTGGCGAAACCGGTTATTGAACGTTTTACAGGTAAAGGTGTCTGGCTGCAACGCCTGCCGATTATCAGTGCTACTGTTGTTATCGTGCTCGGGGCGGTGTTGGTATTCAAAGCCCTCAACGATGTAGGCATCCATATTTAACAGGACTTACGCATTTTCTCTTAAAGTCCCCCTTGATAAGGGGGACTTAGGGGGCGGGCCCCCATAGCGATAGCGTGTGGGGAGATAAAAAGACGAAAAACAGTGAAATACCGGACTATTTAACCCCCCTGCTCCCCTTATCAAGGGGGAATGCGTAAGTCCTATTTAAAATTTTTTATTGGAACAGCCAAACTAATTGAGGCAACCATGTCTAACACTATCGGAATTTTAAGCCCTGGCGATATGGGACACACCGTCGGAGATGTCCTCTGTCAAAACGGTTTACGTGTTATTACCTGTCTTGAAGGTAGAAGTCAACGCACACATGACCTTGCACAGAAAGCAGGTATTATAGATGTACCGACCTATCCACAACTCGTTACCGAAGCGGATCTTATCCTATCAATTATGGTACCAGCACAGGCAATGAATGCTGCTGAGGCAGTCGCCGATGCACTGCAGCAGACTGACACTACATTAACATACTCAGACTGCAATGCCATTTCACCACAGACGGCACGCAAATTAGGGGAAGTTATTACATCAGCAGGCGGGATTTTTGTTGATGCGTCTATCATCGGGCCTCCACCACGAAGACCGGGGGCAACCCGCTTTTATGCATCTGGTCCACAACTGAACGTTTTCGCTGATCTGAATAATTATGGGTTAGATGTACGCACCCTCGGAGACGAAATTGGCCTTGCTTCAGCGATTAAGATGTGTTATGCTTCCTTGACAAAAGGATTAACCGCACTCTGCACCGAATTGCTCACCGCAGCAGAGGTGTTAGGCGTTTCAGATGCACTCACAGCGGAATTTAAATTGAGTCAAGCAGCACTTTATGAACGGATGGAAAAAGGATTACCCAGCATGCCGCCAAAAGCGAGACGTTGGATTGGCGAAATGGAGGAAATTGCAGATACGTTTGATCATGTTGGATTGACACCACGTATCTTGGCGGGAGCAGCGGATATGTATTGTCTCGTTAGTGACACACACCTTGCAGACCTGTCGCCTGAGGCACGAGACCAATTCCCTACATTAGCAGAATTAATTGTGATTTTGGCTGAGCAGATAGAAAAAAAATAGTTTGGTATAGTAAAGCATATAATTACTTGGACATTTCTGTAGCATAACCTGTTAGGTTGTGCAGAAATGGAGCACAACCTAACAGGTTATGGGACAACACATGCAGTCCGTTAAGTTGCTAAACGCTTATGTCAAAGTGTTCAGGTAATTCTAAAACCTACTATAAATAGAAGGGCATCGATCTACTTATTCTCTTGTCCTTCAGTATCTTCCTCTACCCTAAACGGTTCTGTCATCCACTTTTCGAAAGTGGCAGCATCCTCAAAAAACGAACGCATCAAAGCAAATTCCGTTGGGGTTGCAATTGCACACCGCAAATAACCCTCCTGTGTTCCATAGCGACTTATACGACTACGCCACGCGTGGTGAAACACTTCATTTTCCTCTATCAAAAAGGTAGAAATGATCCCCATCTTTACAATTTTAGTCGTTAATCCTTTAGTCCCAGAAGCTTGATTCATTATGGGTTTCACCAAATGTGTTTGTAGAAGTTCGTCAAATTCTTTTTGGTTATCAAGTACGTCTTTCCCTGTTTTGCTCCAGTCACGTATTATGTAATAATAATCTACCCAGATTTCCTGTTCTGCGGGTTCTACTTCTGTTCCCAAAAATTCCTTAAGCCTTGCCAGCACAACGTTTCTATGCGTCAATGTAGGCATTGCGGCGACATAAGCCGGAAAATCCGCATAGTCTCCCCTATCTTGTGTTCTTAGATACGCAAGATAGGGTTCAGTGGACAAAAGAGTCTCTAAATCCTGTGGGTTTTGGGAATCGGAAGTCTCTCCTGCTACTTCAAGTAGTTGTGATAGTAATTTTTCCTGTTCTGCAGTTAGTGGTTCATTAGCATATTGTCTTAAAGTACGCTTGTACTCTGTATGTTTCTCACTCATTTGCTGCATTTCTTGAAACATTTCAACAAATATAGGCACTACAAAGACTAAAACGCCTATCAAAAGCAAAACGCCTATACCGACAAGAATTAGACAAGTAGGTTTTTTCATCTGATGCTCCCTTACGAGTTTTATCTTATCGTAGCATGTTTCAAGACAGATTGCAATCACTTTGTTAACGTCCCAAGGTTATTTATGGTAACCTAAGTTGCTACATAGTAGCACAATCTTCCAGATTGTGTCATAAAGGCGCAAACTGGAAGTGGACGGGACAAATATTGGCTAAGACAATAAGTAGATGAGGGACTGTTGAATGCAGTCTACACCTATGTTTATCCTGATTTTTATTTGACAAATTAGACTAAAAATTGTATAATTATTGAAGTAGAAAATAGGGAGGTTACTACCTCCCTACCAGACCAAAAATAGCATGAGTTGTATTTTCTGGTCGAACCTTTAAGTGTTATACCAGGACTTACGCAGTTTTATAGAATTGTGTTGGACTATTCTATTATAGAAACACTTACAATTAATGGGACACTTCTGTACCGCAATCTGCCAGATTGCGGTTTGTGGCACAAACTAAAAGTTTATGCTACCCTTCTATTGTCCATTATAGTAAACTTTAGAATTAATTGAACATTATGAGCAGTTCGGTCAGAAAACCGAAACTAATGCAAACGCTGTAGCATAACCTGTTAGGTTGTGTTCCGTTTCTGCACAACCTAACAGGTTATGTTACAAAATGTCCCTTTAATTCTAAATGTCACCATATGTTCCATAATAGGTTATCAAAGTGCCCCAATACTTTCAAAGTTCACTATATGATGACATTTACAAACTCTCAAAAGCGGAAAACTTATTTTCCGATTATTGTCAGTTATGGACCTGTTTGACGCGCACTGCCCGTGCAGTTGCTAAAACAATGGACGATCTTAAAGATAGCTTATTGGATGATTATTTACGACATCAACTTTTAAATCCTTCAATAATCTTCAAGACTGTGTAAGTCCTGATAGGAATAATAAATGTCAAAACCAGATTTTAGCATCGGCATTACGCGCGACTTCCTGAAACCTGATGGAAGTTCTGATTTAGACAACATCGCCGCTCCCCTATTTGATAAAGCAGGTTTGAACTGGGAATATATTGCCGAAAACACACCTGAGTTGACTGCTTCACAAGTAAGAGATTACGATGCGCTTTTAGTATTAGGCGCGGGCATCACGGCAGAAACGTTCACAGGTGTTGACAGATTGACTATCATCGCACGGTTTGGTGTGGGATACGATAAGGTAGATGTAGAAGCCTGCACCGACAATGGCGTTTTACTGACAATCGCACCAGATGGCGTACGCCGACCTGTTGCTACCTCTATCCTCACTTTTGTCCTGTCCCTAAGCCATCAGCTACTCATAAAAGACCGACTCATCCGAACTGGCAGATGGACAGATACCAAAGACTTTATGGGCATGGGGTTAGTCGGGAGAACACTCGGTCTTGTCGGAATGGGTAATATCGGAAAAGAGGTATTCAAACTGGCAAAACCCTTCGGTATGCACCATATTACCTTTGATCCATACATCAAACCAGCTGATGCTGCTGAAGTCAATGCAGAAATAGTAGACTTGGGGACCTTAATGCAAACGGCTGATTTTGTCTGTGTCTGCTGTCCCTTGACAGAAGAAACGCGAGGACTCGTTGATGTGAGATGTATCGAACTGATGAAACCGACTGCATACCTCATAAACACTGCACGCGGGCCGATTGTTGACCAAAAGGCACTTACTGAGGCACTTCAAAACGGACGCATTCAAGGCGCAGGACTTGATGTCTTTGAGCAAGAACCAATTAGCGATGATGATCCACTTTTAAGTTTGGACAACGTTATCGTTACCCCGCACAGTATTTGCTGGACAGATGAGTGTTTTGAAGGCAACGGTAGGAGCGCATGTGAAAGTATCATCGCTGTTGCCTCAGGGCAAATGCCAACGTGGATTGTGAACCGATCAGTTCAGGACAGTCCGAAACTTCATGAAAAAATGCAGCGGTGGATGTGAAGGTCCTTGCGCGAACTGATATTTATAGTGAAATCCAAAAATATGTTCACACTCCCTGGTAGGTGCGGTTTCTAACCGCACGATTGGACACAGGTTCGGTTAGGAAATCTAACCATAAGCGTCAATTTAAGAAAATATTATACCATTTCTCATATATAATGTTCTCTTTGTAGCATAAACTGCCAGTTTGTGCTACATTCTGCTTCATTTCTAACAAACGGTAATGGAATAAAAATTAATAGAAATGGTCCTACTTGTTCTAAAAACTCTTCTGAATAGGACTGACGATTGGGATTGTCCACATTTTAGTCCCGTCCGGACGATATGTGTCCCCCAACAACATATTTTGGACATTTCGTCCCTACGGGACTAAAGACATATGGACATTTCGTATCTATAAACATATCGTCCCTACGGGACTGAAGACACTGCTACAACAGATTTATCCCTTAAATTGACACCTATGGTGCGGTTAGGAAACCGCACCTACCGGCCTGGGGCATTAACTTTGAGTCCACCTCAATAACGGAAAACTCTTAAAACAAAATAACCCTGCCTATAATTCCTTGCCAATTTACCCTATTTATGCTACCCTCTAACCAATCTTCAAAAAAGGAGTAACGCTAATGTATCGTGTCGGAATTATCGGGTTAGGCAGCATCGCCGCACGCTATTCCAACCCAGATGATGCTTATCCCTATTGCCATGCAGGCGGCATCCGTCATTGTGAAACAACCGAATTGGTGGCAGTCGCTGATATGTCCGCTGAACGGCAAGCAGAATTCAAAAGTACGTGGGGACCAGGTTTTCCAGACAATTCCATCAATTACTACGAAACAGATGTCCAGATGCTGGAAAGTGAAAAATTAGATATTGTTGCTGTTTGTGTACGAGGACCCCATCATTTTCAGGTGATGCAGAACGTGTTGAAGGCAGACATCAAAGCCATTTTTCTCGAGAAACCTGCAGGATGTTCACTTGAAGAAGTTGACACAATGACTGCAGGTGCGGATGCGAAAGGTATCCCCATCGTTGTTGACTATACACGCCATTGGGGACCGCACTTAATACGGCTTCAATCGTTGATTAAGGACGGTCTCATCGGTGAGGTGCAGAGTGTGATCGGGTATTGCGGAGGCGGTGTACTCTCCTTCGCTATCCACACTACCGACATGATTTGCCAGTTCGCTGGATATGATCCCGTTTCGGTGACTGGATATGTTGAAGGCGGCGGTGATGTGCCTGAACCTTATGAACCTGAACCCGCAATTGTTGGTGCGACAATCCAATTTGAAAGCGGCGTTATCGGTTTTCATGTCGGGAAACACGGCGTACGAGGTGGATTTTCAGTTGATGTTCTCGGTAGCGAAGGCACTGTCCAAGCAGGATTTTATAGCGGCACAACCGTTCACAAAGCGGGCAAATTGATTGATAATGCAACCCTTGATTTGCCTGAAAATGCGGGGCCTTTTAAAATTGCTTATAAACAGATTACGGATTACCTTGACGGTGGCGCACTTCCACACTGCTCGCGTGATGACTATACTGCCGTTAATGAAATCGGCTTCGCTACGATTGAGAGTGGCAGGACTGGACACACAATTGAACTACCGTGTCAAAATAGGCAACGGCTTATCTTCGCAAACGGCTAATACGAGGTGTGAATGGCATCTTTGCGTATAATTGATAATATAATTCAATTCTTTATGAAGTTTTACCGCATTCAGCGTTATAGGACATCGCCTAACACACCGCTAAGTTTGCCGTTGAACGAATGTAAAGTTGCTCTCATTACGACTGCGGGGTTTTATCTCCCTGAACAGACTCCTTTTGATAGCAATGACTGTTCCTATCGAGAAATTCCCAATTCAATTCAGACGCAAGAACTTAAAAGTGGACATAAAAGTGAGGCTTATGATGAACGTGGTATCGAAATTGATGCAAACCTTGCATTTCCGCTTGATAGGTTTAGGGAGTTGGAGAGTGAAGGAAAAATCGGTTCGCTCAATCACAGGCACTTCAGTTTTATGGGTTCCATCACAAAACCGAAACCTTTGATTACACAAACTGCACCAGAGGTTGCACAAATACTTAAAGCTGATGGTGTAGATGTAGCCTTTTTAACCCCTGTGTGACCGATGTGCAATCAGTCTGTAGGATTGATTCAACGTGCCGTAGAAGAGGTAGGGATTACCACGGTTTCAATTGCGCTTGTGGAAAGCATTGCGAAGCGAGTAAAACCGCCGCGTGCATTGCTGGTACCATATCGTTTTGGGCATCCACTCGGTGAACCGAACAATCCGACATTACAACACGCGATTATCGCGGAGGCACTTGAGCTATTACAAGATGAGAAAACGCCTCCTATCCTTAAAAGTAGTAGACGAAAAGGAGATGTTTAGGTTGGGTTAGAGTTTCAACCATTGACGCACAGCGTCTTCAACCAAAGATAGTTGATCAGGTTGCAGAGTGCCTAATTTTCTCAAGAACTTCGCTTCGGGTACGGTGACTATACTTTGTGCATCAAAAACACCAGCAACATCCAAATATCTTGTTCTCACAGGGACTTCAAACCTTGATCCGCGTGTGCTTCTTGTGTGCGTTACAACGGTTACAAGCGCGCGATCTTGCACAAGGGCAGATGTGCTGATGACAAGGCAAGGTCTAACTTTGGCTGCGATGCCAAGATCAACCAGCCAAACTTCACCCCGATTTTGTTTCGGCATCCTTCGTCTCCATCTCATCATGCATAACAAAAAGCGCATCCGCAATTTCCGTGAGTGCTTCATCTGTTAAAGGTGGAAAATCCAGCATAGCCACCTGTTTGATGATTTCAGAGGCGAGTGCATGTTTTTCTATTTCGGGCAGTTGATTGAATGCTTCCAATATGGTTTGTGAGGTTGTGTTCATCTGTGACCTCTGCGTGGAAATACATAAAGCTTATGTAAATTATACACAATGCATTGACAAAATTCAAGACTTCTTGAGAGTATAAGAGGACATATCTCACACGCTTAGAGAATGAAGAGCCGCTCCCTATCCTAAAATAGAGAAGTAAAAGGAGAAATTTGATGGACAAAATTAGAGTTGGCATTATCGGATGTGGTGGTATTTTTCGCAACCTCCACGCCCCGTATTACCAAGAATCGACACGACGCGCAGACATTGTTGCAATTGCCGACATCAACGAGGCATCTGCAAACGAACAAGCAGATCGGTTTAGTGCTGATGCATACACTGATTATCGCGCACTTCTGGACAGACAGGATATAGATGCGGTTGATGTGTGCGTTCATCCGCGTCCACATCTTGAAATTACACGTGCCGCTGCAGACGCTGGCAAACATATCTTGATGGAAAAACCGATGTGTTGTAATGTCGCGGAGGGTGACGAAATGGTTGCCGCTGCAGAAAATGCAAATGTCTTTCTGATGGTGGCGTATATGATGCGGTTTGATCCCGGATACATGAAACTAAAATCGCTGCTTGAAGATGGCACACTCGGCATCCTGCAGATGGCATATTCTAATCAGGTCGGTTATTTTTCACCGGAACGACATCCCTGGCTTTTTGTCAAAGCAGAATCTGGCGGCATGTTAGTGGAGCAAGCAATCCACAATCTTGATATTTGGTTGTGGTTATATGGTCCATCGACGACTGTCTACGGGTTCACAAGCCATGTCCCACTTGGCGGCACCTATCCGCCTGCTGAGCAAGCAGTAGAGAACAACGCTGTCCTGACCGTCCATTTCGAGAATGGTGGAGTCGGTATGATGATTAAGAGTTGGGCAGCTGAAATTGGGAATAGTGGGAACGGTCTCGTTACCAGCAAAGGCTCTGCTACGCTAATTCGACATGGACTGCGCTGGAAAACGCACGATATGGCATCGACAGAAGAATTCACTGCACCTGTGCCTGATGATGATACCTATCGGAATATATCTGAAAACCAGCGGAATCAACGTTATTGGGGCATCGCAGCGAAAGGCGCAAGCATTGACCATTGGCTACAGTGTATTGCAGGCGAAGCGGAACCTACAACGCATGGACGTATTGGGAGAGACGGTATTGAATTAGCAGAAGCAACGTATCGTTCATCACAAACTGGCACTCCAATTTCATTACCACTGTAAAAAGAATTACCTATATTCAATTATAATTCTTGTAGGCGCGCTTTGTAAGCGCGCCTACAGTGGGTCATTCATGTATTTTAGATTTCACCAATCTCAATACCGCGTTCTTCTGGGTTTCGCCTACGTCGAGGAAGATCACCAAAAAGTGGGCGGAAATACCCTGCCCCTTCAGGCGACAGATGAAAACGTTCTTCATCATAAAACCGCGGATCAAGACTGCGGCGAATGACATGTCCCGTTTCATCGCGTTTCAGCACTTGCTCCACAGGTAACATAATCGGTTCAATGCCAGCATCTGTCCGTGTAATTGTTGCCACACCATTCACCATGCCATCAGCAAGTGAGCGCACGGCAAGCGATCCAGCATTAATTGCGGTATCTCTATCCAACGCTGTTGGACTGCCACACCTCTGCATATACCCAAGTATCAACGCGCGGAAAGCAGAGCTTGAAATTTCAGGGAGCCGTTTTTTCATCGCTTCCACGATAATCTCTGAACAACCCCCAGGTTTTGTATGTCCGAATGCGTCAAGTTCTGCTTGAGAGGTAATCATCAATTCACCTGTGTCATTTCGGATGCCTTCTGAAACAACCGCGATGACATTACCTTGCTCAGTGTGTTTTTCGCGGATTGCTTCCGCCAACCTGTCAGGTTGATACGGCACCTCAGGCACAACGATAAGGTCCGCTAAGCCATAAGCTGCCGATAATGTTAACCATCCCGCATCTCTACCCATCGCTTCAACGATAATCACGCGGTCATGGGAATAGGTCGTTGTCCGTAAATCGCGGACAGCATTGATAACCCGACTGGCTGCGGATGGAAAACCGGGACAAAAATAGTTGACCATCTTAGAATAATCAACCGAATCACCTTCTGGGGGATTCATTCCGACATCGTTATCAATTGTCTTTGTAACGAAAACGGTTGTGAATTGTTCTGAAAGTGCTGTGCCGACTGTTAGTGTATCGTCACCACCGATAGGGATGAGCCCACTGATATTTAGTTTTTTTAGGTTATCAATCGCTTCATCTAACTTATTCGACGCGATAAGGTTCGTGCGCGAACTTTTCAAAATCGTACCGCCATGATTTTCATCAATTAGGTCAGGTGTCAAGGTAAAATAACGTCCACCTTTCAAAACACCTCGCCACCCCTCCATAAATCCAATCAATTCAAAGCCGAGTTCTTCGGCTTTCAGGGCGATGCCTTTGAGGGTGGCGTTCAGCGCGCTTGTATCACCACCCCCTGTTAAAACGCCTATCTTTTTTCGCATATAAAACTCCTAATCCTTCCAATTATAGTGACATTTAGAATTAAAGGGGCATTTTGTAGCACAACCTATTAGGTTGTGTTCCGTTTCTGCACAACCTAACAGGTTGTGCTACAGTGTGTGGTAGTTTCGGTTTTCTGATCGAACCGATCCTGATGTCCAATTAATTCTAAAGTTTACTATAGTAATCGAGACAAAATATTAGATTTCTAATGCTATTCCAAACAACCTCAGTGTTGCTCTAATTCATAAATGGCACGACCACATTGTCGTTCCGTTTTTAGATTGGCTCTATTTCATGACTTCAACAACTACAGGTTTATCCAAAGCCAGTGCCTTTTCAAGTGTAGGTCTAAAATCGTTCATATCTTCAACGCGTAACCCAACTGCACCAAATGATTCAGCAAACTGCACAAAATCTGGGTTTACCAATTCTACACCGATACGTTTCCCAAACCGCCGTAGCTGCCCCCGTTCAATGGAGGTGTATTGATTATCGTTCATCACAAGCGTAATAATAGGGAGATTATACATTACAGCCGTGGCAAGATCAGGACTTGTCATCAAAAACCCACCATCCCCGCTGAGCGCAACAACTTTCCGATTTGGATATGCGACTTGCGCACCGATAGCGGCAGTCAACCCAATCCCCATTGCAACTGAGATTCCTGAAAAGATATAACTGCCAGCGGAATAAGTAGGAAAATGTGTTAGCGCACCGTAACCGGTGATATTCACATCAACGGATAAGATTGCATCACGCGGCATAATATCACGCATCTCTTTAAGAATACGCGGCGGTTCAATTGAAGCGAATTGACTCCGAAGTTGTTGTAAATCCTCACGCCAACCACCAGTCAGCTTTTCATAGCTAAGTGCCTCATTCAACTGTTGCAGCACCAATTTCGGATTCGCACCGATTCCAACAGTTGCCGGATATTCCTTATGTATTTCGCTAACATCTGCTTCAATATGTATAAGGGCTTGCGGAATTTGAAGTGACCAATTGCCTGTATCGCGATAGGTAAATCGGGTGCCAATAGCAAGGACAAGGTCAGCAGCTTTCATTGCAGTTTGTGCCACACCATCACGAAATAGACCAATTGAATACGGTGAATCTTCTGGTACAGACCCTTTGCCCATGCCTGTCATCGCAATAGGAGCATTCAACAGATGCGCGAATTCAAGCAGTTCTTCGGTTGCACGTGTATGGTTAATGCCGCCGCCAGAAATAATTAGCGGACGTTCTGAGACACTGATTAACGCCACCGCTGTTTCAATGTCATTAGGACTTGCCATCGTCTGGGTCCCGTTATTTCGCTGCGGTATTGGCAAATCCGTGTCTGTTTGTAATGCATCTGTAGCAAGTTCTATCAACACAGGCCCTGGACGGCCAGATCGCATCGCGCCAAAAGCACGATTGACAGCACCTGGAATCTGATCAACACGATGCACAATCTCTATGTGTTTGGTCATCGGGGCAAAGGCTGCTTCCTGATCCAATCCGTGAAAACTCTTTCGTGGGTCTTTTTGTGCCAAGTAAGATGGATTTTGTCCGGTAATCAATAGTACCGGTGAACACGCTGTGTATGCCTCACATATTCCAATAGCAGCATTATTGGAGCCAGGTCCAGGCACAGTCATACAGACACCGACATCGCCAGTCGCGCGCGCATAACCATCCGCCATAAATGCTGCGCCCCCTTCATGCCGCGTTACATAATGTCGAATACTATCTTGATTGTTATATAACGCCTCATAGACGGTGTCAAGATGGTTTCCCGGTAGACCAAAAATTACCTCAACACCTTGTGTTTTCAAACATTCGACAAAAATAGCACCACCTGTCATGATTTTTCCTTTAAAAACTCAATCTGATATTTCTCAAAAGTTATCAATATCTGTAATTATCAAGGTTCTTTTCGGTTTAGTTCATGAAAATGTTCCATGATTTCACTTGATATCTGTCTTTGCCTTGTGAGTTGTAGCTGTTCTTGATGAAATGTGCGGCGATCTAATATGCTCACCCGTAACAACATCAGATAATACCCAATTAAGTGGATTCTCAGTAATTCTGATAAATATCAGTTTACTATTTTTTTAGTGACAAAAAGCAAAAAAGCAGGTATTCTTTTTAAAATAAAATATTATTTTAAAGGAATCTAAAATGGACATCCGTCTCTGCTTACAAAAGATATTATCAGATTTTCGTTTTTTATTCAACCAACAAAACTTTATGAGTAATGCGGTCTTGTAGCACATCTTTTATTGTAGAAATAATCTTGAAATAGGTTCTTAGTTCCAAAGAAGGAAACATCAAATGAAAACTTACGGTTTTGGTATTATAGGGTGCGGAATGATTTCTGATTTTCATTCCGCCGCAATTTCTGAATTAGAACACGGTCAATTAGTTGCTGTGAGTTCTCGTAATGCTGACAATGCCAAACGACTCACAGATAAATATGATGTTGATGGTTATGCTGATTACAACGAAATGCTGAAACGGGATGACCTTGATATTGTTTGTATTTGCACGCCAAGTGGTGCGCACCTTGAACCTGCAGTTGCCGCAGCAGAAGCGGGTAAACATGTTATCGTCGAAAAACCGCTGGAGATCACTTTGCAACGGTGTGATGAAATTATCCAAGCCTGCGATGAAGCAGGCATCCGGTTATGCGCCATTTTCAATTCACGATTTACCGAAGGTTCACAACTTGTAAAATCAACGATTGAAAGCGGACGGTTCGGCAAGTTAACCTTAGGTGATGCGTATATCAAGTGGTACCGTTCCCAAGAATATTACGACAGTGGCGGTTGGCGCGGCACGTGGGACCTTGACGGTGGCGGTGCCCTGATGAATCAATCCATTCACGCTATTGACCTCCTGCAGTATTTTATGGGGCCTGTCAAATCAGTGCAGGCATTTACCGATACGTTAGCACACGAACGCATTGAGGTTGAAGACGTGGCTGTTGCAGCACTTCGGTTTGAAAACGGTGCGTTAGGTGTTATTGAAGGGACAACTGCTGCTTATCCTGGCATGTTCAAGAAAACCGAAATCTGTGGCACAAAAGGGACCGCTATTTTAGAGGAAGAGGATATCGTGAAATGGGAATTTGACCCTGAACTCCCAGAAGATGCTGAGATTCGGGAAAAATTTGCCCAACAAACAGGCACTGGTGGCGGTGCTTCCGATCCGCGTGCCATCAATCATGCAAATCACAGACGACAGATGGAAAACCTCATCAATGGTCTTGAAACTGATGCGTCTCATTTGGTCGATGGTCGCGAAGGACGCAAAGCGGTTGAAATTATCCTCGCTATCTATCAGTCAAGCCGTGAAGGACGTATCGTTGAATTACCTCTTTAATAGTAGTAGGCACACTCCGCTGTGCCGTAATCTGACTTTACGGATAATCAAATACTATCTTGATAGCCTCGTCTTTCTTATGTAGCGCCATCTCAAAACCTTTTTGTGCTTCGGTGAACGGCAAATGATGTGTGATAATCGGTGACACATCAATCCGTTCCTGTGCAATCATATCCATCGCCAACGGGAAGTCATTAGGTACATCGGGACCAACCGAGCCGATGAATCGGATGTTGTTCCTGAAAAACTCAGAGAAGTTGAAATTGTATACTTCATCGTCTGGCACACCGAAAGCGAGAAGTGTAGCATCGCGTTTCAGAAGTTGCAGGCATGTGTTGATTGTTTCAGTTTGATGTCCAACGACTTCAATCACAAGGTCAGCCATTCTGCTGTCAGTGATCTCTTTAACCGCCGCGACAAGGTCTTCATTTGCACAATTGACAGTATGTGTGGCACGCATCTGTTTAGATACTTCAAGTCGGAAATCTACTAAATCAGTAGTTAGGACTGTTCTTGCGCCGAGGTTGCTCAACATGTGCGTAAAGAGTAATCCCATCGGTCCTTGTCCAATAACAACTGTGTCCAAATTTAACAGATTCCCTAACTTCCGACATGCCCAAACAACAGTGCCGAGAGGTTGAGACATTAAGATACAATCTTTACGGTGGTATTCTACTAAAGGTACAGTAACACTCTCATGGGACAGAAAAAATTCTGAACATCCACCGATATGGCGCGGGAGAGCAAGCACCTCATCTCCAACTTTAAATTTCTCCGATTTGCTGTCGGTAACAACACCAATTGCCTCGTGAATGGAAAGCCCATGCCCAAGCGGGTAACGCTCCGCAGGGTGTTCAAGTACAAAAGATGGCATATCACTACCACAGACAGCACTGTGGATTGTTTTAATCATCACTGTGCCATCAGGATAATCTGCTAAATTCGGTTTGTCTATATCAATAATTTCAATATGATGTGGTGCAACGATTTGCCCCGCTTTCATAAAAACTCCTTTTTATAGTAAAACCCACAATTACATTGGCAAGGTTAGGAAGAAATCAACGGTATGAATGCCATTGGGCGAATACGCGTATGGTATTCGCCATGATTCCCCGCCTCACCAGCAGTGGGTACACTTGCCTCTACATAGAAGATAAGGTTGATAGGACTTGTTCATGTAACGTTCCATTGGTCGCAACGACACCACGATTGTCAATCATACGCCTACCGCTGACAAAACTCAAGGGTTTTCCGTTTGCATCAGTTACTTTTCCGCCAGCTTCCTCAACCACAATTAGCCCCGCGGCATGGTCCCAAATACACTCGCGGTAATCAGGATAAGCGGGATTCGGGAGGCGGATGTACAAAGACGCTTCACCGCGTGCGACAATGCCATATTTCGCTTGGCTGTCAATTTGAAGTGGTGGTTTGTTAAGTCCTAATTCGTTCGCAATTTTGGCATGCGTCCTGCTGTCACCATGTGTGGATTCGAAACTTTCTGCCAACCGAGATGCGTTTTCCGAAACGCGCGCTTCTCCTAAAAATTTCCCTGTTGTTGTATAGATAGTTGTGCCTTCCCCACGAACAGCGACAAAAAGACAACCGCGTTGAGAATCGGGATCGTCCAACCGATGTGGTAGATTTGGACATCCTAAAACACCAAGCGCTACTTCACCATCAACAATCCATGCTAATGCAATGGCGTACTGATCGTTGCGAAGAAACCCTTTTGTACCGTCAATAGGATCAAGTGTCCAGTAACTGCTATCTACTTCACCACTTCCTCTGTCAATCCACCCACAAACTTTTTGATTAAGGACTTCACCTTTTACAAAACGTTTAACGTAATCTGTGACACGATCCAGAAGTGCCGAATTTTGTCTAAGGGATTCAGCGTCTTCTTCAGCAACAATAATGTCTTCAGGAAAAGTATCACCAATTGCTTTGCATATCAATGCTTGTGAGCCAAAATCTGCTACGGTTACAGGGCTACGGTCACTTTTTTGAATAGCGTCTGTTGACACCATCTCATTCTGTACCTGTTGACAGAGTTCTGCGGCTTTGAGGACTGCTTCTATTGCGATCTGTTTTTTAGAATTCATTTTTTTTATGTATGAAATAGTATTGTAAAGCAGGAACACCTTTCTATATAATAATCTTACATTATTTGGTAGGTCGGGTAGAGCTTGCGAAACCCGACACGTTTAGCGCCTGTCGGGTTTCGCAAGCTCTACCCGACCTACGATATGTTATGGCAATTTGTCAATTAGAAATGGTATAAGTTGCCACCTTGTAGCACAATCTGTCCGAAGATTAAGAAAATAAATCGGTAATTTAGCGAGGTTAGGAAACCTCGCCAGCAGCGGGGTACGCGTGTTTCGTGCGGACCGAAAATGACCGAATTAATAAATTAATCTTCGGACAGTTTGTGGGACAACACTAATCCATGACTAAACCACCGGATACAGTAACAGACACCCCAGTCAAATAGGCAGCTTCGTCTGAGGCGAGAAATGCTGCCATATTTGCAACATCACTACTCTCAGCAAGCCGCCCTAACGGCACGGATGCCTCAAAACGACTAACAAATTCTGTCCGTTGCTTATCAGCCGAGAGGTCTGTAGGCATCATCGCAGCAGCTAAATGTTCAACGCGCTCCGTATCTACAAGGCTTGGACAGATGGCGTTGACATTAACCTGGGACGGTGCAAGTTCATGGGCAAGGGACTGCGTTAAACCGAGGACAGCAAATTTGGATGCACAGTATGCAGCATAACGTGCCGATCCCCGTTTGCCTGTGATGGAGGAGATGTTGATGATTTTCCCACCGGTCCCCTGTGCGATAAGATGTCGCGCTACCGCTTGGCAGCAAAGGAAGACCCCTTTCACGTTAACATTTTGCACTCTATCCCAATCTTCTTCTGTGAGATCAACGACGGGGACGCGATCTTTCCCAGCTTTCGTGCCAGCATTGTTGACGAGAATGTCGATCTTCCCAAAATGAGCAACAGTCTTATCTACCATTTCGCTAACTTGCTTTGCATCTGATACATCCGCAACTACGCTAATAGCCCGTTGTCCCATCGCTTCGATTTCGCGAACGACATCCGCCAATCCACGCCACTCTGTGTCGTCAGCGGCGTAAGGGTGTTCAGTTATATCGTTGACTGCTACATCTGCTCCCTCTTTCGCTAAACGCGTAGCGATAGCGCGTCCTATTCCGTTTCTACCACCCGTACCTGTCACTAAAGCGACTTTTCCATTTAGATTATACATTCGGAAATACTCTCGTTATAGGTTTCTATGTATCATAGAAGTCGGCAGATTTGAGCAGACAAGCGGCGAGTAATTCAATTGAAAGGATTGCATTAAGGCAAGGGAACCATTCTGTTTGGAAATTGACAGGGCCGGAAAATTACTGCTTAATTGCCGCCCATGTTAATGCCAGCTTACCTGCAGGCTCTACATCTAAGAATTCTCTGTCAAAAGTGAGATCACCAAAGGCCTGTGCATCCCATGCATTCCCCGCTATCCATCCAATCTGATGTTCCCGGACTCCGTTCTCACAATCATTCATGTGGAAACTGAGTCCAATAGTTAACCCGTCTTTTGCTTTAAAGTCCATTCCAGTATTTGGATTACCTGGGTTTGGGCCGCGTGGTTTTGTTGGGTCAAGAGCGACTTCATAGATATAATTGTTGCCACTCTTAGAAAGTGCCCATTCTGTGTTGTCCGGTGATGCGGCTGCGGAGAGGTCCTCCCCATTTGCACCGAGAGTCCATTGCACGAGCGCTTCCCTCACCACATCATTGTCAAAATCAAACATAAATTCAACGCTATCATCCTCCCACCACTTACTATCTGGCGGATGAATGTCTTGGAGTTCATCATCTGTAATTTCAACGAGAAAGTAGATACGGGTAGGGTCTTTGGCATTCCATGCGACGCGCCCCTTTCCTGTAAAATCATTTGCTTTGGGAAGAGCCGCTCCAGCATCTTTGAGTTGATCAAAGGCGACAGCTTCAGCGCGTTCCCATTCATCGATCTTGCCATCTACCCTGAAGTTGGAAATCTGCTTAGCGACGTACTCCTTATCACGCTTCGCGGCGAAAATTGGACTTGTTGAACAGATTATCAGAACAAATCCTATTAGAATTGCAATTAAATTCTTAGTGAAGATTAAAGATTTGAAATATTTTTTCATGGTAGTACTCCGTTGCTTAATAATGTGGTGGTTGTCCCAAAATAGTTAGCATTCTCTATTTATTGAAAATTTTTCTGAGAATTAAGAAGGCACCACCAACAATAACGATGAAAAACGAGACGAAAATTACAATTTGTAAAAGTGTCTTCAAAATTTCAACAAGAATCACGATACAAACTGCAACAACGATTATCCCTAAGATAGTCAGTAGAACTTTATTCATAAATCGGTCCGAAAGTGTGAAGTCCCTGAGTGTCTATAATATAATTCGTTACTATTTTCTTATATTAAGGGCGGATAAGGACCGCCCTTAATATTTGGCAAAAAAAACTTGATAAAATGCTAATGTGTCCCTTTGAGTTTGCTCAAGGTTGTTGCTATTTTCCCGATAGGGTCAACTGGCGTGGTATTTCCTAAAGCAGCATCAATACCTCCCCCAAGTTCTGCGACTTGAGCATCCGATAGTGCTACGTTAAAAATAGCGACTTCGTCCATGATACCGTTCCACTGTCCACGTTTACCACAGCCAGGTTTTGCGTTCCATTCCATGTGCCAACGAGGTGCAGCCATTCTTTTGCTGGCAGTTCATTACCAAGAACTTCAAGCCTACCGCCACCGTTTCCGGCTCGGATGTGGAATGATGCTTGCGTGGTGTTCACACCGTTTTCGTGTGAACCGGTTCCCAAACGGAACTGTGACCATGAAGAGCATCCAAGTCCTTTCCAAGCGACACATTTACCAGTTGGATCTACCTCAGAATAGACCCACGCGTGGACCGAGAAGCCATCCAGTTCTCCAACTTGCAAAGCGGCTAAACTATCGGCATCCCCTTTTGTTCCAAACCGTTATTCATAACACTGATTGATTTTATCACGAAAACGAATTAAATGCAACAGAATTGTGTTATAGTAAAGCATATAATTACTTGGACATTTCTGTAGCATAACCTGTTAGGTTGTGCTACGTTTCTGCACCATAGCCGTCAATTTAGCGTGCATCCAGGCCCGGTAGGTTCGGTTTGTAACCGAACCGGACTGAGCCCAGGCGAATCCCGGGTGTCTTGTTGAGCAGCACTGCTGAGTGGACAGGATAGGTGAAGGTTTCTGCGTAGGATCCGGTTCGGTTACAAACCGAACCTACCGGCCTGGGGCATTTAGCGCATAATTCTTTTCTTAAATTGACGCTTATGGTTGTGCTACGTTTCTGCACCTTATGTGTCAATTTAAGAAAACATAGGAATTATTATGCCCACTTTTCAATACACATGGTTATTGGGTTTATCCTATCTTTAGTCCCGTCCGGACGCAATGTTTATAGAAAAACGAAATAAACGCCCTCTTGAGTTCCGTAGGAACGATATGTGGATACCAATGACAAGTTCATAAACATATCGTCCCTAATGAAGATAAAAAAATAAATGGGTAATGTGGCGAGGTTAGGAAACCTCGCCAGCAGTGGGGTATCCGTGCCTTGTGCGGATAGAAAAGGACCGAATTAATAAATTAAT
>PYJA01000100.1 GCA_003635185.1 Candidatus Poribacteria bacterium | reverse complement strand
GCTCATGTCGAGATTGAATGCATTTCTATGCTTGAACGAGTTCTGATATAAAGTTGACAGAAACAGATTTCCGATTGATGAAGAACTCACAGATAGCAATATAGCCAGAGAGAAACTTCTTATGAACACCCCGAAAACGGCGAAGGAAGTTCCGAACCGTCGTCCAGACACCTTCAATGCCATTCGTGTGAACCTCGCGAATACCATCAGCATCGTCATCTCGTGCCCACTCACCCGCTTGATGCCTGACCACAGCGTGTGGACGATCAAGACCGTTATACCCACGCCACCCATCTGTATAAACGACAGTATCTTGGTGCGTGAACTGATGCACATGAGTTGTTAGCGTCTCTTTATCCGTGTGATGAACCACACGCAATCTAACCTGACCACACTCGCGCCCGAGAGTGCCTACCACCGGAGGCCGGTCGTTGGCATAGGTGCCGTGCCCTCTCCGTTTGTTGCCGCGCCGACGGGGCGGATCGTCTGGGTCTCAATGCCGATCCCCTTTCTCGCCAGCGTTTTGGAACATCTCATCGGTTTCAACGCACTTATCCGGTAAGACTGAATGTGGCTGCATCGTTTCCGCATTCGCCTGAAGCACGCGGCGCATTGACATCACTGTTTGACGATCTACACCGATTTCACGAGCAATTTTCGCACTCGGAACACCTTGGCAAACGCCACGCAACAACAACACCACCTGGGGAGGTGTAAACTGCTTCTGCTGGAAAACCGTACCACTATAAAGATTATAGGTGCCATCACAAGAAAGACACCGATAGATTTGCAAATGGCTATTTTGGGTTTTGCCAAAAAGACGTGCCTCCTCCACGCCTGCACCGCAATGTGGACAATGTAATCCTTCGGGGTGGAAATGTTTCAGCAACCAAGCAGTCGCTTGTTCTTCATCTATGAGTTCTATTATTGGGAAATCCATACCTTAAAGTATAAACGATTTTAAAGAACTTTGCATTAAAATTATTCATGAGCCTTCTATAGAATATACGCAGCGCGACATCATTAGAACTGTCAATAAAGTCGCAGGTAAAGATTTCGATTCATTTTTTAGAAAATATGTCACAGGAAAAGAGCGGCTCCCCCTTACTGAATATTTCAACTATGCAGGTTTAGATGTACAAATAGAATACAGCGAAGAATTACCGACAACTGACTATATAATTGATGTACTTAAAACAAGTTTACAGAAAGAAACGTGGCGTTTGCTTGCTGTGGAGGACATGAAAGTTGAATCATTTGCGGATCTTCGCGAAAGTGCGAAAAACTGGGCATCTGGAGACGAACTAACGGTAACAATCGAAGAAAACGATGAAACGCTTACCCTACCCATCACGCTAAACGGAATTTCTGAAAATCCACCTACAACAAGGGATGCAAGTGTTCGTATCACCAAAAAGGCAGAAACAAACCGGTTACAGCGCGCTATCTTAGCGAGTATTTTAGGAAACAATTAACTTATAATAACTAAAGTTTGGACAATATTGTTAGATTCAAGTAGCTTTATCACTATGTGTCCCGTTGATTTGCCGAAAAACCTGTGTAATATTCTGCGAGTTCGTTTTTTGTTTAGAACTCACAGAAAATAATGTTTGTGCTATTCGCAAGCGCAGAAAAGCAACACACAATTCAGATGCCGACACTGCTGGTGATGATGGCGCTGGTGATCATGCTTTGATACAATCAGTTGTTGTTAGCAGTGATTACTTAACAACCGCAGCACCGATTACAGCAGTTATCACATTCGCGAGAGGTGTCGCGGCTATCCAAGATAATGATACATTAACAACATTTGTGATAAAATGGTTCAGAAATACCGAAAACTAAATAACCCTGCACAAAAGCCTTATTCTCCTTGACATACTGCTCGAAAATTGTGTATACTTCATGATATAGTTTGAACTTGTATGTGAACCGTTAGGTACTTGAATTTAAGAATGGTGCAAAATGACATCTCTTTTTTTAAGAAAAAATAACGCTATTATCCCGCTGATTTGGTTATTTATCTATTTTGCTATAATTCCGATGCAATTGTCCAACTATGTCCTCTGTATTGGCGAGGATGGGCACGTTGAATTTGAATTTGCTGTTAACGGATGCTGTGCAGATGCTCCTTCTCACGACTTGGATCACCCAGAGATACCTGCTGCGCCTGATGACCACTGCGGCGAATGCATTGACCTACCTATCTTTGCGTCCTTAAATAGTGAGTTGTACGTCGTTTCTGTTCAAGAATATTTGTTATCAACACACAGTCCTGTTTCTTCTACTTCATCAATTTCACATGAAGTCCCTGATACTTTCATTCCAACAACCACCCCATTTTCAATCATTCCACCATTAATTGATCCTACACTTATTTCTCTTCGTACTGTAACACTCCTCATTTAATCCTTCCTGTGGTGCTATTAAGCACTCTCCTTGTACTGAACTCTGTATAATTTAAATTCTTTACGAGAAGGCATTCGGTTGTTCTAAAATGATGCCTATCAAAATATTATTGTGTAACCCATATTGTATGGTCTACGCGGAGCAATCCAATTACTATTGATTGCCACTTACTTGCGTGTAGCCTTCTATACCATCTAACTTGCGAGGAGCATTATGTTTATGAAAATCAGATTGGGCGTTACCATTGCAATCCTTATAATATACTTTTTAACCTGCAATGTTTCACCGATAACCACTTTCGCGGTTCAAAACGATGAGATCAATCTTGAAACCGCAATCCAAACTGCGTTACGCGAAAACCCAATACTCAAGGTGATACGCGAAAAAGTTAAGGTTGCACAAGTCCAACTTAACAGTATCGCTTTGCTGAGTAATCCTGAATTGGAATCTGAATTTATCGGTGGTTCTCATGCGGAACAGATATTTGAATTAACGAAAACCTTTGAACTTGGCGGTCAACGTCGCCATCGGAAACAGATAGCGAAGATAAACCTCGAAAAAGTAAACCTTGAACTAACAGATGAATCTCGGAAACTCATTAAATCCGTGAAACTCGCTTTTTATCAGCTTATTCTTGTACAAGAAAAGCTTAAGTTGGCAAAAGAGATTATCAAACACAATCAACAAATGCTCGACATGGCACGTATTCAGTTTGACGCTGGCGATATTTCTGTCACACAAGTTGGCCTGGCGAATATTCAGCTGCAATCTGCGTTGCGTGAAGCTGCTACATTAGAAAGTGATTTGCAGTTGATACAACTTGACCTGAACGGTTTGATGGGAACACCGCTTGACGCGACCCCGACTGCAACTGGAGGGTTGCCCAAAAAGGCCCCTACCAATTTGAAACTTGGTACTTTAAAGACCCATGCACTTGCACATCGTGCTGACCTGAAGTCGCTCAGATTAAACGTGAATCAGACCGAAAACACTCACAGGCTGGCAAAAGCAGCAAACATTCCTGATCTAAGTATTGGCGGCATTGCAGAACGTAGTTTCGGCTCGACAGGATTCGGAGTAAAGTTCTCAATACCTTTGCCGTTGTTCGATTGGAATCGTGCTGAGATAAATGCTGCAAAGGCACAAAAACAGGTTGATGCGGTAGAAATCACCAATTCTGAGAGACAAATTGTTCGTGAAGTGACGGCAGCATTTCTGTCTGTAAATGCTGCGGAAAAAAACCTTAAGTTTTATGACAGCAATTTATTAAAGTTGCTCAACGAAAACCTCACCCTCACGCGTTCTGCTTATGAATTAGGGGAAGCAGAACTCTTGGAAGTGATTTTGATGCAGAACGAATATGTCAAAACACGATTTGCCTATTTCGACGCGCTCGCAGCGTACCACAAGGCATTCATAGAACTTGAATCTGCAATTGGCACATCTATTGAATTAGTGCAATAGGTCTTAACAACACATAAAGCGTGCCTATATCAATAAGGAGACATAAAATGCAACGCTACTTTCATCTGACACTACTATTTTTGGCAATTTATGTGATAACGACAGGCGGTTTGTTTTCATCAAACTCCTACCTCACATTAACTTGGGCAGAAGAACAGATAAACAGTGAAGACGAAGGAAAAGAGCAAGACGACGCGCATGCACACGCCGCGAAAAACGCTGTTACTCTCACCGATAAAGCGAAAGCCAATATCGGGTTGAAAACCGTTGAAGCAGACCTTCGTGCTATTGAAAAGGTGGTCCAGGTTACCGGCAACATAATTGCCCATCCAGGAAAGCAGGCAATCGTTACACCCAGAATCGGCGGTATTGTAAAACGCATCCATTTCAATCTTGGCGACTCCGTAAAAGAAGGTGATGTACTACTTGAATTGGAAAGCGTAGACTTGCAATTGGCTGAGATTGACCTGATTGAAGCAGTCCAGCAACAGAAGTCGTTAAACACCAAATTAACTAAACAGAAATCGGCTTTTGCTGAGCAGATACGATTAGAATTGCAGACCCGACAAATTGACTATCTGGAATCGTTTACGGAGATGCAAGAGCAGAAAACAGCGTATCTGAAGCATAAAGCATTAGCCACTGCCAAGACTATTTCGGCATTAGAACAGATGCGTGTTGATCTTGTTAAGGCTGATGTTGAACGCAAACTACTCACAAATACGCTTGAACGTGTTGAAACGCTTACTGAGAAACGTATTTCTGCACAGAAAGAGTTTATTGCCAAAAAAGCAGAATACACAAAAGCGACTAACGCATTTACTGGTGTAAAGCGGCAATTTCAGATCCTCGGCATCAGTGAACAAACGCTTGAAAAAATACTTAGTGATGATGGCACAACGCCAATTCTCGTCCTGCTGAATATCGATAGCAAAAATGGGGACAAATCACAAACGGCTGATAATGTTGGGGCTTTGAAATATGTTACTTTGATTGAAGAAGCGTCTGGATTGGTTGATGCAGAAACTGCCTACAAATCAGCAGTTATTAAAGTGGAAGCAAATAAACGGCGCGCATTGGCAACTGGTTTGACTGAAACGCATCTTGAAACTATTGCGAAAACGGATGTAATTGTCCCGTTTAAAGATTTATCCGCCGATAAGCTCATCGAAAATTACGCGCCTTTCATGACGAGCTCAGAGGCGTTAGAGGCACTGCTTCAAACAGAAGAAGCACAACGTAATGCTGCTATCGTGTTAGCAAAAGTTGAGCAAAAACTCAAAGTCTTTGGTAGGACAACAGATGAGATAAACAAAATTATTGAAACTGGGAAATCTCATTCCCGACTTCACGTTACAGCACCAACCGCAGGACAGATTATCAAGCAGGATGTAACACTCGGCGCAACCGTTGAAAAAAGCAGCTCTTTGTACGCTGTACTCAACACTGATGTCGTCTGGGTTGAAGGCGAGGCTTACGAAGATATGCTTGCTCTTCTGCAGGACAAGTGGAAGATTGGCAGTGAGGTGCGAATTCGCGTCCCTGCTTATCCTGGAACAGTTTTCACGGGTAAGATTTCTCAAATCTCTGCTGTTGTGAACCCTGAAAAACGTACTGTCCATTTTTGGACAGCAGTTGATAATTCCACACGTCAATTGAAACCGGGAATGTTTGCTGAACAGACACTTGTCATCGAAAAATTGGATGATGTCTTGAGCGTACCGTTGAATGCTGTCCTTGAAGATGGTGCAACTAAGTTTGTCTTTGTTGAGACAGATAACACATATCTCAAACATGAAGTTGCAGTAGGTGCAAAAGATGACCGATATGTTGAAATCAAAGATGGCTTACTTGCGGGTGAACGTGTGGTCGTTCAAGGGGCTCATCAACTCAAGAGAGCTTCAGCAGGTTCCACAGTCGTTACTGATCCGCACGCCGGACATAACCATTAATCACAGTCCCAAGGAGGAAAATCAATGTGGTCAAAAATCACCGAAACTTCACTGAGGAACAGACTTCTTGTTATATGTGGAGTCATCGCGGCAGTCATTATCGGCTTTAGAATGTTTCAAACGGCACCAATTGACGTGTATCCCGACATCAATCCGCCGCGAATTACTGTCCTAACAGAAGCACATGGGTGGTCTCCTGAAGAGATGGAAACTCTTGTGACATTACCGATCGAGAGTTCAATGAACGGCGCTCCAGATGTTACACGGGTTCGCTCATCATCAGCAATCGGTTTGTCCCTCGTTTTCGTTGAATTTGAATGGGGATTGGATATCTATTTGGCACGGCAGATGGTCTCTGAACGACTTCTACTTGTTGCCCCAAATTTACCGGAAGGCGTTGATGCTCCAATTATCTTACCTACCTCTTCCCTTTTGGGAGAGATAATGGAATACGCGCTGATTGATGAATCAGAAGGAAAAGAAAAACTGGACCCGATGGAGATGCGCGACATAGCAGATTGGGTGATACGGTATCGCTTGCAATCACAGGGGGGTATTGCCAATGTTATAAACATTGGAGGCTATATCAAACAATTTCAGGTCTTTGTTAATCCCGAACGATTGGTAAGCTACGGTATTTCACTTGAAGATGTGGCACATGCACTCGAAAAAAGCAACGATAATGCTGCGGGTGGGTTTCTTATCAAGGATGCGCGTGAATTGATGATTAGAGGGTTAGGGCGGATTTCCTCAGTTACCGACATTGAAAATGTTGTGATTGATGTCCGGGAACATAACACACCTGTCCTTATCAAAGATGTTGCGACAGTCAAAATCGGATCGCTTCCTGAGATCCGCAGGGGAGCGGGGAGCCGCAATGGAGAAGAAACTGTATTAGGTAAGATCATTAAACAACCCGGCGAAAATACGCTTGAGCTTAGCGATAAAGTAGCTGCGGAATTGAACTCGCTTGAGAAAACATTACCGGCAGGTGTCCAGCTTGAAGTTGAATATGCACAAGCCGATTTAATTCGACGTGCTGTGGATACTGTCAAAGAGGCACTACGGGATGGTGCAATTTTGGTTGTTATTATCCTCATCATCTTTCTCTTTAATATCCGCACAGCACTGATTACACTCACCGCTATCCCGTTATCTTTGATTATCGCTATCATTGTTCTGCTTTCGCAGGGTGGTACGCTCAACATCATGACACTTGCAGGATTGGCAATCGCTGTTGGCATGGTAGTTGACGATGCGATTGTGTATGTAGAAAATATCTTTCGGCGATTGCAGGAATATTTTCATCTGCGTGATTTAGGAGATGAGACTGACGAAACACCGACACAAGTTGTGACACGCGCAAGCGATGAGATGCGGGTATCTATTGTTTTTGCGACCTTGATTATCATCCTCGTGTTCTTACCGCTATTCAGTCTGAGTGGTATTGAGGGCAGAATGTTTCGTCCGCTCGGTTGGGCAGTTGTGATTTCCATGGCAGCATCGTTACTTGTGGCTTTAACAGTGGTACCTGTTTTAAGCGATTTACTGTTGGGACGCGTTAGAGATATACCGTTACATGAACCCATTCCGGGAGTTGATTCCTCAGGAAAACGGGTTTCTGGTTTTTTTCGTAACCTTGTGGTGCAATGGCGGCTGTTTATTGTTAGATTAGCCCCCGATTCGGATGTAGAAACTGCCTTAACGCTGCAGCCTGTTGTCATGTGGATTAAGCGCGCGTATCGTCCTATTCTCACATTCGTCCTGCGTTTACGTTGGATAGTTGTAATAATGGCACTCTTATTAGTGATATTGACTATAGCAGCAGTTCCGCGTTTAGGGAGAGAATTTTTACCTGTGATGGATGAGGCTACGTTTACAATCAGTGTTTTTTCACCTCCCGGAACCTCGCTTGAAGAATCTACACGTATTGGTCGTGAAATGGAAAGGAAGTTGGAGAAAATTAAAGATGTGACAAGCGTCAGCAGTCGCACCGGGCGCGCTGAAGCGGATGAACACGCGCACGATGTGAATTCCCATGAAATCGTAGTGAATTTCATTCCACCAGATGAACGTGACAAAACACGCGAAGAACTCCTTGCTGAAGTACGCGACCTGCTTTCCACCGAAAACTTTCCAGGTGTCCAAGTATCCGTTGGTCAACCGATACAGCACCGCCTGGATTATCTTTTGTCGGGTGTCAGCGCGCAGGTAGCATTGAAATTGTTCGGTCCCGACCTTGACACACTAAGGCAAAAAGCAGAGGAGATTGAAGCAGTGATGTCTGGAATTGATGGTGTTGCTGATTTACAAGTTGAACAACAGGTGCAGGTTGAACAACTACAAATCAAAGTTAAGCGTTTTGAGGCAGCGCGTTACGGTCTAAGCGTTCAAGACATAACGCACTTTGCAGAAGCGGCTTTCAAAGGCGAGACAGTCAGCCAAATTATCCAAGGACAACGTCAGTATGACCTCGTTGTTCGGATTGACCCAACACTTGTCAAAACCGTTGAATCATTTGGCAATCTAAAACTCCGGACACCTTCAGGGGCGTTCATTCCATTGAAACAGGTGGCAGATGTCAGTTTTGGCTTCGGACCGAATACCATCAACCGTGAGAACGTCTCACGCCGTATCGTGATTCAATGCAATGTCCAGAATAGGGACCTCGGCAACTTTATTACTGAAGTTGAAAAAGAAATTAAGGCACATGTTGATATACCTGAAGAATATTTCCTTACCTATGGTGGGCAGTTTGAAAGTCAACAGCGCGCGCAAAAACGAATTCTAATTCAGACATGCTTTGTTTTTATCGGTATCTTTATTTTACTTTATCTTGCGATGGGTTCAATGCGGCTTTCAATATTAGTGATATTGAACCTGCCGTTGGCGTTAATCGGTGGGGTTGTGAGTGTTTTCCTCACTGATGGTGTGTTGAGTATTCCGTCTATGGTGGGTTTCATTCTACTATTTGGCATTGCTGTACGCAACGGAATCATCTTGGTCTCACACATCAATGCATTGCGTTCAGAAGGCATGTCGCTATACGATGCTGTCGTGAAGGGAGCATCTGAACGGATCAGTCCAGTACTGATGACGGCTTTAACTACAGGATTAGGGATGCTCCCCCTCGCGCTTGCACACGGTTCAGGTGCAGAACTTCAGAAGCCACTTGCCATTGTTATTAGCGGCGGTATGATAACTGCTACCTTTTTGACGCTGCTTGTTTTACCAGCGTTGTATTATATGGTTGAAAAACGTAATGCCGATCAATAAAGTGAATGTTATAGTCTAATCCGAAAATATGTTCACATATTTTCGGATTGGACTACAAGATATTAATTGCGATTGGACCACGCCATTCTTCACTATATTTATATCCTATCAATAACTTATTGCAAATCCGCTATATTTTAAGATATACTTAGGAGAAAAAATAAACAGATAAATTGGATTTTGAACAGTGCGAATTATTTTTTATACGGGTAAAGGAGGTGTCGGCAAAACGACTATCTCTGCTGCGACAGGCATGAAGTTGGCATCACTTGGATATAAGACGCTTGTCATCTCACTTGACGTAGCACATTCGCTCCGCGACTCGTTTGATAGTGAAGCGTCCCTCATAGCACAGCCTACCGAAAAACAGATACAAATCAGCGACAATCTTTGGATACAGGAAATTAACGTTCAAGACGCAATTGTTGAATATTGGAATGAGGTTTATAACTACATCCGTTCTTTATTGAATCGTTCTGGTCTTGAAACGCTTGTAGCAGAAGAGATAGCTGTATTTCCGGGGATGGAAGAGATCTGCGCGCTGCTTTACATCAACCAATATGTCCGTGAAAACACGTATGATGTTATTATCCTTGACTGTGCACCGACTGGTGAATCGTTGCGGTTTGTTAGCATCCCCACTACACTTGAATGGTATATGAATCGTATCTTCAAATTAGAACGGAATCTTGCAAGAATCGCAGGACCTGTGATTGAAAAGGTCAGTTCTGTCCCGATACCTAAGGATACTTACTTCCAAAATATCCAGAACCTCTTTGATAAACTGGAAGGTATAGACACAGTGCTAACGGACCCCAAAATCACGACAGTGCGTTTGGTAACAAATCCAGAAAAAATCGTCATCAAAGAGACACAACGGGCATTTATGTACTTCTGTCTTTACGGATTATGTATTGACGCGATCATTATCAACCGTATTTTCCCTGAAGGGATTGATGTAAAGTTTTTTGAAGCTTGGAAACAGACACAACATCAGTATATTGCAGAAGCCGAGAACTATTTTTCGGATGTGCCGATTTGGAAGGTTAATCTTTTTGACGATCAAATTGTTGGGGAAACGGGACTCCGCAGGTTGGGAGATGTCCTCTATCCTGACATTGATCCTGCAGAAAGATTTTCTGAACAGAGTCCGTATCAATTTCGGAAAGTTGACGGTATTTATCAACTTGTGATGCAACTTCCATTTTTAACCAAGCAAGAAGTTAACCTTGCGAAGCATGGCGATGAGTTAATCGTTACAATTGGCGGTTTCAAGCGACATGTTGCTTTACCACGCAGCCTTACAAACACTAAAGCCACAGGTGCAAAACTGATGGAACAGCAACTTGTTATTACCTTTCAATAAACTTTTTGTAAAGTTACACGTCTCAAATTGCGCCTTTAAAGAACAAAATGAGTATTAAAACAGATAGAGCCGTCCTTACTGTAGTCTTTACCACATTTTTAACGTTCTTATTACTGTTTTTATTACCGATCAGGTCGTTTGGAATTGGAGCTATTTGGTGGCTTTACCCAAATTTATTATTTGCAATCGGATGGTTCGGTTATCTCATTCAATTAAATCGAAACACCGTTGAAGATGAATCGTCCCAGCTACTATTCCATAGTGTTTTATTTGGATCGGCAGCTACAGCAACATACCTGCCGATGGACTGGTTATTTTCAAGGAAATTGCAATTTATCGTCTACACCAGTTACGATTTTGGGATAAATGTAACGACACCTATTGGCCTGATAATGACTTGGGGACTTTTCGGGACATTAGCCGTTTACTGTTACCATCGGCTTGAAATGTTCGGTCTGCACCGTTTCGCTGCTTCAGGGATAACCGGGTTAATAGCGGCAATCGGAAGTGTCGTTTTTTACGGATTAGGAAAAGAATTATGGGAATGGAATGCCTTACGCGTTGATAATATTCCGAATATCGCATCAGTGCCGATCTTCATACCGATTACATTTTTGTTTATCTATACCCTATGTCCTTACTACTTTCACCGCAAGCAACATGCATTGATAGCTGGAATACGGTGTGGGCTTTTCATGGGAATAGTGATGTTTTCGAGTTTTCTGATCTTTTGGCGGCTATAAAGCAAAAGTAGGATAATTAACGTTTGACAAATCACAGATTAGGCGTGCGGGTGTAAATATAATCCTTTTATAGTATAGTAAACTTTAGAATTAACAGGACATTTTGAGATGTAGGAGGGAACTCTGATTCCCGACTATCACTGAGTTAAGTCGCGATTCGGAGATCGCTCCTACAGAGACTTTGCATTATTATTTCAATGTTCACTATAAAAACCACAATTGCCTGGACATTGGCGAGGTTAGGAAACCTCGCCAGCGAGAGCGTGTCAGGATTGTTGTTCATTGAGATGTCCATATATTTTCGGTTTTTGCTATAAAATTCTGGCTTGAAAAAGTCTATTAGTGTTAGGAAGAGACATGGACTTACTTGAAAAGAATAGGATACGTTCAACAACGATATTGGCGGTGCGCCGAAACGGGCAAATCGCTATTGGCGGGGACGGTCAGGTTACGTTAGGCGATACTGCTATTAAACACAGTGCTCGTAAAATTCGTAAGATTTATCAGGATAGCGTTCTTATCGGGTTTGCTGGTTCTGCTTCAGATGCCCTCACTCTCTATGAAAACTTAGAGAAGAAATTGGAACAGTACCGAGGCAACCTGCAGAAAGCTTCGGTAGAACTCGCAAGGGATTGGCGTAGTGATCGCATTCTTAGACGTACGGACGCTTTGATGATAGCGATCAATGAAAAGGATAGCTATCTGATTTCTGGTAACGGCGATCTCATCATTCCTGACGACGACATTCTTGCTATCGGTTCAGGTGGTTCTATTGCGCTTTCTGCTTCCCGAGCACTACTCAAATACTCAAAGCTGACCGCCGCTGAAGTTGTCGCTGAAGCATTAAAAATTACAAGTGAAATCTGCATCTACACAAACGCGCAGATTGAAATTGAATCAATTGAAACTGAAGAATAGAATACTCAAATTTCTGTTATTTTGGTTGCGGCACAGAGGCGTGTGCCACCATCTTTTAGGAGGTTACATTGGAGAAATCAACTGTTGAAACAAAAATCTTAGCAGACGCGCTAACGCCACGGCAAATTGTTGAAGAGCTTGATAAGTATATTATTGGGCAGTTTGAAGCGAAACGGAGCGTTGCGATTGCGCTGCGTAATCGCGCCCGTCGGCAGATGCTTGCGGACGATATGCAAGATGAAGTTGCACCGAAAAATATCATCATGATCGGCTCAACAGGTGTGGGTAAAACAGAAATTGCACGTCGACTTGCGCGCCTTGTTGATGCGCCGTTTATCAAAGTCGAAGCATCTAAATATACGGAAATCGGTTACGTTGGGCGTGATGTTGAATCAATGATTCGCGATCTGACGGAACTTTCAGTCAGCAGAGTGAAAGCAGAACAGACGGTCTCTGTTGAAGAAGCAGCATTAGAATTAGCCGAAGAACGTTTATTAGATAGCTTATTCCCGATGCCTCGGTCTTTAAAAAATCCGCGCAATCAAGAACCCCCCGATGACCTTGATATAGATGATGAAATAGATGATATGGATATAGATGAGGACGATATTCCATTTCCGTTTGATTTAGTAGACACAACTGATGAGCAAAACGAAGCTTTAGAGAGACAGCGCGAACGACACCTCAAGACGCGTGAAAAATTACGGCAGCAATTGAAAGATGGTAAATTCGAAGACAAAGACGTTGAAATCAACATGAAAAGTAGAAGTATGCCGTTTGTTGAGATATTTTCGCCGGGTGGTATTGAGGAGATGGACATTAATTTTAAAGATATGTTCAGCAGCATTCTCCCGGACCAGACAAAAAAACGGCGGGTGAAAGTGTCCGAAGCACGACAAATTCTGATGCAAGAGGAAGCGGAAAAACTAATTGATATGGATACTGTCATCAGCGAAGCGATTGAACGTGTTGAAAACTCTGGGATCGTCTTTTTGGATGAAATTGATAAAATTGCGGGGCGCGAATCTCGGCAGGGGCCGGACGTATCACGCGAAGGTGTGCAACGCGATATTCTGCCGATCATTGAAGGAAGCACCGTCACAACGAAATATGGTGCGGTGCGGACACATCACATTTTGTTCATCGCTGCGGGGGCTTTTCATGTCTCTAATCCATCAGACCTCATTCCTGAACTTCAAGGGCGGTTTCCTATCCGTGTTGAACTCAAAAGCCTAAACAAAAGCGACTTTCAGTCTATTTTGACGGAACCGAAAAACGCTTTAGTTAAACAGTATACGGCACTCCTGCAGACAGAAGGAATAGAAGCAGATATTACGGAAGATGCAATTGACGAAATCGCTGCGCTTGCGTTTCAGGTGAACGAATCTGTGGAAGATATCGGTGCCCGGCGTCTACACACCATTATGGAAAAACTGTTTGAAAATCTATTTTTTGATGCCCCTGATCTTGAGGAGAAGAGCGTTACTGTTGATGCGGATTATGTCAGAGGTGAATTGGCAGAAATCGTTAAGGATCAAGATTTGAGCAGGTATATTCTTTAGCTTGTAAAGCTCATTGCGTAGGTTTACCTATCTCCCGATGTTTGTTGACGCAACCGTTTAGCAGTAAGATATTGTTTTTCAAATCGGGCTATACCTTCAGCCTTTTCAAGAAACGTATCTAAATAGCGGTGCATCATGACGTGATCGCTTTTTTTCTGATATGCCAGCGCAAGGCGATAATAAGCTTCTACTTCATCAGCATCCAGAGATACACCCTTTTCATAGGCTCGGATAGCATTGAGCAGTTCATCGGTTTCTTGGTATGCAAGCCCAAGGTTAAAATAGACTGTCGCGTCACCTCCATCAAGTTCTATTCCTGCTTTGTAGGACTGAATAGCCTCCTGATATGATTCTCGGTTTAGATAGGCATCCGCAAGGTTGTAATGAGTATCTACAAACGCTGGGTCGGCATCTAAGGCATTGCGGTAAGCCTCCAATGCTTCGGCAAATCTGTCCGACTGATCGTAAGCGTAACCAAGATTATTATAAAAGGCGGGATTTTCTGGTGCAATTTCCAGAGCTGCTTGAAACATATCTATCGCGAGGAGAAATAGGCGGAGATCAATATAAACTAAACCCAAATTGTTATATGCATGCTGATGTTTGTCGTCAAGCGAAAGTGCTGCTTGAAAGGATTCTATTGCCTTCTCATGTTCTCTCAATTGACGATAGATTTTTCCTAACGCAACATGTCCTTCCGGATCAATCGGATTGAGTTCTTGTCCCATTTCAAGTTTTAAAGCTTCGCGCTGGAGTTCTCTCCGCTGCTGTTGCGCTTCATCGGGAGCAGGACATCCATACAGAAAACAGGTTAGCAGTAGAATGAATAGCAGCGTTGAAACACTTGGTAACCCCCTTGTCCCCCTTATCAGGTGGGAAAAGCGGTCCGGTTTCCTTACAATTTTAGAGGAGTATTGATGATTATTGATACACATACACATTTTTATGACCCGACACGCTCAGAAGGTGTGCCGTGGCCAAACCCCAATGATGAACTACTCTACCGCACCGTTATGCCAGATGACTATAAGAAACTTGCTGTGCCTGAAGGCGTAACGGGAACTGTAGTCGTTGAGGCAAGCAAGTGGGTTGAAGACAACCAGTGGATTCTTGACCTTGCATCAAATGAACCGTTTATTGTCGGGTTCGTTGGCAATTTAAACCCAAACGATGCCGATTTTGCAGATAATCTCAATCGATTTTCTGCTAATCCGCTTTTCCGAGGGATACGACTTGGCGGAGGCCACCTGCAGTCAATTGGTGATAAGGACTTCATGAAGAATATTGAGAAATTGGCAGAAAAGGAACTGACCTTAGACCTCCTTATCAACCCTGATGCGCTGCGGAACGTGCCTGCCTTGGTTGAACATACTTGCTGCCGACAGTCCGGGTCGGCGAAAATGCGGGTTGTGATTAACCATATCGCTGGCGTTCGGGTTGATGGTAATCCCCCTGATGCAGCGTGGGTTTCAGCAATCCAAGAAGTTGCGCGCTATCCGAATGTTTACTGCAAGGTATCGGGTTTAGCGGAACATACAGGACAAACGCCTGCTCCCGAAGATGTCGCCTACTACACCCCAACAATAGATGTTTTATGGAAAGCATTTGGTGAAGATAGACTGATCTATGGAAGCAACTGGCCTGTATCTGAACGTTTCGCACAGTATAAAGTCGTACAAAAAATTGTTGACGACTACTTCAGTCCGAAAGGCGATGAAGTCAAGGCAAAATTCTTCTGGCAAAATGCTAAAGCAGCATATCAGTTAAATGTAGCATAAACTTTCCAGTTTGTGCATCTTCGGTTTAGGCCACCCAACGGATAAACTCCGCTGCGGGTTTACGTTTCGGTTCCTTTATCTCTGCAGGATAACCGGTATAGAAAAAACCGATGATATATTCCTGCGATGAATCTATCCCAAGCAACTGATAGGTCTTTTCTTCCATTGTGATTCTACCAGTGCTCCACTGCATGCCGACCCCTGCATCCCACGCAGCAAGCTGAACGTTCTGCATTGCACAACAGGCAGCGGCGTAATCTTCACGTTGCCGTTGTTCGTCACCATCTTGTATGCAGGACACAGCAATAATCGTTGGCTTGGACATAAATTTCTCGTAAGCCAATTCGCCTATCTTTGCCAGATTCTCCGCATCCACGTGGTCTGGTGTGTCCTCCATCTTAATTTCTCGGTAACGTTGTGCAAGAGTCAACTTCGTTTTTTCACCGAGGACGGTAAACCGCCACGGCTCGGTGACATGATGGTTCGGTGCCCATATCCCGTAACTGAAGATTTGTTCAATTACATCGTTTGGCACGGGTTCCTGTTTGAATTTAAAAATGGTTCGTCTTGAAAGTATTGCGTCTTTTACGTCCATGAAATCCTCCTTTGGAAATTACAGTTTATTCGGTGGTTAGTTCAAGCATTGAATCCGCCACTTTGCGCTATCCTAATGCAGTTTTAAGGCGTTCTACTGCTTCAATTGTATCCTCAATTTCTTTTTTTGGTATGTTGGCAATGGTAGCATGGCTAAGCGGGTTTAGAATACGACTCCGATATAACTCAATATCGTTGATGAGACCTTGGCTTAACAAAGTAGCTGTCTGATTTTCAATTTTAATTGCATCCCAGAAATCCTGAGAATCCTGTTTGCTGGGGTCGCGGCGATACTTAACAGGTAGATGTTTACTCTCACAAAACTCCTCAATTATCATTTCAAACGCTGTGCGTAAATAAATCGCACATGCTTTATAGTCGTTCACTTCAAGATATTCTTTCGCCTTGTCAAGATATGCCTTATCTTCAACATAGACAGGAATTTCATATTCATCGGTTTGCCGAAAATAGAATTCAACGGATTTCCACTTTCCACCATGGGATGTCCGCTGTTTGACAATCTCGTACCACGCCTTATCATAAGTTGTCAGAAAGATTTGGTAATCTGCAAAATATGCTTCTAAGATATCGAGAACTGGGAGACGATTTGACATGTCTAAACCGATTAGTACGTCATCTAATGCAAGGATTTTCAGACCGCTTTCTGGCTGGATTAGGATTGATGAAAAGTAGATAGCAATAGCAATTGCCGACAACTTTGCTTCGTTTAGAAAGCGGTGATGTGCAGGAATGTCACGGTCAAAGAATTCAACATTTAAGGAAATTTTCTGATTATCGAGTGTCTTTTCGTCTTGGTTGTATGTTACCCCTTGAAAATCTAAGTTGAGCGTAACGTTGTATCCAAATTTTTGGAGAATTTCGGATGTTTTCGCTTGCAGTATTTCCAATCTACGTTTTAATTCACCGTTGAAGGTTTCTATTTCTGTTTCCAATTCTGCGATTTTCGTTTTGGCGTTTCGGCGCGGACGCGGCTTCTGTTGGACGCTTTTCCATTCTTCACCAAGCGTTCGATTTGTTACAGGATTGACGGTGTTGACCAGAAGATTATCCACTAACAATTTGAAGACATTCACGTTTTCTTCTTCACGATGGACATAATGCGTTTCCAGCAAATTTTTATAGTCAAGGAACCCTTTTGCCTTTGATGCTTCAATAATTAGTGCATCATTCGTTTCTCTAACGTTTTGGGACCATTCATAAACCTGCTCATTTGCCCCTGGATTTGCACGGAGATGCAGTTTGATGTGTCCATCATCGTTTGTAATAAAAATGTTCTGATGCTCTTTGAATCGGTGAGATCCTTCACTGGATTCCAGAAAGAATTTTAATGCCTGATACAAGGATGTTTTTCCACTACCATTTTCACCATAAACTAACAGATTTTTTCCTGCTTTACGCAGATTAATATGATAGCTGCCGGGAAAAGCCCTAAAATTTCTAATCTCAATTTTGGTAATTCTCATGCTTTACTCTCAATGATACGAATAGGTTTAACACCGTCTAAAAAGAAAAGATTTCTTGCAACTGGATGATGCTTATCACATAATCGCTCAAAGATATCCCGAAATGTGTGCATTTCGTCAACTCCCTGTTCTTGGATCTTTTCAAGTTTCGGTAATTGCTCGTCGAATAGCGGTTGGAAAAAGTGTTTGTCACCCCGATGGAGTTCATCAGGTAAATAGAGTTCATAGACTAATCCGTTAAGGATATTACCGAAATATCCTACCATCACAGCGTCGCTGGCGTATTTTAAATCTTTACTGTTTACCGTAGGTTGTTTCTTGAGATAGAGAATATATTCAACAATTTTGTGAATAAGTGTCCGCTGCTCATGTTCCATATCAGGAATCGGAATTTGTGAGACATATCGAGACGTGAATTTTAAAAACGGCCCCCGAATCTGTGGGGCAGTCCGCGCATAAAACCATGAAACTGCTCTGGTATTCAGCACACCAAGAATCCACAATTCGCTTGTAGGTAAAAGAGTTGCGGGACTTCCTACATAGTAACCTTCATCATCATAAGCAAACGCAGTAGCACTTGCTAAATCAGGATAGATGCACTTTGGTTGTTCACATGTATCTGTTCCCTTCGGTACTGTTTGGAGCTCATACCATTCCTGCTTTCCTGACCTCTTTTCCAGTGCGTCACGGGACTTTTCCAAGTGTTTCTTGATAGCTGGATAAGCATTGATGTCTATGCCTTGGTGTGTCCAGATAAGCCATTTATCTTGGATATCTCTTCGTGACTCGTCTGTCGGTTTCACACGCCAACGTTGAATGTCGCGCGCCATGAGGAACGGCTTTAATATATCTGCTGATGATGGGTGTTCGGCAATAAGTGTATCTCGTGTCTCACGGTGGACGATAAACGCTTCGTTATATCCTGTGGTAATTCCACGCGAAGAGGGTACTTGAAGATATTCGCGCAATTGTTTTCCTGCATTTCGGAATTTTTCTAATAGTTCTAATACCGCAGCGGATTCTTGGGTTTTCCCATCATGAGTCACAATCTTTTGCGTTGTGGTAAAAGGATTTACTGGGTATTGCGTCAGCATTTCAACGATGTCTTTCGGCATCTTCACGTCATTTCTCCGCTCAAACGTTGCAATGTCTCTATAAGCGTTATGAAACGCTGCAACGATATCAACTCCCATGTCTTTAGCAACTTTTAAGTCTGACCGCGCTTCATCCCATTCTTTAAGATTTAACCACACCTCACCGCGGATGTAATATGCAAGCCCAAGTTTTGGGTTTAATTTTATTGCCTTGTCACAGTCTTCAATAGCTTTATCAAAATAGCGTTTTTGACGGTAGGCATTGCCACGATTAATATAGGGATGAACAAGTTCTGGATCCAGTTCTATAGCTTTGCTATAGTCTTTGATGGCAAGATCTAATTCACCCTTTTCATGGTAAGCAAGACCACGATTATAATACGCCTCAACAAAACTTGGTTTTAGTTTTATCGCCTTGTCATAGTCTTTAATGGCACGGTCAATCTCACCTTTGTTGCGGTAAACAGCACCGCGATTGCAATAGGGTTCGGCATAATCGGGTTTTAGTTGTATGGCTTTGTTGCAATCTTCTATAGCTAAATCGTGATCACCTTTGCTGCGATAGACAGCACCACGATTGTTATAGGCTAACTCATAGTCTGGTTTGAGATCAATTGCTTTGTCAAAATCTTTGATGGCAAGATCGTACTCACCTCTTTCACCGTAATCAATACCGCGATTGTTATAGAAAACGTGATCTTGGGGATATGGTACTGTGATCATTGCTTTTCTCCAAAATACGACTTGCCTATGATGTTAAATAATAAAATATCTACCAGAGAATATCAATTGAATTTATATGGGATCAGAGTCATTCAATACCCTCAAATGGATCAAACTTTTTAGTTTGCGATTCTTGCATAAACTTTTCAATAGCAGTTTTGAGACGGTGATTTTTTGCCTCACTAGCAAGTTTCAATGCTGTTTGCAGATCACTTTTTGCGTCCCACGTTCTGCCCAACTCATGCTTTGCAACTCCACGATTGTAGTAAGCTGTAGCATCACCTGGCTTTATACGAAGGGCAGCGTCACAGTCGGAAATTACATCTGTATACTGTCCCAAAGCGAGTTTCGTATACCCTCTATTGACATAAGCGTCGGCAAGATCTGGTTTTATCCGCAAAGCTTCATCATAATCAAAGATAGCAGATTCATACTTTCCCAACTCGTATTTTGCAACGCCACGATTAAAAAGAATATCAACAACATCTGGTTTTATGCGGAGAGCTGCGTCATAATCAGAGATAGCTGATTCATACCTTTCCAATCCTGCTTTTGCAAGTCCACGATTGTAGTAGACTCCGACAGAATCTGGTTTTATGCGGAGAGCCTCATTACAATCGGAAATGGCTGCCTCATACTGTCCCAAAAGATACTTTGCAGCACCCCGATTGTTGTAGGCATCAAAAAAGTCTGGATTTATTCGGAGCGCCACACTGTAATCGGAAATGGCTGCCTCATACTGATCCTGTGCTGTCTTTACAACTCCAAGATGGTAGTAAGCATCCGCAGCATCAGGTTCTATACGGAGAACAGACTCAAAGTCAGAAATAGCGGACTCATACCTTCTCAACTCGTATTTTGCAACACCACGATTGAAAAGAATATCAACAACATCTGGTTTTATGCGGAGAGCTGCGTCATAATCAGAGATAGCAGATTCATACTGCTTCAACTCGGACTTCACAAATCCCCTATTGAGGTAGGTTTTAAAATCATCAGGTTTTATACGAAGTGCCTCATTAAGGTCTGAAATTGCAGCCTCATATTGTCCGTTGTCATACTTTGATCTTCCACGACTTCTGTAGAATTGAGCTGAATCAGGATTTAGAAGATTTAGCGCAAAGACCACTTTTTCAAATTCCGCTTCCCACGCATCCCGCTTAACGCTCCCATTCTCAACGCCAAGCACCAACAACCCCGCATTCTGCAATATACTATTCTCACGAATCTTTTTCAGAAAATCATCGGTTTCTAATCCGACCTCCGCCGCAGCGTGTGCGGCATCAAGTGATCCCTCAAACTGCTTAACGAGTTGCTGTATCGGTTCGCTTCCACCGAAAACACCGCCAGCCGTTTCAATTGCTTGCCGATAACGCGCAATATCTTCACGGACAAGCGTATCCATTGTTAACTTTTCTGCATAGAGACGCAACGCTTGTGCTTTGTCATAAGGAGGGTTTAGATTCTGCTCAATAACCGTGCGTATTCCATCTGCAAACGTCTTCATACCTTCTGTGTGGCAGCCCATGCACGATAACCCATTACGGACAACAGGGTCTCTCGCTCCCGCATCTGACACAATGTTAATCGGTGCTTCGTCAAGTCGCTCACCTGTGGCAGTGGAGAGATAGTATGCCTGCAATCCATTGGGCAGGTTGAAGATAATCTCACCGCCATCATGTGTAAAATCAAGCGGATGTGTAAAGATATTCTGTTTACCCACATTCCCCGCAAAGTCGTAGGATTTCCAATATGCACCGTACCGCGATTTATGGCGTTCCACAATGCGATTGTTGACTGATACACCAGACTCGCTAAATCCTGCGCGCCAAACACGGACACCTGGGGCATTCTTGAGGTTTTCGGCGATGTTTACCTCAAGTTGTGCCTCTAATTCTCGGTCAGTTTTTGGCAGGTCAAGGATATCGTGGTAGAGCGGTGGCAGCGAAGCAGTGGCAATAAACCAGTCTGCACGGATAAACGGCAATTCGCAGTCTGTCTCTTCACATAACGTTGTGTATGTGGCAGACTTTAACTGCACACCGTAAGGATATGCTTGCTCAATTTTATACCACTTGTCAGTTTTGATGTCCCATTCATAGTTTCGGAGGTCTATGTAAAAGATGGTCTCCTCTTGGTCAATCGGTTTCGGTTTGATTACTTCAGCACCCCAAGAGAGACTATTTATGAGTTTTGATAAAGCGATCCGATAGGCGCGGAGGTTTGCATCTGTTGCACCTGCGTTGTAAAGGTGCGTGAGTGTGAAATAGCGTGCAAAGGAACGGTCAAAGTCAGAAAGCGAAGTTACATGGGTATGAATGGCTTTGAGCATCGCCTCGGTGGTGATAAAATTGCGTTTGGGTTTAGGAATTGCCTCCCAATCTGGCGCGCCTACCTCAATCCAGCGGCGGATGGTAGCAATTGACTCAGCGTCTAACGGGTCTTGCCCTAACGGCATCTGTGAACCGTTATCGGTATCACCAAGTAAACGCAGATAGAATTCAGAGGCATCGGGTTGGCGCGGAAGGACTGATTTGTTTTCAATTAAATTTGCATGCTTGATCGTAAGCACATCGCTGTATGACCCGAATTCACCGTGGCAGTCAAGGCAGTGTTGTTCAAAAATAGTGAACGCTTGCTGTGCAAGATTCTGTTGTGCATCTGCGACTTGATGACTAAAAATTGATGCTAAAAAGCAGATGATTGTAAACGTTTTTAGTCTTCTGTTCATATTTTCTTCTTCGCACCTCATGACTACGGCACGCGGAGCGTGCCTGTTACCCTGTTAATTCCAATAACAGATTCATTCGTTTTTCCCACGAAAAGCAGCCATAAACGATTCAGGCAGTTTATCAAAATCTTCGGCAATCTTCACTTTTCCCTTCCACTGTCCACCACGGCGAGGTTTTTTGTCATCTTGCTTTAAAGGGACCAGTTTGGCAACGGAAGTGCCTTTTCTATCAAATATAATCTCTTCTCCCGCGACAGCCCGCTTGACTAACTGTGCTAAATAATCTTCTGTCTGTTCATGTATATCAATATGCATTTGTCTTACCTCTTGTCCGTTTGCATAGTATTGTACTACATACACCTCAGGAATACAACACATTTAGAATTAGAATTTCAACTTATAGTAATGGCAACGGCACGCGGAGCGTGCCTGCTACCATGTTAATTCCATCCAGCCAATTGCAAGTATTTCTCCCAAAGCGGTTCACCCCACAGCAACACAACCACAGCAGCACCAGCGAGGAAGGGGCCATAAGGGATCGGACTCTGGCGACTTTTTTTGCCAGTTGCGATGAGCAGCGTCCCGATAACCGCGCCACTGAAAGCTGACAACGCTATCACCATCGGCAGCGCGGGCCACGCACCGAGAAACAATCCGATGATCGCCATCAGTTTCACGTCTCCGCCACCCATCGCCTTTTTACGCATAATTGCACTACCAATAAGTGCTATTAACCATAACCCCAACCCGCCTGTTACAAACCCGATAAGTCGCATCTTTAGATAATCTAAATCTTGATTCTGATATGCTATTGCACATACTATTCCCAACCCAAGTATCAATCCCGTAAGGCTTATAACATTCGGAATGATGTAGTGTTGCGCGTCAATGAAAGCAATTGGTATCAGCACAGACACAAAAATGAGGGCGTGCAAAAAATTAAGTGTTTTTCCAAATTGGCCGAAATAGTAGGACATCACGAGGAATAGCACTGCTGTTACCAGTTCAACTATCGGATAAATGATAGATATTTTTGCTTTGCAATGCCGACACTTCCCGCGTAAAAACAGATAACTCAAAAGCGGGATATTGTCGTAAAACTTTATGGATTGATTACACTCAGGACAAAAAGATCGGCGAGGCGAATAAATCGATATATCTGAGCGGGGAATTCGGTAGATACACACATTGAGGAAGCTACCAATTGCCAATCCTAATAGAAAAATAGCGATTTGTATCCAGATCACAGATTACCACCAATATTTTTCGCCTTTTACAGCGTCCGCGTGATAAACCCTACTGATTTCTGCAATGCCCCCTATGCGATATTTTGTTGGTACACGCGGATGATCTTTCGCAATTCCGACTTTATAGTTTTCTTGGACCAGGGCGTAGTTTCCGCCCCAAGGTGTTTTTGGAATGGATTTCAGATAGGGGCCGCGCCACCCTTCTATATCAGGATCAGTTACGAGTTGAGCCAAACGTGTTGGATATGTCTGGGTGTATTTGTAGTATTTCTTTATTGCTACGGCAAGCATTTCAACGTCTACATCTGCTTGACCAACTTTGCGATATTCTGCCCAGGGTGGATACGAAAGCACCCCAATGATAATCACTATTGCAACCAGTATAAGAAGTTGAATGCGGGTCATACCGCTGTTTTTGTGCATATTTTCAATGTGCCTATCAGTTGTCAGCAGTCGGTCATCAGTTTTGGAGCATGGGCAGGCACAGAGACCTCTACAATCCCAAGTAATTAGTCAGAATCGGGGCGGGCGATACTGTATTTATTCATCTTTTTATACAGATTGCTTCGCTCAACTTCCAACACTTCGGCGGTTCGCCGGATATTCCAATCGTACTCTTTTAAAGCTGCCATAATACATTGTGCCTCTGCTGAATCAACCATTGTACTTAGCGGTGTATTGGACTGATAAGCTGCTGTAGTGCCTAATATCTGCACTTCATCCTTTTCGATCGGTAAGACATCAGCAACATCAGTTGGCAGAATAATCTCCCTGTTCACCATAATAAGTAATCGTTCAACGATATTTTTGAGTTCACGAATGTTGCCCGGCCAGCGGTAAGATTGGAAAATGGGGTATGCTTCTGAGTCAAATGTTTTTGGAGCAGAAGCCATATTTTTTTGCAACTGCTCTGCAAAGTATTTTGCGAGTATTGGAATATCCTCTCTTCGTTCCCGCAGTGGTGGCACCTCAATAGGTACAATTTTGAGGCGATAATAGAGGTCCGTTCGGAATTGCCCGCGCTCAATTTCTAAAGGAAGATTCTTGTTTGTTGCGGCAATGATTCGGACATCAACATTCCGAATCTGCTGGCTGCCGAGTCGCTCCACTTCTCCATATTCAAGCACGCGTAGTACTTTTGCCTGTGCTTTTAAACTCATATCGCCTATTTCGTCAAGGAAAAGTGTGCCGCCATCAGCGAGTTCAAATCGTCCCTGCCGCATAGAATCAGCACCGGTAAACGCGCCCCGTTCATGTCCAAAAAGTTCACTTTCAACAAGTTCTTCAGGTAAGGCTGCACAGTTTAATGGGATAAATGGGTTGTCAGCACGTTTGCTATGTCTATGGATCGCATTTGCCACGAGCTGTTTACCGGTACCGTTCTCACCAGAAATAAGTACCCCTAGATCGCTTTCAGCGACCTGACGAATTTCAGAGCGGAGTTTGAAGACAGCAGTACTTTCCCCTACCATCTCATCATCAACAATTTGCGACTTGAGAATCTCATTTTCTTTTGCTAAACGCGAGAGTTCTAAAAAGGGCTCGATACTGGGTAGGATTTTATCCATACCCGCTGGTTTTGTGATGTACTGCTTCGCGCCGCGTTGCATCGTTTTTACAGCAGTTTCTATATCCTGCTGTGCGGACATCATTACGACATTGAGATGCGGGTGCTGCTCAAGTAATTTTGTCAACGTTTCGAGACCATCTATGCCGTTTTCCATCATAATGTCTAACAGTACAAGATCAATATCCTCAGACATACAAAGTTGTAACGCTTCTTCTCCACTGGCTGCAGTCAAGGTCTTGTACCCTTTCAGTTTCAATCCTTGGGAAAGCTGTTTCAAAATGTTCTTTTCGTCATCTACAATAAGAATGGTATTCATATTTCTTCGCCTCTAAACTGGAGCGGTTCGTAAGTTATCCATGTATTAACCTGCTTATACGTCAGTTGTTGGTTCAGTTTCAAGCAGCATCAGAGCAGGTGTACTCTCGGTGAGATATGATGATTCATTAAAGGTAATCCGTATCGTTGTTCCAATGTTTTCTTCTGATTCGACTGTTATCTCTCCGCCGTGGACAGTGATAATACGGCGTACGATTGCCATCCCGAGACCCGTTCCGTAAGATTTCGTTGTATAATCAGCAGCAAAAAGGTTTTGTTGAGTTTCTTCGGACATGCCGTGTCCTGTATCTTTGACTTCAAGCGAGATATTTCTGTCCTTTTCAAATGGTGCAGAAAAAGTTCCAAGGGTGAGCGTTCCTCCGTCTGGCATCGCTTCAATTGCATTTTTTACAAGATTTCCGACTGCGCGTTCCATCTGTTCTTGGTCTAATGAAAGTAGTGGCAGCGGGCTCAACTGTTTTTCAACCTTAATATTTTGTGCTTGAGACAACTCCATATATAATTTCAAAACAGCATGGACAACATCGTTCAAATTAACGGGGTGCCGATCAGGAGCAGGTAATCTTGCGTATTGGTGAAACTCATCTATTAGTCCACGAATGCGGTCAACTTCTTCAATAATTGTTTCTGTGCATTCATCAAAAATTTTCTCAAAGATTTCCGGTTGATCTTTCGCAGCTTGCAAGTTCTCAACAGAGAGCCGGATCGGAAATAGTGGATTTTTGACTTCATGCGCGAGTTGGCGCGCGACATCCTGCCACACAGCGATCCTTTCAGCTGCCTTATGCTCTTCTAAGCTCTGCTTCAACGCGAGTGCCATCTGGTTAAATCCATCAGCAAGTGTTCCAACTTCGCCTTTAGATTGAACCGCGATCTGATAAGTAAGATTCCCCGCACCGATCTCACTTACCCCTTGCTGTAGTTGTGCCATTGGCCGGGTGATACGCCGGCTCACGAGGTAGCTGCTGCAATATACAAGGACAGCCCCGCCACCTATACTCAACAATAATATCACCCTCATTTGACTCTGCCATTGGATCCGGTTTTCATGTGAGTAGGCGATGATCAATTCCACAAAAGGGGTATTTAGGATGTCAGCACGAACAACTGTAAAGGTAGACGGACGTAGCTCAGCATCTGTAGATTCTGTTTCATTTGATCGCTGAATATCGTTCAAAGTAACAACTAACTCTTTTATCGGTTCTCCTTCCGTCTGATTTGCCTGCATCTGCTGTATCCATTTATCTTTTAAAGTTGGTGTCTTTCTTGCAGCGTTATTTAGGGGTATCCATTCCTCCTGTTCAACCTTCCTTTTAACGAGAAAAGTGGGGTGTTCCGCAGGTTGGCTTAGCATGTATCCTTCTAACCATTTTCGGAGCGATCTCCCTCCAGTAACAAAACCCCAGTCTAACCACTGTGTAACTTCAACGATCAACTGCGGTTCCTCACCTGTTGCGATGATCCGCTCACGAATTATGTCTTTTCCTACTTTAAACGCTTCGTCTGATTTTGCATTGGCAATATCAGTATCTTTACGTCCGATGCGGGGGTCATCTCCGCGTTTACTCAATACCAATATCCCCTCGGTGTTACCGCATTCAAAAACATCAAAATTAGTCGCGGGAATGTCTCTACCGCCGCCTCTTTCCGCTCTCTGTAAGGCATTGCGGATATCTTTATCTTCACCTTTCGCTTTTACCTCATTTCTAATAGATTCAACGAACAGAACATATCCATTGGAAATATTTGTTTTCAGCTCTATTAGGTCTTTACCAAGTTGTGCATTAAACGTACGGTCAATCAGCAAACTGGCAATTCCAAAAATAACAGCGAACATGATCAGAAACACCAGGCTATAAGTGAAAAAAATCTTGTTCTGGAGCCGTAGGGAGGATAATTTGTTGAATATTTTTTCCGCATATCTCATATATACGTTCCCGAAAGACACAATGAATTGGACCACTACGAACGCGGTTATTTCGAACAAAACGGACAGACATTTATGGATTTGACTATAAAATACCGTTAATACCTTTTCATTTCGCGTGCAATTTGTTCAGTGCGCTGTTTATATCCTTCAACAGCGGATTGATGGTAAGTTAACTCTTCCGCAAGCATTGGGACACCATCAGTAAGATGAAGTTCCTGTAACCTGCCTTTTACAGCGACGGTATCCATTAAGGTTCGCATCAACTGACACACATTGCTGATATTTCGTGTGGGGAGCGTTAACGTCACAGTCGGAATTCCCTTCTCGGTAAAATTCATCTCTGTTCCACGATAGGAGGCAGTCTGACTCTCGTTCATTGAAAGTCCTTCAAATGCCTCTAATCCACTTTCTTCATTTCCACACGGGATTGTTAAGTCAGTGCCGAGGTCCTCCCAATGGATAAACATAACTGCCTTATCTCTCGGACCCGCAAGGATACCGTTGAGGATAGAATGATTACTCGTGGGACCTTTTGCAGCAATAACGTTAGAACCGATACCTCGTTCCTGAATTGATTCAGTATAGAGTTGAACAAACCATTCACCGAGTCGACTGTTGTCAGCGTAATTATAGAAAACAATGCTACTTGCCCCATAATATTTCTCAATGGAGTCAAGCCATAGGGCAAAGTGGTACGCGGTGTTATTGGGATGCGTATAAGGCAGCTGAAAACTTTTAGCTGCGCGTTGGACACCGTCAATCGCAGCGTTTATTCTATTCTCTGGAGTCTCTTCAATCCCTGCTGTTATCGCCAAAAAGAATAAACCGACAGGTGAAAAAGCGGAAAAACGACCGCCGACACCTTCGGGAACAGGAAGGATACCGTAAAACGAAGATTCCTGATGGAATTGAAAGAGAAGACTTTTTTCTGTTAACCCTGTGGTTGCGATAATCTGGTTTCGCCACTCCCCAAATTCTTGTTGAAGTCTATCCCGAATAATCATTAACGTCGCGAGGGGTTCACCTGTTTTGCCCGATTTGCTGATGACATTGAAAAGCGTTTTGTGTAACAGGTTGCGCGATTTCAACATCTCAAGCAATGCTTTCAGTCGAACTGGATCGAATGTATCACCTGCAAAGTAGACCTCTGGTGCCTCACCCCGTTCAGAAGTTGACAATAGATTGTGATACGGATGATTGGCGATTTCGTGAAACACACGTGCGCTTAAATCAGACCCACCTATGCCGACAGTCACAAAAACAGAAAAGTCGTCTCTCGCTTTGGTAGACAAGGCAAGTACCTGTTGAATATGTTCTTTTTGAAGATGGCTGCGAGTCCATGCACGCAGGTGTTGTTCTAAGACAGAGAGCGGCGCGTCCACCTCCTCTTTGAAGAGTGCTTGGATATTCTCCAAACGTTCATCAACTAAACCCCCTTCATCTTGCTCCTCTGTCCCTGCACAGACAAGCATTTTGAGTCTCAAACCTGAATCGTTACCTAATTCTATCTGTTTTACACTTGAATTCATTGATATTGTTCCTTATTACCTCCAAAAATCCGATTTCTTTTACAGTAAAATCCCAAAATATGTGAATGTCCTTTTATAGTGTTCTGTCCACATTCAAATTGTAGGTCGGGTTGAGGAACGAAACCCGACATGTAGCCACTTATGATAGAAAAGTTGGGTTTCGCTTCGCTCTACCCAACCTACAAAATTTCAGTAGACAGTCCAGTAGGCTCGATTTGAAAACCGCGTTTACAAACGTTTACCATATCTTTAGCCTTGCCCAAGTAGTGGTGAGTTTGCCGTGTGCTTCCACTTCAAGTGTGTCTGGCAACAACTTCTTAATCTCCGCCTGACTGAGGACAGCAGCATAAATTCGTGAATCTTCGATGTGAACGTCAAGATCGCCAGGGCCCCCAGCTACACCGCCATGGCGTTTACCCCAAATAGCCTCAGCATCGTCGTTTGCAAACGACACGAATTGGCCAAGTTTGTAGTCACCAATTTTGTCTCCGTTACGGTATATTCTCATGTGTGCAGTGCCGTTATCATTTTCATACGAGATCGCCATCATAATCAACTCTCCAGTTTTCTTTTCCTCAAAACCGGGTTCAGGGTCTTGGGTACGGTGAAACCATCCGCTCCCTGCCATCCAACGATGATGCTGGCGTTCCCCAAAAACAATTCCGTCAAATGTCGGATCGGAGAGACGATCAATGGTTAATATTGAACCTGCCTGCACATCAAGATCATCCATAATAACCCATGACACCAGCGTTTTTTCCTCAATATCCGGGCCATCATAACCACTGGCGATTGCCCATTTGCCGAGATCAACGTTCAATTGTCCATCCTTAATTTCAGCTCCCATGAGTGTAATATCAGCAAAGTTACCTGTTATATCTTCCAGTTCAACACCTTTCTCAAACGTCCAATGTCCTACAAGGGTTTCTGCTTTCTCTCCTTGTCCAAACCCTAACATAATCGAGTTAAAAAACAGAACAACACATATCCATAAGCGAAAACGTATCAGGTGATTCATGGTTGTCTCCTTAAAAAATATATTGGTTTTTTAAAGTGGACTATAAATCTTTCTTTTACAGGACTTACGCATTCCCCCCTTGATAAGGGGGTTAGGAGGGTTAAATAGTCCAGTGTTTCAGCGTTTTTAGTCTTTTTAACCCCCTAAATCCCCCTTATCAGTGGGACTTTAAGAGAAACTGCGTAAGTCCTGTTTTAAACCCGTCCATATTTATCGTCAAGTCGGACAATGTCTTCCTCATCAAAATGCCCGAAAGCAATTTCCAGTATTCTGTAGCTGTGAGATTCACCAATGAGTTGATGTTTTGCACCTTGCGGAATAAAAACAGGCTCCATCGGCTCAGGATGTAGCACTTTATCCTCAATCCGAATACATGCGCCTTCGTCAAGCGGGATCCACAGTTCACTCCGATGGTGATGATATTGATAACTTACCTGTTCGTCAGCATGGATCTCTAAAATTTTGACGGTTACCGGTTGGTTCAGGACATATTGGATAAAACGTCCCCACGGTTTTTCTGCCGTTAATATCTCTGATAGCACTTTAGATGGGTCTGTTATAGATGACATCTATTTCTCAATTCGGTTTTTGCTATAGTTTAGCACAACTTTAACAGATAAGGCAAGTACAAAAAATAGAGCGTATATTTACCGAAAAAGAAGGAGAAATTATCGGAATATTTTAAGTTTTTAGAAAAAAATGAATCTTTTAAGGTAACTTTTCCCCGATTTATGCACATACTTCATGAACGCATAAAATGTGTGTCTATAAATAGAAAATAGAACTTATAGCGAGTAACAGCTTAGAACTCAATGGAAATGGGCATCTGAAGTGGAAAGAATAGGACATAAAGCACCCCTTTTCTTTCCCTACTTTACCACATCCCTATGTTTTACTCGCTATGACTTCCGTTAAAAGTTCGTAGTCCCACAATTCATCGTGTGTTTTTGTCAGAATCGCGGAGGGGCGCGGAGAACGCAGAAAACGCGGAGGGTGGTATTGGGGACTCCCAAACGCCTATTCAAAGTTTGCCTAAATCTCTTGAAAAGGAACTTATCTTGCCAAACCCGCATCCGCGCCCTCCGCGTAATCTGTGTTTTCCGCGATGCAGACAATAAAAATGTAGCACAAACTTTCCAGTTTGTGTCAAAAAACGCAAACTAACAGTTTGCGGTACAAAAGACAAAATCCGCGTCTTTCGCGTAATCCGTGTTTTCCGCGATGCAGACAAGATAGCAATAATCCGTGTCCTCCGTGTCCTCCGCGATTCAGACACACATGCCAAAAACTGGACACTCATAATTTATGTTTCTGTTTTCTTAACAAGATTTTCATGGTATAATTGAGAAACAACACAATTCGGCATAGCATTTTCACTGACCTATTGATATATCCGCTCGTCATCCGATGTCAAAAATCGATCATTGATAAATTGAAGCAGTTTTACAAAGGGAATCACATGCATCCATTCAAATTCCTTAAAAATAAAATAGAAAAACGATTTTACAACGCGTATCAAAAACGGTTGGAAGCGGAAGCAGGTACGTGGAATATTCCGCGCCACATCGGTGTAATTCTTGATGGAAACCGACGTTATGCCAAAGCGAGTGGGTTAGACAATATAATTAAAGGACATTATGAAGGTGCGGATAAACTTGAAGAAGTTCTGCATTGGTGTGATGAACTCGGTGTAGAAATATTTTCAATATGGATTTTCTCACTGGATAACTTCAAGCGCGCAGATGATGAAGTTGAGGGAATCTTGGGATTAATAGAGAGGAAAATGCGAGAATTGGTCACTATTGAAGGGCTTCATGCAAACCAGATTAAAGTGCGGGCGATGGGACAAATTGAACAACTGCCACAAAGCCTTCAAGAAGCAATCCGGGAAGCAGAAGAAGCAACAAAAGATTATGACAAGTTTATTCTGAACGTTGCTGTCGCTTATGGTGGGCGTGAGGAGATAATCGAAGCATTTAGAGGACATCTAAAGGCAGAAATTCAGGATGGGAAAGATGCTGACCAAATCGCTGCAGAATTGAGTGTTGACAAAATTGCCCCGTATCTATATACTTCTAATTTGCCTGACCCAGAGTTAATTATTCGGACGAGTGGTGAGGTTCGCCTCTCTGGATTCTTATTGTGGCAGAGCGTCTATTCAGAATTCTATTTCTGTGATACCTATTGGCCCTCGTTTCGAAAAATTGACTTCCTTCGTGCCTTGCGCGACTATAGTCATCGTAAACGAAGATTCGGAAAATAAAAAGAAAGGATATAATAAATGAATTACATTATAACATATAAAGCAAAATTAATGTTTAGTTTTATACTCTTGTTGGGACTTCTATGTTATGGCATAAATGTCGTAACTGCACAGTCTCCTAACATCATTGCCCAAAGAACCAAAGCATCCACAGTATTATTGGAAATGAAGGGGAGCGGGGGAAGGTCTTCACAAGGCAGCGGCTTCTTTGTAGGCAAAGGCCTCGTGGCAACTAACTATCATGTTATCAACGGTGCCAAGACAGGCACCGCAAAATTAGTCGTTGAGCAAAGACGGTTTGAAATTGAAGGTGCTGTTGCCACTGATAAAGAACATGATCTTGCAATCGTAAAAGTTACCGATCTTAATGCGCCGCCACTCCCTCTTGGCAATAGTGATAATATTGCAGAAGGCGAAATTGTGTATGCAGTAGGCAATCCGCGCGGCTTTGAAGGAACATTCTCATCGGGCGAAATCAGTAACATTCGTCCCCAGGGGACTGCTCGGATCAAGGACAAAGTGCTTCAGTTTACAGCCCCTATTTCGCGTGGTAGCAGCGGCGGCGCAGTGGTCAATCGATGGGGGCAAGTTATAGGCATTGTTTCTGAAACCAGAGACGATGGACAAAATCTTAACTTCGCTATTCCTGTAAACACATTGAAATCCCTACTTATGCAAGTAGGACCCGTCACACCCTTTCCTAATGATACATCATTACCTGGAATAAAAAAACAGGTACCGTTTCCTATAATTTTCCTCACCATGAGTGTTGTTGTTTTTCTTATAATTTGGTTTTTGCCAATGGTGAAAATTGAACAGTGGCAAATAGCTGTAGGGGTAGCACTCGGATTTGGTGTTATTAAAACCCTGCTCACAGCAATTCTTAGGTCCGATTCATTACCGCTTGGTATAAAGTCTTTTTTGGCATCTGCACCGCCTACAGATATTGGTCACGCCTTAGGGTGTCAGGACTGCATTGTAGGACTGATATTTTATGTAATTAAATTACCGATTTACTTTGTTTTTATAGCTTTTCTCCTTGGCATTACAAATGTAGCGGTGCGTAAGTTTGAACTAAATGGCTTTTTTAGCACTTTTTTCGTGGCACTGTTGATTGTTACAGGTGAAATTTTACTACGTCTGCTCTTGCCAGGGGTTTAGCGCGTACGGAGAAGCAACTTATGCGATTTGGAATATGTACTGGTTTAGACAATATCAATCGTCTTGCGGAAGTCGGATACGACTATATTGAATTAGGGGTACGAAGTGCTCTGATGCCAGAAGCAGATGAAACCGAATTTCAAAAAATTCGGGAACAGGTAGCAGCAGCGCCCTTGAAACCTGAGGCTTATGCCGGATTTATCCCCAGAGACCTGCGCGTTGTTGGTGAGACGGTGGATTTTCCGCGCCTGTCTCGCTATGTGGAAACTGCATGCCGTAGAAGTAGCGAAATCGGCGGCAAGGTTATCGTTTACGGCAGCAGCGGTTCGCGGAACGTGGAAGAAGGTTATTCAGAAGAACGGGCATTAGCACAGATCGCAGAATTTCTTGATATGGCTGCCGACCATGCGGAAGCACACGACATCACAATTGTTATTGAACCGATTTGCATGAAAGAGGGAAACATACTACGCACCGTTGCAGACGGAGTCACTATGGCGAAACGGGTTAATCGTAAACGGATTAAGGTATTGGCTGACCTGTATCACGTTTGGCAGGAAAACGAACCGATGCAAAACATTGTTGATGCCGCTGCGTGGTTAGCACATGTGCATATCGCTGAACCTGTCAAACGTTCCTATCCGGGAAATGATGACTTCGATTTCACTGATTTCTTTACAGCACTTCAAAATGCAGGGTATGCCGGACGTGTCTCGTGTGAGTGTAAGTTTGACAACTTTGATGTAGATATAAAAACAGCACTGAAGACAATGAAGGAATATGTTTGAAGGCAACAATACAGGGCAAATGCTTCGTTTTACCAACAGTAGACAGGAACTGAATATCGGATATACACAAATTGGGGGTGGCGTTTATTCTTACCCGTGAACAAGGCAGGGTCATTCGGGCACGAACTGGATTTTACGACGTTCAGCACGGTGAACTTGTGCTGCGATGCACATTACGCGGCACCTTAAAAAGAAAAAGACGCTCCGAAACAGGACGTAGGCTTTACGCGGATCCAGTCGCTGTTGGGGATCAGGTGATTTTCACTCAACTTGATTCAGAAGAAGGGGTTGTAGAGGAAATCCTTCCGCGCCAAACCAAATTCTCACGGCAATATGCGGGAAAACATGAAGAGATTGAGCAGATTATTGTCGCCAATGCGGATCAGGTAGTAGCTGTTGTTTCAACGCGGATGCCGCCACTTAACTTTCGCACCCTGGATCGATTCCTTATTTTAGCGGAGGCAGGAGACATGGCAGCCGTTATCTGCTTGAATAAGATGGACTTAGTAGATGCTGCCCAACGTGACCAACTCTTGTCTACCTTCAAAATCTATCAGAAACTCGGTTACCAAGTCCTGTACACGAGCATAAATACGCCTACTTCTCTTGAATCTCTGCAGGATGCTCTGATAGATAAATTCAGCGTGATTGTAGGTGCATCCGGTGTCGGAAAATCGAGTCTCCTGAATGTGATACAACCGAACCTTAAACTGCGAACTGCGGAGGTTGGTGAAAAAACACGCAAAGGCAGGCATACAACTACGCTGGTAGAGTTGTTTACACTTGAAATCGGAGGTGAGGTCGCAGACACACCTGGCATTCGTGAAGTCGGTTTGTGGGGGGTTGACACAGAAAATCTTGAACTCTATTTTCCCGAAATGGAACCTTTTCTTAGTACATGTCGATATAATGACTGTGCGCATGTTAAAGAGTCTGACTGTGCTATTCAAAGTGCAGTTGAAGCTGGGGATATACACCCAGAACGTTATCGGAGCTATGTTGTGTTGAAAACAGGAGAAACTACAGAATTTTAAGGTGATAAAATGAAAAATAAATATCGTATTTTAAGTCTTGTTATGGCATGTCTAATCAGCTTTTACATTGCTGGTTGTGGTTCGGACGATAGTGATGAACCTGACAATAACTCACCCACTGTTGACACTCTTGTTGTTCCCACGGAATTCAATCCTGGAGAAACGCTTGAATTCAGCGTTATTGCTTATGATAAAGACGGGGACCCATTGACCTATACATGGACAGTGAGTGCTGGAAAGCTAAGTACAACTACGGGAGTGAGTGTTAAATGGACTGCCCCTTCCGATATTGAGTCGGCTTCGGTTGCAGTGACGGTTATTGTGAGCGATGGTTTTTCCAAATCTACAAAGCGAGTGAAAAAAATCGCTAACCTGAAGTTCGTCCCACCAGATCCTATAGAAGAGATCGTTCCAGACCCGCCTCAAATAAATCTTATTGTGCCTGGGAGGAGTGCCGCTGGTATAAAGTTAGGGGATCCGTTTAAAAATGTTAGAGAACTTTATGGAGAGCCAGACGATCCACTTGGTGTAGATCGATGGTTTTCATATTGGGAGAACCCAAACCGAGGTATATCCGGCCGTGTTGACGGTATAGGTCTCGTTGAACACATATTCGTGAGAAGACCTAATAAAGCAAAAACAGCGGGCAGAAGAGGTATTGGAAATACGCTCAAGCAGGTGGAGGAGGAGTTTGGAAATGCCGAACGAGAAGACCCTCTTAAAGCTGGTGTGAAAACGCATTGGTACTGGAAAAGGGGTATCTCATTTGATTTTAATGTTGACGACAAAGTGACCATGATTTTCATCTTTAAACCGCATGCCGCAGCACCAGGAGTAGCAGGTGCTCCGTCACAGCATCAACAGCAAATGCGAAATGCAGCTATTGAAGACTTATATCGTAGAAAACTTTAGCATTGCAGTCTGGGGATTAAACAAACTTGTCTTTGTGAGGACTTGCTTGCCATTGTGTATGCCACGTATCCCACGAAGTTGGACACTGCTTGCTGTCACTTTCACGAGCGAGGCACGCAATTGCTTCGTGCCAGAGTCCATCCAATGATGTGCTAGTCCGACTAAATCGGAAATCAACTGACCAACGAATAGTATCACTGCGGTTTAGCAAAGAGCGATGAAATACCAGATTATTAAAAATCAGTAGATCCCCTTTTTTCATCTCTAATGTGTCAATGTCGGTATGAGATGACGTTGGGGGTAGTACTGGCACAGCAAACGCTTCACCTTCAACACGGTGATAAGTTTGTAACCCGGCAGTGTGACTTCCGGGCAAAAATTGCAGCGCGCCGTTTTCTGTTTGAACATCTACTAACGGTAGCCATACTGTCAAGTGCGTATCGTTTTCTGTATGTGGCATGTAGGCACTGTCCTGGTGCCAAGGTAGTGTGGTGAGTTTTTCATTGGGCAATTTTGGTCGTACCCAAAAGTCTCCGTTAAATTGGATTTCGTTACCGATAATTGTTTCTACCACATCTAACACTTTTGGATGTGTGATTAAGTTAAAGAGCGCTTCACTAAAAACAAGTGTATGCCACCCAAAAACCTCATTTTCTCTACCACACTCCTGAAGGATTGCGTACCAGCGGCGTTCAAAAGGCAGGTCTTCAAAAACATCTGAAATTGTCCCTGCATTGTAGAGTTCATCTGCACGTGCATCTACAACTTCAGAAATAACAGCAATTAAAGGTGCTAAATCTTTTGATTGCAGCACGTCCTCTACAACGAGGTACCCGTCTTCAGTGAATTTTTCAGCATTGGTATCCATCGTTTTGTTTTTAGTGCCGAGTTTTTAACTTGCCCCAAGTGGTTGTTAGTTTGCCCTTTGGTTGGACAGGTGATGGATTCATGGACTCCTCAACAGATATTGCCTCGTTCCAAAATGCAACTTCGTCGACAACACCAGCAAAGAAGTTTTGTCCGTTTCTGCTACCGATAGTAAAGGGTAATCCATCGGTTTTGTGGACCGCGTCATTCCCTGCCATTTCGCCTTCTAACTTACCATCAACATACGCCTTCACTGACTTGCCATCATAAGAGCCAAAAATATGATACCATTGACCAATCTTAAGTGCAACATTGCCTACACAGCAGACGAGATTATTTGCAGGTCCGGTGGAGACCTCAAACGAGAGTGTGCCATCTGGTTCAATGAAGAAGCCGTAACTCCAGTTCTGATGGATACCTTTTTCTAAAACGGCTACCCACGCTCCGAGTTTTTTGGGTTGAATCCACGCGGACATAGACAACGCATCTAATTCTGAGATCGCTTTGTGATCAGGGATTGCGACATAATCAGTTGCACCGTTGAATTCTAATGCTTCACCAACCTTGCCTTCTACAACCTGCGGTTTTCCGTGGACAACGCCATTGTGCCCGTTGCCTGTCAGGTCAGTTACTCCGTCTTCTTCATCAAATGACCAATAGCCGACTAATTCGGCGTTTGCTGTGAAACTTACAATAGAAAAAAGAAAAAGTATTGAAACGATATAAAAAATCTTTGAAATAGACATCTGATTATATCTCCATTTTTTGCTAAAAAGGTATCCATAGCCTAATTTAGCGAATCTATGGACACATGAATTCTATAACCTTTCCCTAAGCGAATCCATCAACCCGTCTGGCGGATCAAACGGCAGTTCAATCACTTCATTTGTAATGCCGCTATAGTAGATACCTAAAAGCAGATTGAACTCAGCGAGTGATTGCTTGAGATGTGTTGGATGTACTTTGTTCTCATCATCAAGCCAATCAAAAACTGCATTGGTCAGATTTCCTTGGGCGACAACATCTTGCTGCCCGTAATTGAGCGGTCCACCTTCGTAGCCGCCTTCTCGGGTTGAACGTTCCCAACTATTGAACCGCCAATGCACATATCCATCTGTGCCAACAACAAAGACGCGTTTAGTAAAGAAAGCCTTCGGATCATCGGAGCCAAAGGGTGCGATGGCTGTCCCAAATGCGAAAGAGACATGCAGTCCATTCTCATACTGTACTCTTGCAGCAGCAGATTCTGGAGATGGCTGCGCAGAATCTAAATGCGCACCGCCAGAAATTTGCCCTAATACGCGGACTGGATGTGAATTGTCAATATAAGATGAAACTAACTGAAGCACGTGTGGCCCCTGATCTACAGGTGTGCTGAGAGCGGTTGCATCAATAAACTTGATTTCACCGATTTTACCTTCTGCTACGTCCTGCTTCAGTTCAAGGTTTTGTGGATGAAAGTTGAGTTGCGTGTTGACAACAAACTTTGTTTTTGTATCTTCTGCTAACCCCGAAATTTGTTTCCAGTCTTCACTTTCGATGGCAATCGGTTTCTCAACAATCGCTGCTGGCACACCGTGGTCTGATGCTTGCTTCATTAGCGGATACCGAATACGTTCATTTGAACCACGAAACAATGGTGCTGTGACGATGTGAAGCACATCCGGTTTCTCTTTTTCAAGCATCTCATCTAAATCTGTGTAACGGGAAGAGATACCGAAGTCGTCTCCGAATCGGTTAAGTAATTCCTCATTCATATCGCAGATTGCTGCGAGTTTACCACCTTTAACAAAGCGATATGCATCAGCATGCGCACGCGCACGACCACCACACCCTAACATAGCGGTTTTATACATAAAGAATCTCCTTAATAGTATGTTAATTTAAACCAAAATAGATAGTGTTAACAACAAAATGAATTACCAATTCTGAAGAAAAACCTCATTATGAGATTTTGAGATCATATTTAGGTGTTGAACGTAAGAGGCGCAATGAATTGCGCGACTACGAACAAGTTTTTAATGAAAAGCGATCCTTCAGATATTGTGTAAGTTGACGTATTATAGTTTTTCTCTCAAGACATCAATCAATCCATCGGGCGGTTCAAACGGGAGTTCAACAATCTCGTTTGTTATTCCGCTGTAGTACATCCCTAAGATAATATTAAACTCAACAAGGGATTGTTTGAGATGTGTCGGATGCACATTGCTCTCATCGTCTAACCAATCAAAAATGGCTTCGGTGAAGTTAGCCTGCGCAACGACATCTTGCTCTCCGTAGTTAAGTTGACCGCTCTCATAGCCATCCGCCAGCGTTGAGCGTTCCCAACTACTGAACCGCCAATGAACGAAGCCCTTCGTCCCAGCAACAAAAACACGTTTGTGGCCATAGATACCCGGGTCATCGGATGCCATTTGTGCCATCTCTGTTCCAAATGCAAGAGAGACATGGGGACCGTTCTCATACAAAACATGTCCAACTGCATGCGGCGGAGAGGGATGCGAATCAGAATTCAAATTTTCACTTCCAGCGATCTGTCCAAGAATCCGCACGGGACGTGAGTTGTCAATGTATGAGGACACCAACTGAAGCATATGTGCTCCCTGCTCGGCAGGTCTACTACGCACGCTCGCATCAATAAACTTAATCTCGCCGATACGTCCTTCTGCGACATCCTTTTTTAACTCCAGATTTTTCGGGTGGAAGTTGAGTTGTGTATTAACGACAAACTTCGTTTTCGTCTCTTCTGCTAATCTTGCAATTTGTTTCCAGTCTTCGCCTTCAACAGCAATCGGTTTCTCAACAATCGCCGCGGGAACACCGTGGTCGGATACCTGTTTCATCAACGGATAACGGATACGTTTCTCACTATTCGGAATCACAGGGCTTGTGACGATATGCAGCACATCAGGTTTTTCTTTTTCAAGCATCTCGTCCAAGTCGGTGTAACGCGAAGAGATGTCAAAGTCATCTCCGAAGTTGTTGAGTCGTTCTTCGTTCATATCGCAGATTGCAGCGAGTTTTCCCCGTTTGACGAAGCGATAAGCATCTGCATGTCCACGGGCGCGACCACCACACCCCAACATCGCAGTTTTATACATAGAGATGTCTCCATTATAGTACAAGACTTATGCAGTTTGGACCCCACACGGTAGGAGCAATTTCTAACCGTTCTGTTATAAACAAGTTTTACAGTTTTTCTCGCAAAACATCAATTAACCCATCAGGCGGTTCAAAGGGAAGATCAATAATCTGATTCGTTACGCCACTGTAGTAAATGCCAAGAAGAAGATTGAATTCCGCGAGGGATTGTTTAAGATGTGTCGGATGCACTTTGTTTTCATCGTCAAGCCAATCAAAAACTGCATTGGTAAGATTGCCCTGGGCAACGACATCCTGCTCTCCATAGTCGAGTGGACCATTTTCGTAACCGCCTTCTTGTGTTGCGCGTTCCCAACTGCTGAACCGCCAATGCACGAAACCTTTCGTTCCCACGACAAAAACGCGTTTATGTGTGTGATTACCCGAATCTATAGGCACTCGCGTCCCTACACTTGCCCCAAATGCAAGAGAGACGTGGAGACCATTTTCATATATTACCTGAGCAGCTGCATGCATTGGGGAGGGCTGAGTGGAGTCCAAATCCTGAGCGCCAGCCACCTGTCCGAGTACACGCACTGGACGCGAGTTATCAATATAGGAAGAGACGAGTTGCAGCACGTGAGGTGCTTGGTCGACAGGTGTGCTGCGTGCACTGGCATCAATGAACTTGATTTCACCAATTCTACCTTCTGCGACATCTTGTTTCAATTCAAGGTTTTTTGGGTGGAAATTGAGTTGTGTGTTGACAACAAACTTTGTTTTTGTCTCTTCAGCTAACCCGGCAAGCTGCTTCCAGTCCTCGCTTTCAACGGCAATCGGCTTTTCCACAATTGCTGCTGGCACACCGTGATCAGATGCTTGTTTCATCAACGGATACCGAATCCGTTCACTAGTACCGCGTAAAACAGGTGCTGTGACGATATGAAGGACATCGGGTTTCTCTTTTTCAAGCATCTCATCTAAATCTGTGTAGCGGGAAGAGATACCGAAGTCATCTCCAAATCGGTTAAGTAATTCCTCGTTCATATCGCAGATAGCTGCGAGTTTACCGCCTTTCACAAAGCGATACGCGTCAGCATGTGCACGCGCACGACCACCACACCCTAACATAGCAGTTTTATACATAAATATGTCTCCTTTAATATTCCAATATTGAGTAACAAAGCTAAAGAATAGCAGTTCGGTTATTCACTATTTTCGTTTAGCGCTTGCATGAAATCTTCTGCGGTATCTACCTGCATTGCAGTATTGAACAGATGATCAAGGTGATGTATGTCTTCAATTTCATCAAGTATTGGCTTGATAGTTTGTGTTGCATCTAACTGTAGTCGTTGTGTAAGAACCTGAAGGATGTGCTTTCGAGTGGTTTCTTTAGCACCTTGTTGAATTCCTTGTTCGCGTGCTTGTGGTGCGACGTATTCGACAATTGGTGGTTGTTGCATAGTTTCCTCCGATCATCTACTCAGTCCATTTGTAGCACAGGGCCAGCATCGGTTCATTCACTGTCTTTGTTTAGCGCTTGCATGAAATCTTCGGGAGTTTCTGCAAGTATCGCAGCGCTATGCAGTTGTTCAAGGCGAGGCAGGTCGTCAATTTCATCAAGTATTGGCTTGATAGTTTGTGTTGCGTCTAGCTGTAGGCGCTGTGTAAGAACCTGAAGGATGAGTTTCCGAATAATTTCTTTAGCACCTTGTTGAATTCCTTGTTGAATTCCTTGTTCGCGTGCTTGTGGTGCGACGTATTCGACAATTGATGGTTGTTGCATGGTTTCCTCCGAAATAATATCCAAAATTGTTTGTGAATCGTAAACTAAATTCCCCAAGATTGCAAGACTTCCAAGATATTCCGGCTTGTTCACGCCATCAATACTGTCTGCAGCTTGAACACATCGGCGAAGCCACTGTTCGGAATCTAAATCTGCTGGACGTTTCATCAACGGCGTGAATGGAATCAAACCCGCAGCCTTCAAATCAAGAATCTCTTGCCCATCTATCTCAATCAATCGGAAAACCTGATATTCAATAGAAATATTGTGGTTTTCCAGATTTTGCTCAAATTTTCCCGGATCGTTTCTGCCAGCATTAGGGCTCAAATAGATGACATTGGAATATACTGGTAGACGGTGAACTTCAATTGCTCTAATGATATAACCTGCCATCCGTAGTGGCATTTCTGGATCGTAACTATCAGTAGTTTGAAACTCAAAATGTACAAGCACTTCTCTGCCATCATGCAGTGCTTTAATAAGGATATCTGCCTGATGCATTTCTACAGTAGGTTGCTCAGGCGTAACAACCTCCAGCACGGTGATATTCTTCAATCCGAATCTGAAACAGAGGTGGACAAAATCTTTTGGGTTTGTTTCGACCTGTTTTTTAGAGGCAGCATCAAAACTTGCCATTTCATTCCTTTCACGGTTTTAACGTATATCATATACAAAATTATAGCATACTTTTTGCGTGCGTGCTAATTTTCTATGTAGTTGCGGGAGGCAGGCTATAGCTGCCTCCACATAAATTTGTAGGATTATAGGTGTTCCTTGAGAGAAGCCATTAACCCATCAGGTGGGTCAAACGGAAGATCAATGATCTGATTCGTTATGCCGCTATAGTAAATCCCTAAAAGCAGATTGAACTCAGCGAGGGATTGCTTGAGATGTGTTGGATGTTCGTTTTTCTCATCGTCAAGCCAGTCAAAGGCTGCTTCAGTGAGATTACCCTGCGCTTGAATATCCTGCTCACCGTAGCTGAGTGGGCCTCCCTCGTAACCACCTTCATGTGTGGATCGCTCCCAGCTACTGAATCGCCAATGTACAAAACCTTTTGTGCCGACAACAAAAACCCGTTTATGTGTTACTGTGCCGCCACCCTCTGATGCTAACGTCCCCATGCCAGTACCAAACGCAAGTGAAACGTGTAGACCATTTTCATAAATTGCTTGTCCAGCGGCATGCATCGGAGAGGGCTGTGCAGAATCCAACTGTTCTCTACCTGCAATTTGACCTAATACTCGGACCGGACGTGAGTTGTCAATATATGACGACACCAACTGCAATACATGTGGCGCTTGGTCTACAGGTGTACTGCGTGCGCTTGCGTCAATAAACTTGATTTCACCGATTTTACCTTCTGCGACATCCCGCTTTAATTCAAGGTTTTTCGGATGAAAGTTAAGTTGTGTGTTGACAATAAACTTTGTTTTCGTCTCTTCTGCTAACCCAGCAATCTGCTTCCAATCTTCGCTTTCAACAGCAATCGGTTTTTCAACAATTGCTGCTGGCACGCCGTGGTCTGACGCTTGCTTCATCAATGGATACCGTATGCGTTGATTGGTACCGCGCAATACCGGTGCCGTTACAATGTGGAGAAGATCGGGCTTCTCTTTTTCAAGCATCTCGTCTAAATCTGTGTAGCGGGAAGAAACATCAAAGTCGTCACCGAACTTATTGAGGAGTTCTTCGTTCATATCACAGATTGCCCCAATTTTGCCGCCTTTAACAAAACGATACGCGCTTGCATGCGCACGCGCACGACCACCACATCCTAAAAATGCACTTTTATACATGGAAATTTCTCCTTAAAAATGATTTTGTTCCGTGGAACATCTAAGTATTCTGAATACGGGATATAGTAGATAGCTTAAGTACTACTATAGTTTAGACAGTTTTAAGATTTTTAGATACAAAAAGTAGAAAAGAGGTTATCCTTTCAGTCTAACTAATTTTTTTGAAAGGAGCTTAAAATGACACCTCTTACCCACTTAGAAACTATGTTATCAGAATATCAATAGGTTTTCAAGCATTATACGAACTTTATAAAATTAAATAACCCCAGATTGAGCGTTTTCCACTTGCAATCACGCCCAGATTCTCATATAATTGCCGTTGGATCAAACATCAGTAAACACAAAGGGGACACCATGCCCGATCTCAACATCAAACCCACGCACAAACCGATCAAAACATACTATGCAGAACTCACAAAATACGCGCAACTCGGTGCAGGAAACGAGGGCAGCGTCCGAGCCGCATTCCAAAACCTACTCCAGCACTATTGCGGACAATCTAACCTCACGCTTCTGTGTGAAAAAACGCTCCGGACCCCACAAAACAAACGGATAACCCCCGATGGTGAAGTCGTTGACGCTTACGGTCTACCACACGGTTATTGGGAAGCAAAGGATACACAGGACGACCTACACATTGAAGCGGATAAGAAATTTGCGGCAGGCTATCCCTCCAAAAACATCGTGTTTCAATCACCGACCCACGCCCTGCTCTACCAAAACGGGCAGCTAAGGCTTGACTTAGATATTGCTGAACCGAAAAACCTTGTCCAAGTACTGCAAAACTTCTTTATGTATCAAGAGGAAAACATCTCGGCATGGCATGCGGCTGTAGCAGAATTCAGAGAGATTGTCCCCGAACTCGGTGAAAAATTGGCGGCTTTAATAGAAACCGAACGTCAAAACAATCCACATTTTCATGAGGCGTTTACCAAATTTCATCAGCAGTGCCAAACCTCTATCAATCCGAACCTATCCATCGCGGCAGTTGAGGAGATGCTCATCCAACACTTGCTAACCGAACGGATTTTCGCAACCATTTTTGATAACCGCGATTTCACCCGCAGAAATATCATTGCACGCGAGATTGAAACCGTCATTGATGTGCTAACCGAACGCACCCTGAACCGATCCGAATTTCTCCGTCCCTTGAACCGGTTTTATGTGGCAATAGAGAAAACCGCGCTCACGATTACCGACTTCTCACAGAAACAGGGATTTTTGAATGCGGTTTATGAACAATTCTTCCAAGGCTTCTCTGTGAAGGTTGCAGATACACACGGCATCGTCTATACACCGCAATCGATTGTTGATTTTATGGTGAAAAGCATTGAACACATCGGACAGACAACCTTTGGTCGTTCCCTGTCTGATAGTGGTGTGCATATCATTGAACCGTTTGTCGGCACAGGCAACTTCATCGTCCGCATTATGCAGGAACTTGATCCCATCGCATTGGAACGAAAATACACCGCCGACCCGCCAGAACTCCAGTGTAATGAGGTGATGCTCCTACCATACTATATTGCAAGTCTGAACATTGAACATCAGTTTTTCACGACAACGAACCGATACGCTGCTTTTGAAGGTATCTGTCTCGTGGATACGTTTGAGATGGCAGAAGGACAGCAGATGCAGCTATTTTCCGCTGAAAATACCGCACGCGTTGAAAAACAGAAGCAGACACCGATGTTTGTGGTTATCGGCAATCCACCCTACAATGTGGGACAAGTCAATGAGAACGACAATAACAAAAATCGGAAGTATGAAACGATGGATAAAAAGATTAAGGATACTTACGCGAAAGACTCTAAAGCGACAAACGTAAACAAGCTCTATGATCCATACATCAAAGCGATTCGGTGGGGATTGGACAGAATTGGTGAGGAGGGCGTTGTCGCCTTTATTACAAACAACAGTTTTTTGGACGGTGCGGCGTTTGACGGCATGCGGAAACATCTTGCGGAAGATTGCGATGCAATTTACATTCTGGACTTAGGTGGAAATGCACGCAAGGGATTGAAGGTCTCCGATGCCAATGTGTTCGGCATTCGCGTCGGGGTGAGTATCAATCTATTTGTGAAGAAAAAAGGGGATTCGTCAGATGCCCCGCAAATCTTTTACTATCGCACCGATGACCTGTGGAACAAAAAACAGAAATTCGACTTTCTCAATGAATGTCAACACGTAGGTGGTATTGAGTGGCAACCGATTCAACCGGATGTGCGGCACACATGGCTCACCGAAGGACTCCACACAGAGTTTGATACTTTTATGCCGATGGGGAGCAAAGAAGCAAAGGCAATGCAGGAAGATTCGGTAAATGTGATTTTCAAAAACTATAGTTGTGGGGTTGTCACTGGTCGTGATGCATGGGTGTGCAACTTTGACCGAAGCGTACTCACTGGGAATATAAGCAGGATGATTGAAAATTACAACGCAGAAGTTACTCGTTGGACACAAAGAACAGATCGGGAGGTTAAAGTTGATGATTTTGTGGTATCTGATGATACTAAAATAAAGTGGACTTCAAGCTTAAAACAGTATCTAAAGAGTGGGCAAACCGCAGAATTTGCAGATACCAAAATTCGACAGTCGTTTTACCGACCTTTCACAAAATTAAATCTCTTTTTCGACCGTGTTATGAATCAAAGGGTTCATGTTTTTCCATCCTTCTTTCCTACACCAGAAAGTGAAAAAGAAAATCGGGTAATTTGCTTAAGTGGATTAGGACATGATTTTTTTAGGTGTCTTATTGCCGATAGAATCCCCGAGTATAAATTTTCAAACTCCTCAAATGGTGGCACCCAATGCTTTCCCTTCTATACTTACGATGAAGATGGCACAAACCGCCGCGAAAACATCACCGATTGGGCATTGACACATTTCCGCACATACTACCAAGACGACTCTATCAGCAAGTGGGACATCTTCCACTGGACCTACGGCATTTTACACCATCCCGACTATCGCGAGAAATACCAAGCGAACCTCAAGCGCGATCTGCCGCATATTCCAACCCCCCTCGCCCCCCTTGACAAGGGGGTTGCTGCAGATTTCTGGGGTTTTGCCAACGCAGGCGCGCGGTTAGCAGAAATCCACGTCAACTACGAATCCCAACCTGAATATGACAAACTGAAATTAGTGCAGAACCCGAATGTCCCGCTCAATTGGCGTGTTGAGAAGATGAAGCTCTCCAAAGACAAAACCTCGCTCATCTACAACGATTTTTTGACACTTGACTTTATCCCTGCCAAAACTTATGATTATCGTCTCGGCACCCGTTCTGCATTGGAGTGGATAGTGGATCAGTATCGTATCAAAACGGACAAACGCAGCGGTATTGTGAACGATCCAAATCGTGCGGATGATCCGCAGTACATTGTACGGTTGATTGGGCAGGTGATTTCGGTGAGTTTGGAGACGGTGGATATTGTTGGGGGGCTGCCTGGGTTGGAGTAGTCCGCATGCTCCGCATGCTGTAATCTATGTTTTCTTGATATTTCTTTTGGAATATGCTATTATTTAAACAATTGATTGCTACGAATCTCGATAGGATTTTATTGGGAGATTTTGTCATCATTCTCGTTTTTTATGAATAATCAAGAAATTTTTACACCTGAAGAACGAAACGAAAACCTTAAGCGAAGACGAGAACTGATTGATCTTGTTGTTTCTGGTGAAGCTGTACTTATGGTTGGAGCTGGAAGTAGCGCGCGTGTTGGTTATGTGACTTGGGATGGACTTCTGGAGGAATTGGAGAATTTAGCAACTCAATGCGGTGAAGGTTTTGAAACAGACAATCTTAAGCGTAAAGAGAAACCTTTAGAATATGTTGAAAACATCAAATCACATATCGCTGAGAAAATAGGTAGTCTAAATAGGTATCATAATTGCCTTTATGGGTTATTTAAACAAAAATCGTCACCATGTGATGATTTTCATAAAATGCTTGTCTCATTGCCCTTCAGGGGAATTTTAACTACAAATTACGACACTGTGCTTGAAGCAGCATTAGGAACAATATATCCAGAGTCTGCTTCTGATAATTCATTGGTTATTGATGAAAGTTCTGCTGCAAGAGTTCATGAATTTCTTATGTCAATGAATAATGACAAGAGAATGACGAAACGGATTGCACACCTACACGGGATGTTTTACCCAACAACAAGTATAATTCTGAGTATTGAAGACTACAGAAGTGCTTACGGTCTTAACCTCACAGAAGAAAATCTACAACAGAGTGAATCAAAACTTCGTTTCAGGTTACTTTGGGCAGTTTTAGCAACACGTCGGGTAGTTTTTGTAGGTTTTAGCATGGACGATCCTTATCTGAAGAAAATCTTAGAAGTTGTCACTGAAGATTTATGGACATGGAACAAATCTACTCACTATGCAATTATGGATATCTCCTCTAAAGATGCTGAAGATTTAAAAGACAAAGCCAAAATGCTTGACATGGAAAATGGAGTTAGTACTGTGTTCTACGAGGATGTTGATGGTTCACATAAAGGTTTAGAGCAGATCATTGAGGAGATCAATGAAGTGTGTGAAATTAGAAGTCAACCGATTGCTGATCAAGAGGATTGGTTGGAACAAATAAATCAAAATATGGAAAGGGGCATTGGCAATGAAAATTGAGCGGAAGCAGCTAATAAATGACTTGCATGACTTTGCCTCGCGCGGAGATGGAGTTGTTATCGGTGGTCCAGGTGTCGGAAAATCGCACGTTTTGAAAGAACTTCGACAATATCTAAAGTCTACCGGAATAACACATCTGCTTTTGCGGATCGACCAACTTGGTGACGGCAAGGCAAAAACATTACGGGAAGAGTTGTCTTACCAAGGCGATTTAATTGAAAAATTGAAATCTATTCCTATCTCGGGTAAAAATGCAATTTTATTGTTTGATGCTTTTGATGCTGCTCGAGATGAGGGTGCTCGCAATCGCTTTCTAAACCTTATTCGGCGTGCTATCAAAGAACTCGTGAAATGGAATATTGTCGTCACAGTCCGCACTTATGATGCTATGAAATCGCAAGAACTCCTAGATCTGTTCGGTAGTCCTGATGGCACCGAATACCAGACCAATGATATTCTATGCCGACATTTCACAATTCCATCTTTTACTAAGGACGAGATTCTACAAGCCTTTAACCAAATTGGGTGTCCGAAATCTATCTACAACGATAGTTCTCAGGACTTTAAAGACATCTTGGCAAACCCGTTTAATCTCTGGCTATTGGAAAAGATTCTAAAAAGCTCAAACGATGTACCCGATTTTAGTCAGATTCACTCTGAAGTCCAGTTACTCGGTTTGTTTTGGCAACGGCGAATTAAGGATGAAACACAGGAGTTTCTCCTTGAACAAACCGCACACCAGATGGTTGAAGAACGTTCCTTGAGCATTAAACATAGCAGTATTAATCAGAAGCTGAAACTTGAAAAACCAGCAAGAAAAGCTGCATGGGAGAATCTGTTAAGTGATGAAATTTTGGCAAAGGTTTCTTCAACTGGGCAAAGGATCGCTTTTTCTCATAACATTCTCTTCGACTATGTAGTAAGCGTCTTGCTTATTGAAGACGAACCACAAAAGCTTGAGGAGTTTATTACTGAAGACCCCTCGCGTCCACTATTTTTGCGACCGAGTTTAACCTACTTTTTCACTCGCCTCTGGTATCATAACTTAGAAAGTTTCTGGCGTGCTTTCTGGCATATTTTACCAAGTAACCAATCCGTGCATTTGCGCCTCGTCGCGCGTTTGATTCCGACAAGTGTTATCGCAAATGAGGCACGAGATATAGAACAACTTACGCCACTTTTAGAGAAATTACGAGACAAAGACGAGAACGCTAACGAGGCGATAGTCCAGCTGCTGCAAGCACTCCGTATGTTGCAAGTTTCGCGTGACTCACTCTGGAGCTATTTCTTCAACAGCCTTTCGACACACTTAGATAGCGAATTCGCTTGGGATTTAACAACCCTCACCTCGGATATTCTTGACAGAGCTATAGAGAAGGAAAACGCTGATGTTGTAAACGTTTGTGGACAGGTTGGCCGTCGGTTACTTGAATGGGTTTGGGAGAGGAAGAAAACAAGTGACGATGATTGGTATAATCGGTTAGGGGGACGTTGGGCAGTACCGCTTGTTGCTAAAACATACCACACAAGCATAGAGGAATCTCATGCTCTTCTTAATGAAGTACTTGAATTAACGAATGAAGATCATTTCCCGATAGATTTTCTGACATGGTTGACTGACAACGTTGACAAAATTTGGGATCATGATCCAGAATTTGCCATTTCAATATATCGTACTGTTTTTGCACACCAGTTCACCAGTGAAGGAAAAACACAAAAGGGCGGGCCCGTTTTTGGAATAACTACATATAGAAGCCAGGATTTCAGAATGTGTCAATATCGTTTAGTAAAGCATTTCCCTAAATTTCTGCAAGAAAAACCTAAATATGCAACACAAGCAGCAATCCAAAGTTTGAATTACTTTATTATTAAAGAACATATTATCAGATACAATAGAGAAGATACGGCATTAGAAAATTTGATAGTGACATTCAGTTTTCGTGGAGAAACTACATACTTTGTGAAAGATGATAGTTATATATGGGATGCACAAAATTTCTCTGAAGAACCGATTGAGCTGGCAGATAAACTGTTTGAATTCATAGAAGAATTGACGGTGTCAAAAGAATCCATTGCGTTACTTGATTCGTTACTTGACATCTTCAGTGATCAAGTGTGGGTAGCGTTTTTCTGGAAAAGACTACTGAAAACGGCATCAAAGTTTCCCAAGGTTTTTGCATCACGTCTGTTTGAATTATGTATAGCAAAACCGATACTACTTCACCTTGAAACTTCTTATGAACTCGGCCTGTTTTTAGAAAAGGCTGCATCTGAATTTACATCTGACCAACTTCATCAGATAGAAGAAAAGATCTTAGCACTTCCCATTGAAGCAAAGGACCAGGAAAATGCCGATTATCTTATAATGCATAGAGATAGTCTCATAGCACAAATTCCTAAAAAATTGTTATCTACAGAAGAAGCGAAGTTAATTAGAAAGAAAATGGAGCGTGAAAACAGTGTTCCAGAGAATCGTCCTCCAGTGAGTTTTAGCTTTGAGTCAGGAACAGTAACTGAAGAAAAATGGCTTAGGAATAGAGGTGTTGATACGACTACACCTGAAAATCAGAAATTACAACAATATTCTGAATCTCTTAAAAAATTCATCAATAAATGGAAAAAAGACGATCCTACTTTAGAAGCCACTGAATTGATTTTGTCTCAATTACAAACGGTTTACACTACCATAACGAACAATATAGCAGCTGACAAAAAAATAATCGATATTCTCTGGCGTAAATTAGTTGAATGTGCCTCAATTCTCGCTAAAATTGCTAACAACCTTGACAGTGATTCGTTTGTTTTTTGTCGTCAAATCATATTAGAAGGTGCAGAACATGAACTTCCATTGCCAAACCCTGAATATGACGCTCAATTCGATTCTGCAGGGTATTCACCATTTCCAAGACATGAAGCGGTAACAGGGTTATCATTGCTTGCATATCACAAACCTGATGCTGAAATATTAGACGCAATTGAACTTCTTGCTGATGATCCTGTTCCATCTGTCCGTATGTTAATAGCAATGCAATTGAGAAATGTGTATGCTAAAAATCATGATAGATTTTGGGAAATTATATATAAAATGTCGGAATCTGAGAGAAATCTTGTTGTTCAAGAATGTCTCTATAGAACATTGAATTTTCTTGTAGCGCATAGAAAAGAAAATGAAAACAAGACTACTGAGGTTATGTCTAAGTTACTTAAACATATCCCTTATCCTGAATTAAAAACGGGAACATCTGACCCATTTATTAATTTGCTGATGTGGTTAGTAATAGAACGTGAAAATTCGTGGGCATTGGAGACATTCAAAAATACTTATTGTAACGACCCTATCTTGTTTTCCAACATTTTAACCCGTGCTGTGAGGTGTGGAATAAAATATTATGTGGTACCAAAGCAACTTGAAAAGGATGAAGGACCTGAAATAGTTAAACGATCAATAAATTGTGTAAGTAATATAATCACAGTAACTTCTAATAAGATTAAGGAACTGTGTGTTGCTCTTAAAGAACATAGGACCGACGAAATAGAGCAAAATTTACGCAACACTTACGGTGTGATAGATCAAGTTATCACCCGTCTTTACTATACTTTTGCACACGAGAGAGGTCAATCCGAAAAACCGGTAGAGAAAATTCCCAACGATTTACGTTGTTACTTCTATGATGAAGTCAAGCCTTTGATGAACCAGGTTATTGATTTCGCACAGGATCCTGAAAGCGGTGTTATATTTGCGCCGACAGCACACTATTTCATCCAACTCTTAAAGAGTTTTCTCAGCTGCGATCCTAAGGGTGTTCTGCATTTAGCCGAAAGTGTAGCAAGCTCGAGTGAAAGGTTCGGTTATACTCTCGATTCTATAGCAGTTATGGATATTGTAGAACTCGCCGAGATTGTCCTTGCAGACCACCGGCATATTGTTAGAGACGATGAAAAGTGCATGGAAGATTTGTTGAATCTGTTGGATCTTTTTGCTAAAACAGGTTGGACAGATGCGCTTAATCTCGTTTGGCGGCTTGATGAAGTTTTTCGATAGGTTTATCTAAATACCTACATTCTGAGGATTAATCAAATGACTACCGCAATTATAATCACAGGTTCAATTCTTGGTATCATAGGCATCGCTTTTTCTATTTGGTCCATCATAGATACCAGAAAACGGTATAATGAGGGACATCAGAGAGGAAAGCACCGTACAGAGGATTAAAAGTTTCATCTTTTCCCTGTATGACAGAATTTCTAAAATAGAACGAATATCATAAAAACCGACATCCCAGATTAGTTGTCGAATTAGATATCAGAAAACGGTATTATGAGGAGTATAAGAAGGAAAAATACCGGGCAGAAGATTATAGTGAAATACAAAAATATATGTAGACTTTCAGAGGCATTCAATTGTCGATTTTCGCTATTGTTGGAGGGGTTTGTAACCCCGATTTCAGATGGACAGCCTGAAAATCGGGGTTACAAACCCCTCCAACAAAGATGTTTTGTGACAATTGAATGCCTCTGGTAGACTTTTGGTACGTGGGACCTAAACCGTCAGACTGTGCTGTCCCACAAACTTTATGAAGTTTAAGAAAATAAATCGGTCCTGTGGCAAGGTTAGGAAGAAATCAACGGTATGAATCATGGCGAATACGCGTCCGGTATTCGCCATGATTCCCCACCTTGCCAGCAGAGATGTACACCTGCCTCGCCTGAATTAACGATTTTCTTCAATTCGGATGACTTGATTCGCTGAAAGATTTTTAAGCTTTTGGATATGCCCTCCCTGCCAATTCACTTCAATTGTCTGCACTTTTGAATGTGTGCCAAGCCCGAAAAGTAGGGCGCGTTCGCTTCCAGATGCGTAGCTGCCGCCGCAGGTAACTTCTTTGATT
>PYJA01000099.1 GCA_003635185.1 Candidatus Poribacteria bacterium | reverse complement strand
CTCTCTGAAAATCTGGTTTCAATATCTTGATATGTAATCCTTGTTGGAACGAAAATCTGACACCATAACGGTCTACCATTGTTGTTGCACTCATTTCCAAAATACCTACAATGTATAAAATTGATAGATAGTTCACATTTTTCTAAAACATTTCTTTTACGCGTATCCTAAAGGTCATTTCAAGCGTTTTTAAGGATTGACAATTCAAAACCGTATCACTAAGAATAACACCAGTTTGATAATAAATGATGTCCGTTCTATAAACGGTATTTTATCCTGAGAGGCACACCTTGTAGGACAAACTTCCAGTTTGTGTCAAGTGGGCGCAAACTATAGTGAACTTTGAAATTATTGGGGCACTTTGATAACCTATTATGGAACATAATGGACAATAGAAGGGGTAGCATAAACTTTTAGTTTGATGCCCAAACCGCAATCTGGCAGATTGCGGTACAGGAGTGTCCCATTAATTGTCCGTTTTACTATAAAAGTTCGCGTTACAATGTGTGTTTATCAAATGTCCTGTGGATTGACAAGTTCCATTTTAAAATTAGACTATAGAGATGCATATCGGAGTTTGCAAAATAAAGTTATATCTACCAGAGAGCCAGTCCCTGAAAGAGAAACGCAGGGCAATCAAAAGTTTAATTGCGCGGCTCAAAAACCGATTTAATCTTGCAATTGCTGAAGTTGAAGCACAAGATGTACATCAATCCGCAGTTTTAGCAGCCGTTGCGGTTGCGAATGACGTAAAATTTGTGAATAAAATTTTAGCACAGAGCGTTAAATTTATTGAGGAAAATTCATCGGTAGTTTTGGTTGATTATGAGACAGAATTTTTCTTTTAAAAGAGATACTTGGTGTGTGGAGGTCTGTGAGCATGATAGAAAATAGAAGACAGGACCGAGTCAGTGCTCTTATTCAGCGGGAGTTGAGTGAGGTTATTCAACATGTTGTGAAAGACCCGCGTGTCGCCTTTTGCACCGTCACCCATGTAGAAGTATCTGCTGACCTCAAATATGTGAATGTGAAGGTGAGTGTTATCGGCGATTCAGAACAGAAGGAAGCATCACTTATAGGACTCAAAAGTGCTACCGGGTTTATCAGACGTGAAATTAGCCGGCGTTTAGCACTCAGGTATTCACCTGAACTCCGATTTAGTTTAGATGATTCGGTTGACCATATCATGAAAATAGATGGGCTTCTCAAAGAAATTGAGACAGAAGAAGACGTGCAGGAGAATTCAGTACAAGATATTTAGCTGAGATGGATAGTTTTCAAGCACTGCTTACCCTATTTAAGCAATACCAGACGTTTGCCATTTCCACACACGTTAATCCGGATGGGGATGCAATCGGTTCCGAATTAGCGTTGTTCCTATTTCTGGAGAAGCTAGGGAAAACCGTAAAAATCTTTAATACAGATTTAGTCCCGAAAAAGTACCGGTTTCTTCCGTATTGGAATAAGATTAAAAATGCTAAAGCGTCTACGAATTTTTGCCCGGAAGTTTTAGTCATCTTAGATGCAAGTTCACGAGAACGGATCGGCTCTTTTCTCAGTAAATCCTTGATCCCGACACATGCTGTCATAAATATTGACCATCATGTTACTGCGGAGGCTTTCGGAGACTACAACATTATTATACCCACCGCTTCATCAACGGCAGAGATTATTTATAAGTTTATTAAATCTACGCAGATACCGATTGATGAAGTATCCGCATTGTGTCTATATACCGGCATAATGTTTGATACAGGGTGTTTTCGTTATAGCAATGCAACATCGGAGACACATCGAATAGCCGCAGATTTGATAGAGATTGGGGATTTTGCACCTGATGAAATTTACCGCCACGTCTATGAACATATACCATTAGGAAAAATTCACTTGTTGGGTCAAACCTTGCGGACCTTAGAACTTACTTCTGATGGCAAGATAGCTTGGATTTTGGTTACGCAATCAATGCTAAAAGAAACTAAGACAACCATGGATGATGTGGAAGGTTTTGTCAAGCAGATTCAAGCCATTGAAAGTGTTGAAGTTGCTATCTGTGTTTGTGAACTACCAAATGGCAAGACCAAGGTAAGCCTACGCAGCGAAGGGCGTGTTAATGTTGCTGCGCTCGCGGCGGAATTCAACGGTGGTGGGCATGAACGTGCTTCTGGATGTCGTATAAATCTTCCTTATGCATCTGCTATAAAGGCACTTGTAGCAAGTGCCAAACAGCATATTGAAGAAAATTGTTGATTTTTGTGTTCGGCATCACCAGCACTACACCTACTCCGCAAAGTATATTACTGAGGAAGTTACAATTAGTGGAGAAAAGTTTTGCAAACCTACGATAATTTCGAATCTATCACCGAATTAACACAGAACTCAGTTGTTACATTTGGCGTATTCGATGGATTACATATCGGCCACCAAGATGTGCTCAAAACAGTGCGTGCACGTGCTGATGCTGATGGACTTGTAAGCGTTCTGTTTGGGTTTTATCCACATCCCTTGGCATTCCTTGCGCCGGAAAAATGCCCACCTGTTTTAATGTGTCTGCCGAAACGTATAGAAACACTTGAACAACTCGGCATAGACATTGCAATTTTTGTTAACTTCAATGAACAGATCGCATCAATGTCGCCGGACGCTTTTGTGAATAATGTTTTGCTTGAGTTGTGCCGTGCCAAACATGTAGTTGTCGGTTATGCCTGCCAATTTGGAAAAGATCGGGAGGGGAATGCAGCGTTATTGGAATCTATAGGTGAGCAGTTGCAATTTGGTGTTACGGTTGTTCCTCCGACCCAATTAAATGGTTTACCGGTACATAGCACACGTATCCGGCAATCAATTGCAAGAGGGGACCTCGGTTTAGCATCACAGCTGTTAGGAAGAATCTATTCATTGAGTGGTACCATCATACGCGGGGACGGGCGCGGCAAGGAACTCGGTTTTCCAACTGCAAACATTGAACCGGGTGAACAACTTTGTCCCCCTAACGGTGTTTATGCTATTCGTACCAAATTAGCAGATCGTTGGTTAGATGGTGTTTTAAACATCGGAATCCGACCGACCTTTAATGGGACAAAGTTTCAGGTAGAAAGTCACTTTTTTAATTTTAATGAAGTCATATATGGCGAAAATATCGAAATATTCTTTATTGAAAAGATTCGTAGTGAACGCAAATTCTCGAATATGCGTGCTTTGGTACAGCAGATTCATAGGGATATCGCTGTTGCTGATGAAATTCTTGCGCAACAACCTAAATTGTATTTATAACATACCTGAAAAATGCACCTCATTTTTAAAGTCTGTTTCCTACCCATAGAACGCCTCTTCGGACAACCTCTTGAAAACTCGGATTTTCAAGCACAGCCATATCGTGTCCTAACGCAAAATAAAATACGCTACCCTCGCCATACTTATGATGGAACGCCATCACATGAGTTTCATTCTTCGTGTGATCATACGCGGACATCAGATGCTGTGAAGTGCCAGGGTTGTGTTTCAGATAGTAAAGTTCATCTGTCACCTCAAAATCAGTTAACCCAGTAGAGATAGGATGTTCAGAATCACTTACGTTGACTGTGAAGTCCATATAAGGACTATGTCCATTGAAAAACCCATTGAGCATGCCGTGATAACCTTCAGATTCTCGGAAGGAAGCTGCTGCGGTGTGTAATCCAAAAAATCCACCACCTGATCGGATATAATTGAGCAATCCTGTCTCTTGTTCCTCTGTCAGTTCACCAACATCGGTATAGAAAAGTACAGTGTTGTAGACTGCAAGGCCATCGGCAAGCACAGTGTAGTCTCGTGAGAAATCGGCTTCAATATTATCGGTGTCATTGAGCATTGTTGTTAAAAACTTTCCATTTCCCTCATGGTCATGATAAATACCTTCTGTCCCGACAAATACAAGTGATTTAAGAATATCCATTTTTTTCCTTTAATTGTTCGGCATCACAAGAACTTTTACGGATCCGTGTTCATCACGTCCCGCTGCAACGGCAAAAGCTTGTGTAATTTCGTCCAGGTTGAACTGGTGCGTGACCAATGGAGTGGGGTCAAGTTTACCGGCAGCAAGCAGGTCAATAGCAATTTGGAATTCGGTTTTGCCCCCGCGTCTGCCATAACAAAATGACCATAGGACCGTCAATTCACGACTGCGGGCAAACCGTTCTGAAAAGGTGAGTGGCGCGCCATGCCCGCCTACCATGCAGATGCGTCCCCGTTTTGCTGCTATCTGCGTAGCTTGTTCCAAAGTATTTGCCTTACCACCGACCGCTTCAAAAACGACATCGGCACCACGCCCGTTGCTCCAATCCATGATGGCTTCCACAGCATCAGTTTTATCTACATTAATTGGCACAGCACTGACCGCCTCATGTGCAATTTGTATGGGGGCATCCGGCTTTCCTAAAACAGCAATGGATGTCGCACCTGCCACATTTGCTACCTGTGCAATCGTCAAACCGACGGGACCGCTCCCGATAATCGCAACGCGGTCGCCAGGTGAGACCATCGCCCTATTGACAGCATGTACTGCAACTGCATATACCTCTGCCAACGCACCACCTTCAGCGGAGACGCTATCTGGAAGAGAATACGCATTTGAGGTGCGTGCAACCATATACTCAGCAAAACCGCCACCAGCGTGCCGTAAATTTGCACAGATATTATAATAACCGTTGTAACATTCCGGACAATTGTTACATGGACTAATCGGTTCTATTGCGACACGTTCCCCTGTCTTGTGATCGGTAACGTCTTTTCCTATGTCAACAATTTGTCCCGTTAATTCATGTCCACCGATGCGAGGTGACAAAGGTTTATCCGGTTGATGGTGATATCCGTGCAGATCGCTTCCGCAGATACCAGCCGCTTCTACCTGTACCAATACCTGTCCAGTTTCTGGCGTTGGGTCGGGGACTGTTTCTACCCGAATATCTTTTCCACCGTAAAATTGGGCTGCTTTCATGCTCCCTCCACATGTGTTGACATACTTCCCCCGCTAAAGCAGGGGGATTCTTAGAAACCCTCTGCGCGAGGTAGATTATGGTATCAACAAGGAATGCTTGCCGAAGCGAGTCTAACGTCCTCTCCTCCAAAGGTAGATGCCCCTACCTTGTGAATATTGATTGCGGCATTTATATCTCGGTCATGTTGGATTAGACAGTGATGGCAATACCAATCGCGAATATTCAAATCAAAGAACTTATGTCCTTGTCCGCAGGCATGACACACTTTGCTTGTCGGTGTCCATCTGTCAATTGTTTCAACGCGTTTGCCTCTTTTCTGTGCTTGCCACTTGATTTTCAGCATGAAATCTCCAAAGGCATAGTCAGAGACTTTTCTACCCCAGAGCCGTTTCATGCCGTCAAGGTTCAGGTCTTCAAAGAAACAGGTATCAAACTTTCGAACGAGTTCCAGTGCGAGTTTCCAATGATGGTCTTCGCGTTGCCGATTGATTTTCCTATACACACGTGCCAAGTCTTTCCTTGCACGTTCGCGATTATTACTGCCTTTCTGCTTCCGAGACAACGCACGACTTGCACGTTTGATAAGTATAGAAGCAGACTTATAGAATTCTGGCGATTGATATTTTGTGCCATCGGAACAGGTAAGAAAGTCCTTGAGTCCAAAGTCAAACCCTGCTGTCTCACCAGTCTTTGGTGCAGGCTCAAGCCCTTCGGCATCCGTTGTGATGGTGATGGACCAATCTCCGATTGTGTCTTTTTTGACGATAACG
>PYJA01000098.1 GCA_003635185.1 Candidatus Poribacteria bacterium | reverse complement strand
GCAATTCAACCTTTGACCTATAAAAAATAGTGCCATAGGTGACCGTAAACGATTTTTTACACTCATTACAACGCCATTTGCCCATATACTCAGTTCTTCGGGCAACCCTTTCACTTTCACAATGGGGACAAGTCGGTGTGTCTCCCCACCTAACCTTTTCTAAATGTGCGATACACGCTTCTTGGTCAGGAAATCTTTGCATAACCTCAATAACGTTCATTGAAAATACTCCTTCACTATAAAAAGTGTTGAAAGAGTTGCATTTTCCTGATAAGTTGTGTATAATACTTAACGATGGCGACCTAAAACCTATTAAAACACTTTATAGTTTTTGGTCTCTTATATGGAAATACAACTCTCGTTGTTTTTTCTTTCTGATAGGGAGGTAGTGATCTCCCTATCTTCTTCTATCATACTAATTATACAATTTCTTGAACAAAATGTCAAATTAAAAATAGGGGCTAAACATAGTCCCAGACTACATTTACACCCCTCATCTACTTATTGCCTATTTTTTTTGATTTTCGTTGTAGAACATGTTATTCTATAAATTAAAATCGCATTGATGAAGATCGCGGTATTTAAGATTTTCACTACCTCCCGTAATTTAGTTGGCAAAATTTCTCGTTTTGTGTTTTGGACACAACCCTGAAAATGGAGATACGTGATGACACATTTTTTTCAAAATCACCAGAAAATATTGTGTTTAAGTCTTTTTCTTTTGTGTAGTATTTTCATAGTAAATCCTGTTCCTGCAGAAGAAATAATCTATGCATCATTAAATCCTCAGAATAGAAAAATTGAGATACGGATTAGCGATGTCAATGGGAACAATGCTCGCAAGTTGTTTAGCCCACCAGTTTTTGTCCAAGAGATTTCAATACTAAAAGGCGACAGATACATCCTATGTGTTGGTGAGGGTGTCGGAAATGAAACTGGATTTGATGCATATCTGTTCGATACGAAACAATTGAACAAAGGCAGAAAGGATTTAACGTATGGACGGTTTAGTTTTATTTCAGACGCAGCGATTTCATCTAACGGAGATGTTGTATTTTCAAATTCCATCTATTTTGATTATCCTGATGGTATCTATCTTATACCAAATCACGAGATTCATGAACCAATTCCAAAGGTGGAAAAACTGTTTGATGGACCCGCTGGATATGTAGACTGGTCACCAAACGGGAAGGATGTTGTTTTTTCTAATAAGGAAGGGATTTTTCTGCTTGATACTTTTACAAAAGAGGTTTCACAAATACTTGAATACGGGTTACGTCCTGTTTTTTCACCCGATGGGACGAAGATAGCATTTTATGTTTATACACCAAAAGAAAATAATCAAAAATGGATTCGGGAAGTCGGCGTAATTTTTCTTCAGGATCCACAGAATGTAAAGGTCCTTGAAAAGACAAAAACCGACCTATTTCTAAATTATCTCACGTGGATGCCAGATGGAAAGTCCATCGCTTATGTATTAGTTGAGGATAAAGTGGATGAGGGAAGAAATGTGTGGGAATATTTAAATTTCGCAGTGTCAATTGAAGATGGAAAAGTTCGCCGTATTTTTGAAGACATTGAAGGTGGCATCCGGATTTGGGAATGGACAAAGGAATCATTCCCACTTATCCCTGTGGCGAAGTTGACTACTACATGGGGTAAATTAAAACGTGATACAGGTAAGGGAGGTCAAAATGAATAGCATATTTCAAGCTTGTGGTCGCCTGTGTCTTTTTTGCGTGAGTTTGTTTTTCGTGTTAACACCGCTTAGTGCTGCTCCGACAGGTGAAATTATTTTTGTCCACCCGGTATCAATGAGTGAGATTTGGATTTCCAACGCGGAAGGCACGACTGCTCGAAAACTCTTTCGTCAAACTTATGGTAGCATTGACAAAATCGAAGTGCAGGAAGAGGGAAACTATGTGCTTGTTGTGGCTGACAAAGCAATATTTGAAGGTAATAATGTTCGGATCTTTTCAGGCTACGAACTTTTTCTGTTAGATCGGCAACACCCCGGTAGAAAAGCAAAAAACCTTACCCTCGGAAGATTTACAGATTTCGTAGATGCAGATATTTCGAAAGACGGTGATGTCGCCTTTATAAGACGACCAGGGATAAGACTCATTCGAAATGAAGAACTTGCCAAACCTGAACCCAAGATTGAACTTCTCTTTAATGCTATGGAGTGGAATTCGAATCTATTTGAGATAGAATGGTCACCCGATGGAAAGCAAATCGCTTTTACAACTCATAATGGATTATATCTTTTAGATGTTGCAACAAAAGATGTTTTTCGCATAACTGAGATGGATGTTTGTAATCCTGTTTTTTCACCGGACAGAAAGCAGATTGCTTTTAGTACTGTTGTTGCCCGAAATGGTAAATTGTGGACAAAGGCAATCACAGTCGTTCCAGTGCAACCCGATGCAGAACCGGAAATTGTGCATGTAAAAAAGGATTATGTCTATGGTGTTGATTCCTGGTCTCCTGATGGAAAGTTTATCGCATATAGTTCTTATACACACAAGGAACTTGTAAACATTGAATTATTCCGTTCAGTCGGCAACTTCATTATTCCAGCGACGGGTGGCGAACCTGAACCCATTTTGTTAACAATGAAGTACACAGTGCATTCACTTGATTGGGATGATAGAACTTATCCTGTTGAACCTTCTGACTCTCTTGTAACAACTTGGGGCAAATTGAAGGCGCAAAAATAAATCTACTGTCTATCAATCACTCTAAATCAGATACATAGAAACGTAAAGGGATAACCTATAGCTTGGGTCATCCCTTCGTGCTTAAGATGGCTTTACGACTAACCATCTGCATTACACATGTGGTGACCTGTCAGGATTAGTCAGCTGATTAATATATGCTTCTTGGTAAGTTTCCCAATCTTCCATGGGAGGTATCTCAAAAAGTCCGGAGGTCCAAACGTCAGGTTTCTTTTGGATCCGTATCAACATATCGCGAGCATTGAGGCAACGGCAATAGTCCTCAAGATTTTCTATCGGGATATTTTTATCAACAAATATTTGGAGCCATTCGCTACGTGGATAACGTTCATCCATTTCGGTCAGCGGAAGCAATTTTCCACTGTACTTCAAAACCTCAACACCGTTCATAACATAAGAGTTACTTACTGTAGTAGCTGCATGCCGCGCGTCGTACTTTGCATCAAAACGCCTAATTAATGACTGCGGCGAATTAGGTATGTTGTGTTCCTCAACCCATGTATCGGTTTCAAAGTGAAATCTTTCTGTCCGGTTTTCGGCAGCATCTCTGAGTTCTTCAATCCGTTCACGAATCCTTTCTATTCGTTCATCCGAATTGTCTCGGTATTCCTCTGCTTTTTCCCGAATTCTTTCAATCTGTTCTTCCGCCGCCTTCGCGTCTTGCTCAATTTTCTCGTGGATTCTTTCAATTTGATCTTCCGCGTTCTCTCTGGTTTGTTCAAGTCTTTCCTGAATTCTTTCAACATCTTCTTCAATTTTATGAGCGTATTCTTCTGACTCTTCTTGAAGTTTCTGAATCTGTTCTTCAACAGTTCTCCGATGTTCTTCCAAACCATCATGTAACCTTCGGATCTCTTCTTCTGCCGATTCCGCTTCCTGATGAATCTGATTTTGAATTTTCTCAATCTGTTCTTCAGCAGCGTTTCTATGTTCCTCTATTTCATTCTGAATTCTCTCAACGGATTCTTCCGCAGTTCTTTCGTTTTCCTCTAATCGATTTTGAATTTCGTTAATTAATTCTTGTGCGTGTTCTAAAATGTTCATGCTATTTCCTCCTAAAGTGGAATAATACCAATTCTATAAATTATTTCTCTTTTAAAAAGAAATGTAAGAGGCGCCAAATGCCAAAAGCGCATTTGGCGTTGATTTGGCAATGAATTGCGCGACTACAAACGGGCTACTACTTTAAAAGAAGGTTATTTTTGAGAAATGGTATAAGATATCACATATTGTAGGCGCGTTTTGTAAACGTGCCTACAATATGTGCATAAACCCTCTACTTTAAAATGTGCTTTCACGGTTCGTAATAGGGCACCACCGTGCCATCAACAGATAATCAAAAAGTGCTGATTCTGCTTCTGGCGTGTCGATCCGTTTCAGTGCATGGACAGAATTGTCCCGCACGTACCGATTTTTATCCGAAAGCGAATCCTTTAAAACGGGAATCGCATCGCTGGAAGCAGGACCAATCTGTGCTAACGCCAATGCTGACTCAAAACGGACTTGTACATCATCATCGTTTGCTAATCTATCAATTAACGTTGGCACCGCAGGTGCTGCCGATGCTCCAATTGCACCAAATGCTTCAGGTATATATCGACGAACCTCAACGTTGCTATCTTCGGAGCGTTCCATTAAAGCAGAGACGGCTGGTTCAGCTGCGCTTCCGATTTGTGCTAAAGCGTAAGATGCTTCAACTCGTACTGCATCACTTTCATGTTCCAACGCTTCGCAAAGTGCTGACACAGCAGGGGCCCCGACCACTGCCAACCCATACGCCGCCATCCGTCGCGTGGATCCATTTTCATCAGATAGTTTTTCAATCAATGCCGACACAGCAGGTTCACCAATAGCACCTAAGGCATAAGCAGCGTTCAGACGGGCAGGCTCATAGTTATCCCGTAAGGTTTCACTTAACATCGGGATAGTGTCTGCTGCGGATTCGCCTAATAACCCCAATTCATCGGCAGCATCTGAACGTACAGACGGATCCTCATCCCTCAATGCTTCAATATGTTGCGCCAAATTGCCGTTAACATGCTGGGCTGCATGTCCGTTAGAATCCCCAATCATCCAACGCCAAACGTGTCGCCATGTAGTTTCATGCTTTTTAGCAGCAGGGTTACCATTCTCGTCAAGTCCATCAGTGACCCACGTCGGATTTTCCGCGTTCCATTCCGGTTGCTGTGGTTCATCCAATCGGATAAACTGAAACTTCATCATGTAGCGAGTCTTATCGGTCTGGTTTGCCATTGCACGGTGCCATAAATCAAAGTGGATAATTGACACCGTCCCCGCTTCACCACTGAGTGCTACTTCACCATCGTTGTTATCAGTAATCCTGTTGCTGTAGTATTGCGTTCCCGATAAGATTGCTGAAGGGCCAATTTCAACGGGCGTATCCTGCGGATAGTAGAACGCCATTGCCCAGCGGGGAAGGTGATGCCGAACTTTCTGATGCCCCCAGTAGCTATCCTTGTGAAACCCTTGTCCGCCACTGTGTGGTGCGTTCCGATGCGGATGCCGATGTGAATGCATCACATAGTTCTGCCCTAAAATACTGGTAAATGCACCGCGAACGGCGGGATCCTCAAACACTGCTTGCAACTCTGGAACTCGCGGCAAGATATTATTCCCTAAGTTCCCCTCTTTTTCGGTGTATTCCTGCGTTTTACGATAAATCGTCTCGTGAACACTGCGCGGCAAACTCGTTTTCACTGTAACATAACCGTTGGCAATAAAATCACGCATCTGTTCATCGCTGAATAAATTAGAATGGGTTTGCATCATCAAATCTCCGTTTCTGTATCAAGATTAGGCGATTTTGTCACTATTACACAATATTGTGATAGTGTGCTTGAATTTATCTGTTACTATTTTACTTGACTTTATAATTATTTGTCATGTAATTTTCAATAGAAAACCAAATTTCATTGTCATATTAGCAAAACAGTTTACAGAACCTTATGTTTTGTGTATGATTAAAGCACAATCAGCGTTCGAAAAGATCGTAACTTTCGGATATTGATATAGGAAGACTCTCATGACACAGAATAGAAAAAACTTATTGGGTTTGTTAGTTACCTTGGGATGCATTATTTTTGCAATATGCGTTTTTCAGTTATTTTTCTATGAAGAAGTCCCTACTCCTATTCCAATTACAGAAAAGTTAGACCCTGAAAAAGTGCGAGAATCGATAGTTCGGATAGAGACTGCAGCGGATCCCACAGGATATGGCACTGGATTTTTCGTAGCACCGAATCTGATTGCAACTAATATTCATGTCGTTGCACAACCCGGACCTACTTCTGTTGTAAAAATTGACATAGTGAGACAGGTAGAAGATATAGGTGAAAAAGGCTCTATGCAAATCATAAGTGATGTTGAGAAAAAGACGTTTTTGCCGGTCGAAGGTGTCATGGCTTATGACGTGAAAAACGATCTTGTTATCTTAAAAGTTGCAACGGAAGGCACGCTACTTCCAATTGGAAATAGTAATGATGTAGAAATTGATGAGGAAATAACAATAACGTCATACCGTCTACCTTCTACTTTCATGGGCATCCGAGGCAAAAGTTACAAGGTAGAGATGGGAAAGATATATAGCATCCGAAAAAGCGATAAATGGCTCAGGACAGAAATCAGCCTTGGCGGTGGAAGCAGTGGGAGTCCTTTGCTAAACAGTAAAGGAGAGGCCATCGGTATTCACACCTTCTCACATTACGACTTCGGTTATTCACTTGCTATTCCTTCAAACGCGCTTAAGAAATTACTCACAAAATCAAAGGTTGTTGAACCTTTGGCAGAATGGCAAAAGCGCAAATTAATCCGTTCTTATGCTTACTCTGTTCAAGGGCAAAAAAGTTTCGATTTAGGATTATTTGCAGAAGCGGTTGTTCATTTGGATAAGGCAATTCAGCTAAACCCTAAGGCTATCTATGCTTATACGAAGCGCGGAACTACAAAGCTCAACATTGGGATGTCTGAAGCCAAGTTGGGAAATACACAGAAAGCACTGAGGCTGTATAAGGCAGCTATTGATGACTATACTCAAGCTATCAAAATTAACCCTAAGAATGCCCATGCATTTACGCTACGAGGCGAAGCAAAATTTGAACTTGATGATAGAAAAGGAGCATTAGTTGATTATGATAAAGCCATTAAATTAAACTACAGACATGGACAAGTTTACCAAAATCAAGGATCATATAAGTCAGATCAAGGGGATTTTGAATCTAAGCAAGGAAACAGTGAGAATGCACAGCGTTTGTATCAGGATGCGGTAGAGTACTATACTTACGCTATTGAACGAACTCCAGAATCTGGGTACTACCTATTAAAACGGGCAACAGTAAAATCAAATCTTGGTAAATCTTTAGCAGATCAGGGAAATGTGGAAGAAGCACGACAGCATTATCAAGAGGCAATTGAAGACTGTAATAAAGCGAAAAACTTGAGTCCTGAATCTGTGTCTGCCCATACTGGTCGTGCGTATGCAAAATATCTCTTTGGAAAATTTGAAGTAGATCAAAGGAATATTGAAACAGCAAAAACTTTTTTTGAAGGTGCAATTGAAGACTGGAGTCAAGGCATAAAACTACAACCAGAGGAGACTTTCAAAGAGTCGAAGCTTTCCTATGCCTATAACGGCAGGGGAATTACAAAGATTGAACTCGGAGACATAAAAACTACACGAGAGAGTCCTGAAAACGCATGGGGTTTATATGAAGAAGCAATAGAAGATATTATCCACGCCACACAGTTGGATTCAAAATCTGCTAACGCTTATACTAATCTGGGATATGCAAAGTCAAAACTTGGACAATCAAAAACAGAACGCGGAAATGTGGAGGACTCACAAAAACTATATGAAGCGGCGATCGGCCATCTCACTCAGGCTGTCCAGTTAGACCCTAAATATGCTTACGCATATTCCAATAGAGCCTGGGTGCAAAATCTTATTGGTAAATCTGAAGCTACTTCGGGAAATTTAAAGGCAGCTCAAAAACATTATGAAGCCGCAATAATTGATGCCGATCAAGCGATACAATTTGACTTGTATAACAATTTTGCCTACTATAATCGGGGAGTTTCAAAGGTGGCACTCGGTAGTGCTGAAGCTGCGATATACGACTTTGATCAAGCAATTCAGGTTAACCCCAGATATGCGAAAGCCTACTATGAGCGAGGAATGGCAAAAGAGGCACTTGGACAGACGGCAGAAGCAAAAACAGATTTTGATAAGGCAAAGGAATTAGATCCGAATGTAGGAAAATGAACATAGCAGCAACATCGCAACTTGAAACATTAGAACGTCCTAATACGAAAGCGAGCGTCCATTGATTCAACAACGAACACGGACAAGCCTATCTTGGCGCGCAGTCCTCATCGGTTTGGTGTGCGCCACAATAGAATGTCTCCTCGCGCCCTATAACGATTATGTCATCCGTAACATCTTCCTTGCAGGTGGACACTTTCCTGTCGGTCCATTTTTCGTGCTGACCGTGTTCGTATTGGGAATTAACGTTTGCCTAAAACAGATACATCCAAAATCAGCATTTACCTCTGGTGAACTTATCACAATCTGGTGTATCATGCTTGCCCCCGCAGGTATTCCGTCATCGGGTATGATGCGCTATGCCCTCAGCCCGATGGTTGCCTACCAATATTATGCTACCCCAGAAAACGATTGGGAGTCGCTATTTTACCATTACATTCCACACTGGCGCGTGGTACGTGATGAAGCCGCTATTAGCTCCTTCTACGAGGGTCTATTTGCAGGTGAGACTATCCCGTGGGGTGCTTGGATAACACCTATTTTTGTGTGGAGTGCGTATGTCCTTGTTGTCTATTTTGTGATGATCTGCCTCTCAGTCTTACTCCGAAAACAGTGGGTAGAATATGAACGTTGTGCATTTCCACTTGTCAAACTACCAGTTGAGATGGCGGTGCAAGGCAGCGGCAGACTTGGACCACTCTTTAAGAACAACGTATTTTGGTTTGGCGTTGCATTCCCAGTATTTCTTCATACGATGAATGGACTCCATACGTTTTTTCCATCCGTTCCACATATTCCGCGCGATTTTTGGCTCAATCAATATCTCACCGAAAAACCGTGGAGCGCGTTGCGTCCACTTCAAGTTGTTATCTTCTGGTCAATGGTGGGGTTCAGTTATCTACTCACCTTAGAAGTCTCGTTCAGTATCTGGTTTTTCTTTCTGTTTTACAAACTACAATGCCTTGTAGGCGTAATGCTCGGTTTTCAACTCACATCCGGTCCCGGTGTGCAATGGACAGGAAAATCGTTTAGTGCTGCACAGGAGGCGGGAGCATGTCTGGTGTTTGTTGCTATCGCTTTATGGAAAACACGTCATCACATCAAAAACATGTTCCAGAAAAGTTCCTCTGATGAGGCGCTGCCATACAGTGTTACAGTCTTTGGACTTATTGGAGGTATCTGTGTCCTGGTCTTTTTCAATCATCTGATGGGCATGTCTATACTGTTCGCGCTTGGATTTGTGCTGTTCCTGCTTGCAATGTATGTGGTCTTAACGTGGCAGGTGATTAACGGAGGCATTCCGTTCATCAACCCTTCATTTTCACCACAAAGTTTTTTCCTGACAACGCTCGGCACATCAAAAATACACCCTTCAACATTAACATCGTTAATGATGCATCCAGTGTGCCTAACGCTTGACCTGCGCGAATTTATGATGCCAAACATCATGAACGGATTGAAAGCAACAGACGAGGCGCGTGTCAAGCGGCGGCAATTGCTCATTGCAATGGCAGCTGCGATGGTGATTGGGCTGGGTGTCTCCTACTATTCTGCGCTCAAAGTGGGATATGCACACGGTGCGCCTTATATGGGCGGCGGTTGGTTTATGCGGCAACTTGAAGGACTACTCACAAGTCCAAAAACAAGCACCAATTGGACGAATACAGGGTTTATCCTGTTTGGCGGTGGTTTTACGGGATGGTTAATGTGGATGCGGCAAACATTTGTTTGGTGGCCCCTGCATCCGCTTGGATACACGATGTTAAGTTCATGGGCAACGTTCAAACTCTGGTTCTCAATCTTTTTGGGATGGGGAATGAAATTTGCTATCGTGAAATACGGAGGATTGAAGGCGTATCGTCAAGCGCGTCCGGTATTTCTCGGTTTAGTCATCGGAGAGATGTTATGTGCTGGTTTATGGGCAATTGTCGGAATGACTACAGGGATCAGTAGCGGATATAGGATATTACCCGATTGAGTGTACTATTTTATAGGCACGGTTTGAAACCGCGCCTATAAAAACAGGACTTACGCATTCCCCCTTGATAAGGGGGTTAGGGGGTTAAAAAGTCGTTATTTTAGGTCCTTAACCCCTTAAATCCCCCTTATCAGTGGGACTTTAAGAGAAACTGCGTAAGTCCTGAAAAAGTAAAAACTTATTTGGCTTTAAGTGCGCCCCATTGGGTAGCAAGTTTACCACGCGGTTCAACGGGGGTGAGTCCACCTATGTGCAAACTCATAACTTCGTCTGCGGTGAGAGCAACGTTGTAAATCCGAGATTCTTCAATATGTGCATTGAGATCGCCAGGACCGCTAAGTCCATTTACATGACGTCTACCCCAAATCGCTTCTGAATCGCCAGCTTCCCAAGTTCTGAGGTCGCCCCTTCTGAAACCTCCCATACTTTCTCCGTTTCGGTAGCCGGTGATTTCATATTGGTCGTTGTCATTTCTATATGTTATTGCGACCATGTGCAATACACCTGTTTCCGATTCAGTGACTACATTGGGAAAATCATTTGTGCGGCGGAAATGGCTGCTCCCGGGCATCCACTGTCTTTCTACCCTTTCTGCCCAGACGATTCCGCAAAATTGATCCGTTGACACCTCATCTAATGTGAGTGCTGAACCCCTTGTTCTTGCAAGACTATCCAAACTGACCCATGATACCAAAGTGAGTTCGGTTATATCGGGCCCTGTGTATTCCAGGGAATGTGCCCATTTATCGGTTGAAACAACCAGTTGTCCATCTTCTATCGTGGCACCATGAAGGACAACATCTCCAAAGTTCCCTGTTTCTTCTTTTTCACTATCAAACCGCCACCAACCAATAAGATTGCCTTCTTGCACTTGTGCAAAAACTGACATCGGCATGCCAACCATTAGCAACACCGCACATATACAGTAAAGTTTTGTTCTCATGTGAACAACTCCTTTTTAATTTAGGTTATAAGGTTTGCCTAAGTGAATAGACTCAGGTAAACCTTATAACATATTTTGAACTTATCTTAAAGATTACTATCTTTTAATCTTTGCCCAACGGGTTGCAAGTTTGCCGCGTGGTTCTACTGGCAGATCCCCATTGTACATCTGTTTAACCTCGTCATGCGTCAAGGCTACATTGTAGATACGAGATTCATCTATATCAGCAGTTATAGATTCGCTAACTCGATTAGCAACACCACCTGAATGTCTCGCTCCCCAGATCGCTTCAGCGTTTGCACTTGTCCAGGTTCTTGAATCTCCCTTTTTGAAACTACCCATACTTTTGTCATTACGGTAACCCGTAATCTCGTATTGACCACCATCAAGTCTATATGTGATGGTTATTAATGTCATCTCACCCTCTTTATCTTCATTCACTACGTTTGGGAAATCCTCAGTACGCCTAAAATGGCTGCTTCCAGGCATCCATTGTCTTTGTTGCCTTTCAGCATAAACAATCGCAACAAACTGATCTACATCGGTTCTATCCAATGTAAGGGCGGAACCGTGTGTATGTCCTAGATCATTTAATGCTACCCAACTCGCTAATGTTATATCAGTGATATCTGGTCCATCGTATTCAATGGAATTTGCCCAATTGTTTCGTGTGCAAACCATTTGCCCATCTTTAATTGTGGCACCTCGGAGGATAATATCCCCCCAATTACCTGTTTCCTCTGTTCCATCATTAAAAAGCCACCAGCCGACAAGGTTTTTTTCTTGTACTTGTGCATACCCCGACATTGATATGCTCAATATCAACAACACAACAAGCACACCTAAAATATTATGAACTTTCATTTCCAGAATTCTCCTTTTTTATTATGCAGATTTGACGACAGCTTTCCATAAGGGATAAAACTATCAATTTACCCTACTTATTCGGGTTGAAAACATTATAACAGATACTCAGTTAAAAAATCAACTCACTTTTAGTTTTTTTTTTTTTTGAAAATGCAGTAATCATGTTTGAACGTTTTTAACAAACATATAAAACTTACGCAAACATCAACTATTATTTACAATAACTCAAGTTGCCACTATGTAGCACAATCTGTTAGATTGTGCCTGCAAGTGCGCAAACTGACAGTTTGCGCTACAAATATTGACTAATTATCAGCATGTTTTCATTAAAGACGGTGTTTCCATGTCTAAAACTTATAGGTAGCAACTTTAGTTACAATAGTATAATGAATGTAAAAAAGAGATGCAAGATAAATTTTTGACAAAATCAGGATGGACGCAAATTTAGACGGGGTGTGTAAATATTTGGGCAAAGTTTGGGATAAGGTGCTTTGCCTGAGACGTTTGCCATTTTTCTGTCAGAATCACGGATGAGCGCGGCGGGCGGTGTTGGTGCTGCCGAGTCGTCTGTAGTATGTCGTCTGAATCGCGGATTACGCGGAGGACACAGAAAACGCGGAAGGGTGTTGTAGCGATGCCGAGTCGTTTTTCAGTTTCTTGTAGCGTCCTCTTCCAGATTGCGCTTTGTGGCACAAACTGGAAGTTTATGCTACAGTTGTTTGTTGTCTGAATCGCGGATTACGCGGAGGACACGGAAAACGCGGAAGGGGTGTTGGAAACTCCCAAACGCCTATTCAAAGTGTGCCGTCCTCGCTTGAAAAAGAGATTAGCTTATCAAAAACCCTTTCCGAGAAATCCGCGTCCTCCGTGAAATCCGCGATTCAGACAGATAAGTGACAAAAACTTTACATACCCGACGTTTTCACTTGACATGACAATGTGATTCACTTAAAATTAAAATAAGACACTGTCTATGGGAATTCTACTGCATGTTTACAAACGACAAATCAAAACTTACCACGCAACAGATAAAGGAAATTCGTAGAATTACGATATGGGGTGTCGGCTTAATAGGGGGTTCACTTGGGCTGGCACTTAAGAAAAACGGATTTAGGGGACAGCGCGTCGGTTTAGGTCGGAACATCAGCAGGCTCGAAAAAGCACTACAGCACGATGCGGTTGACGATGCCACAACTGAGTTGACTGAAGGCATCAATGGCAGTGACCTTATAGTGTTATGCACACCAGTCAAACTTATACCGATCTTGGTAAAGCGCATTATTGAATCCGTTATTGGAAGAGAAAAAAAACAGATTGTGGTTACGGATGTTGGCAGCACAAAATCGTCATTAGTTCAGTCGGTTGAGATGCAGGTGCGGGCAGTGCCATCATCAAGTATCTCTTTTGTAGGTGGGCACCCGATGGCAGGTTCACATGAAACGGGCGTTACTGCTGCGCGAGCTGACCTTTTTGAAAACGCAAAATGTATTCTTACACCGACAAAGGACACCGATAAGAATGCTCTGCAATTAGTCAAGAACTTCTGGGAATTTGTCGGTGCGATTCCTTATGTGTGTTCGCCCGCAGTTCATGATCAACTCATTGGTGCTGCAAGCCATTTTCCCCATTTGATTGCAAGCATTCTTGCCAACAGTGTGGCAAACGTGGAAACGCCAAATGGCAAGGCACTGGATTTCACAGCAACCGGTTTTCGGGATACCACACGCATTGCTGCGGGGGCACCTGAATTATGGGCAAGTATCTTTACGCAGAATGCGGATGTTCTTTTAGCCTTATTGGATGCCTTCTCTAAAGATTTGAACGAATTCAGAACCTTTCTTGAGACCCACAATCATGCAGAAATTGAACGGGTACTGGTGGAAGCTCAAAATATAGTTACAAAACAGAGAGAAAATTTACAACACAAATGAAACAGATTGGAAATTATCTGACGATTGCAATAGATGGGCCTGCAGGATCAGGCAAAAGCACTGTCGCTCGGCTTGTTGCAGAAAAACTCGGATTGCTTTACCTGGATTCCGGGGCGATGTACCGAGCAGTAACAGTGCTTGCAATACAAAATGAGGTTGAAACAAATATCCCTAAACTTATTGAGCTTGTGAAAACATGTCATATCGAATTTAAAGACAACGGCAAAAAAATCTTGCTAAATTCTGACGATGTTTCAGTTCAGATACGCACCCCAGAAGTAAATAACTTAGTTGCGGATATAGCGAAAGTACCTGAAATTCGACATGAGATTGTTAGGCATCAACGTAAAATCGGAGAGGAAGGGAGTATCATCGCTGAAGGAAGAGATTTGACGACTATTGTGTTTCCATGTGCTGATTTTAAATTTTATTTAGATGCATCTGTAAAGGAACGGGCAAAACGGAGATTTGCAGAACTTCAAACACAAAATGTAGATACGACTTTAGAGTCTGTTGAAGCGGAGATTAGGGCGCGCGATGAGAAGGATATGTCACGTGAACATAGTCCCTTGCAGGCTGCTAAAGATGCTATTCACATAGACACAACCGGTAAAACGATTGACGAAGTAGTAGACTTGATAGTTGCAAAGATAGGTAGTCGGCATTGATCATAGTTGATATTTTCACGGAGGGTTAAAGCACTTACGCTAAAACAAAGTTCATGTGGTATACCAATAACAAGTTCTGGTCACCACGCCGGGTGTATCGGTGGGGACATAGACTGACAAATCTATTTTGTAAAGTAATGGGACACCTTGAGGCGCAAGGTGTTAGCTACATCCCACGCGAAGGGGGTGTCTTAATCGTCTCAAATCATATCAGCATTTTGGACCCTGTCATTGTCGGGTCTGCTGCAAATCGTGAAATACATTTCATGGGACGTAGCAATCTTTTCAAAGTTCCCGGTTTAGGTAAGTTAATTACTACATTTAATGCTTATCCTGTGAATAGATGGTCCGCTGACTTCGGGGCTTTACGCAGAACAATTTCTCTTCTGAAAGAAGGTAAAGCAGTACTAATTTTCCCAGAAGGTACTCGGAGCCCTGATGGCACTATGGGCAAAGCGCATGACGGTGCATGTTTTATTGCGCACAGAGCAGGTGTTCCAACAATTCCGGTATATCATTGTGGTGCAGAGGAAATGTTACCGCGTGGCAGTAGCCGTATACGTCGTGCGAAATTGAATGTCGTTTTTGGAGAACCAATTGATTTTAGCGGAATCGTTGAGACTGAAGTAAAACGGGAAATGTACCAGCAAATGGGCGTAAGAATGAGAGAAGCTATCATGAAATTGCGTGATGAATTATTGAATTAAACACTCCCTGCACCATAACGCTGGCGAGGTGGGGAATGCCTAAATGGTATTGGTCCCGTTGATTTCTTCCTAACCTCACCAATCCCGCACCCTAACGCTGGCGAGGTTTCCTAACCTCGCCAAATTACTCAATTTATTTTTTTTCTTCATGGAAATCGCACCTACTGAGATGAATACGTTAATTTGGTATAAACAAATATTACAAAAGGTTAACTTACAAAAGGCGTTGGACGGCTAAAATTGCCCAGAAACAGAAATCCGTTGTGAACCGCCAAGCGTATGCGTATTGAAAGCATAATCTACAAAAAACGTCATCGTGCTAACACGCAATTGGAGGCCGGTTCCAGCAGAAAATCCATGTCCGTTCCAACCACAGCGCAGCGCAAGCGTCCTGAAAAGCCAGTATTCCGCGCCTGTGCGAAAGAGAAGTCCACCGCCTGAGTCTGTGCCTTCTTCTAAATCCGCTTGATCAGTTTCAAAGTCTGCACCGATACTACCTTTGCCGAAGCTTGGAAAGGTCCATTGATATGCTCCGCCAAATCGCAGTCTGCGTCCGCGAGTGAAAACCGGTTTATCTGCGGTATCCCATCGAATTTGTGTACCAGTGGCATCAAGCAAAATTGTACCGAACCTGAAACCTTTATAAGGCATCAGAATAATACCGATGTCAATTCCGAAACCTCTTCCGCTGTTCTCAAAAATGGATTGACTCAGAAGTTTGAGGTTGCCTCCCACAGCAGCAATCGGATGAATCTGACGTGCATAGGAGATGAGCAGCGCGTTGTCGGTATTACTAAAATATTCTGCAACTGTCGGTCTGTCAATGTAGGGTTCACCTTGGTCTTTAACACCGTTGCCATTTATGTCTTGAAAATCACCGAGAAAACCGTTATTATCCACATCAATGAAAGTAGTGCGGGGTATGTCGTCAATGCCGAGACGAATCCAACTCAAGCCGAGACTACCAATTCCCTCAAGCTGATGGACGTAGTTAACAAAATTGTAGCTGACCAAACCTTTGCTCAAAAAACTACCATCACCAGTGCTAAAAGTATCGGAATACATTGCTGAAAAACTATGCTTTTTGACTTTTGTTAGCCCAGCGGGATTCCAGTAAGTAGCAGTCGCATCATCAGCGATTGCAACAAATGCGCTTCCCATTCCGAGCGCACGTGCACCAACGCCGTGACTAAGAAATTCGGCAGCGTGTGAGCCTTCATCGGCAGCAAATAAGGTTAAGGATGAGAAAGAACCTATTATGAATAGAAAAAGAGAGATTTTTATTAATTTCATGATAAATTTTTAGCCCGGTGCGAAGTCGTAGATCGGTTCACGAATAATGACGCTTAAGACACTCCAGAACGCGCCTACGCAGTATTCACCGAGGATAACTCCAAAGAAGAAGAAAATCATTCTTCTATATGTGGTAGGACCTCCAAATCGAAGGGCCATCCACTTAAGAAATGTACTGATAACGAGACAACTCCAAAAATAACCAACACCGAAAGTCATAGAGATAGGATAACCTGCTGGATGCAGGGGCCACCAAATAAAACGCATGCGCATAAACATTAATAAAAAGGTGAACCCCATGCCACCAGCCATAAAACTCATTGCGGGGACGTTTGGGTCGCGCGGGAAAGCAAATAAACCCGCAAGCCATCCGAATTGACCGATATGCCCAACAGACGGACCAATTCCACCACCTGCGCCCGTGATTGCACCACCGAGACGATAAAGTTCACTCAGCGTTGCCCAAAACGCTGAGATCGATCCAAGGACAACGGCAATAATCATTGCCAACACCAACTTTTTTGTGTTCATATTTGCGCGTTCTGCCATCTTGAATGCCTCAAGTTGATGTGGCATGATGTGTTCACGATATCCACGTCCACTGAAAAACCAAAAATATGGAAACACTGTTAGGTTGTTTGGTCCGATGCGTCGCGTCCCCAGAATATTCACTAAAAATTGCTGCGCGTTGCACATCCCTGCCATTTCATGAGCAGGCGGACCGAGTTCAGCACGAACGCGCGTGATACCGATTGAAATAGCATAGAAGAATCCGAAAAATGGAAGAATAATTGGAAGCGTCATCCCTGCCTTCAGACAGAACCAGATAATATAGAGACTTGCAAGGATAATCAAGAGAAATGCAGTGCGATATCGTATCGGTTCTTGTGAATCGTCAATGCCTCCCCGCATACCTAATATGGTTCGGACAACGTTTGCGATGTGCCTACGCGTTACCAGTAGCGCAATAATAAAAATTGCCATCCATCCGCCTATGGATTGCTCGCTCCCATACGGAAAAGGCGCAGGAATTCCGACAGCACTTCCAAATACCCGTTGCAGCTTTTCAAACAGATAGAAGAACCATAAGGAAAAAGATAGATCAAGTGGTAAAAGAAAGCCTAATCCAATTACAAATGGATATAGAGGAACAGGGATATTTCCGACAGCATTCCACGGCTTTTCGGTGAAAAACGTTCCCCAATTACGTGCGTTATGGCGCACACTAAAATCTGGCAGGACTGGGAAGAAATGTGCTAATCCGTGCCAAATATTCAGGACAGCGGCAGCAATAAATCCATACCACAGAATTCGGTTTTTGAAAAGTTGGGCTTTGCCACCGCCTTCTGTAATTGCCATCGGGAGTTGGATAATAGGATATGCAAGTTTTTCATGTTCTGTCCACTGTTTACGGATAAGCACATTTAGGCAAATCATGATCGCACCGAGTGCAAGGATAAAAGATGTCCACCACAACGTCGGCATTATCCATGCACCGCCGATCTGTGCGTTGTAAAACGGTGTATCGCCTTCATAAAATCCGCGGATAATTTCTTTATCGGACACAACGAGGTGTTGTGGAATATAACTGTGGAATGTGCCAGCCCAATCGTTCTCTATCGTAGCGAACCAAAACGCGTGTGGCAGTGCAGGAATAGTTAAAGCCAACATATCATGACCAGCCAAACCAGAGGCGATAGAAAGCATCGCGTAGATGGTAATCATCTCACCTTGTGTTAATGCTGCTCTTGGTGCTACGCGCTTTATGAAGAGGTTAATGAGGATTAGGAAAAAAATGTTAAGAACAACATTCCAAAACAGGGAGATAGTGGTTGGATGTCCAGAGTGCCACACACACTCAACTTCAATGACCCAAAACACATTGGGTGGGATTAAAAAAATCGCAATGAGGATAGCACGCCATGTGACACCGGATTCACGGCGTTGGTTGAGTTCGCTGAGGTTTTGTACTGATGATTCCATGTTTTCAGATTTGACTAATAGTTTCCCGAATTAAAAATGAGTCAACGGTTCGCTCTCTTTTAATGCCCATACGATATGCCCGAATTCACAAGCGCCAGATGATGATCCGCTAAAGGTTTCTGTTTGAATTCCCCACGCTAATTTATAGGCGGCGATAATTTGTGTCAACGAAGTGGAGACATCGCCATAGCAAAGGAGAGCCGCAGTACCGCCGCCCCCACCACCGGTAATTTTTGCCCCGTAAATACCACCTTGTTCGCCGATTTTTTGCGCGATATTAACGATTCCATCTATTTCGGGAGATCCGAGTCCAACTAAGTCGCGATAACTTGCATTTGATTGGTACATGAGGCTACCTGCCACTTTTAGAAAATCGCTTGCGCGGTCCGGGGACTTACTAACATTTTTGATGGCATCTATAAATTGCTTAACTCGTGCGTTTTCATAAACCGGATGTTGGACGCAGTCTCTGACAGCATATATTTTATCAGGATTAACCTGTGTAACAGAATCGACGGTCTCACCATATTTATTCAGAAATTCATTGCCTTGCATTTGTTGAGGTAAAATCGGTTCACAATGCTCACGAAATTCTTGGACAGAAAGATTACACAGATAGTTATCATTTAGTTTTTCCCATCCGAGTTCCTTTTTTAAGATTGATAACCCCATAAATGCTGCGGTACGTGTGTCAATGTAGGCATCACTTTTTGTGCTTCGCGGTGCTTTGGTATGGATGCCGACAAAACTAACATTTTGTGGACATTCAACGAATTCAAGGATTTGGTACGGTTGACAGAGAATAGAAAGCATTTTATTTCTTGTACCAGCTACAGAAGTTATCTGGTCCATAATGCCACAAGGCGCACCAACAATTTGATTTTCAACAATTTGCGCAAGTCGCGCGATTTCCATCGCGTCCAAGTTCAAACCATAGAGTTGATTGAGGACAGTCAAGGTTGCAACTTCAACTGCTGCGGATGAAGCGATACCTGCACCCATCGGAATATCACTTCTGATAACTATTGCAGCGCCGTGTGGAAAATTCTCAATCTTCTTTTCTTTTAGCAGCGTCCAAAAACAACCAAGTACATATCCAACCCAGGTTGTCCGTGTCTCCTTGCTAAAGAGTTCTCTGACCTGGGTGGACGATTTGAGATTGCCGTCAATGTAGAAATCATCAAGCGACATCTGAAAACTGGGTTTTAGTCGACTATCTGCTTGTAGTGTCAATGCATAAACATTTCGATCTTCCCGTGCTTGGCACGCTGCAACTGCCGCACGGTTTAATGTCATTTCGAAAACATTTGACCCACAGTAATCCGCGATACCTCCCATGATGTCAAGCCTTGCTGGCGCGCGAGCGATTATTACGTTCCCATGCTTTTGTAATCCGTATGGACAAAAGACTTCGGGAGAATCGCTTTGTAAAAGATATTCAAGTTCAATAACCTGAAGCGTTTTTTCTTTGGGACCGTGAATCTGCTCAACTTTCATTTTTTATCTTCTGGCTAACCGGTGTTCAATTGGCTGTCAGTTATCAGTTGTCGGCAATCAATTTTAGTCGCGTATTCGGACTTACAAAACAAACGATTCTTTCGCCTTGTCTTAGGGACTGACAACCGTTACGCTTTCACCGACTTTAAGAGAGTGCTGCCCGGCGATGACAACGGAATCGCCTTCATTCAATCCGCTGACTATTTCTACTTCACCACCACGAGAAAGCCCGATTTCCACAGAGCGGCGTTCACTTTTACCTGCTTCCACAACAAATACGTTCTGGATTTTTGTCTCAGTATCTTCAATAAGTGAAACGCGAGGGACAAGAATGGTCCCTGTGCGCACCTCAACAGGAACAGTAACTTTGGCGAACATTCCCGGTTTGAGCGTGCCTTCAGGGTTATCAATATGAATTTCTACTCTTGCGGTGCGCTGCATCGGCTGCAGTGTCGGACTGATATATACGATCATCCCTGATATCGGGGTGTTGATTCCGTCAATATTGATTATAGCTTGTTGATCCAATGTCAATTGGCTCAAGTGCGCTTCGATCACATCTGCAGAGGCTTTGACTGTATCAATATCCACAATTTCAAATAACGGTGCTGTTGGTACTGCCATACCGCCTAAATCTAAGAACCTTTGTGACACAATACCATCAATAGGTGCTTTAATTGTGGCATCTCTTAGCCGTTTTTTTGCGAGTTCAAGTGCAATGTCTGCTTGTGTGCGTGCAGTTTTCGCAGCGGTAATTTCTGCTTCCCAACTTTTTGCTTTTTCTAAGGCGTGTGCGGATGTAAATCCTGCCCGTGCGGTTTCAACTTGAGATTGTGCAAGTGCGATGTCTTTTTCCCATGTTTTTGTTGATGCTTGTGCCTGCGCAAGTCTGAGTCCAGCCTTTGCTTGTTCTACTTGTGCTTCCATCGCCTGAATATCTTCTTCCCGCGCACCATTATCAATTAGTTGAAGCTGTTCGGTTGCAATTTTATGCTGTGCTTTTACCACATCCAACTGTGTCTGACTGTTTTCCAGCGATTGCTGACTAATTGCGCCGTTTTTGAAGAGTTGTTCCATGCGGGCATAGTTGTTTTGGGCATTAAGTAGGTTCGCCTTTGCCTGATTTAAGCCTGCTTCCGCTTGCTGTCGGTCTTCATCACGGGCACCTGTTTTTATCTTTTCCAGATTTGCTATAAGAGACTTTAACCCTGCTTCCGCTTGGTCTATTTGCGTGACAGTGCGAATTTCAGCAAGCTCTTTGACCTGTTGCAGCGACACTTCAGCAGCATTGAGTAGGGCTTTTGCTTGTGCAACCTGTGAATGTACGCGGACTTCAGCGAGTTGCTGTGCCTGAGAGTATGCAGATTCGGCTGATTCCAATGTCGCTGCAGCTTGTTCCACTGCAAGTTTTAACTCCTCATGCTCAACGACTGCAAGTATATCTTCTTTCTTCACACGGGTCCCTTCGGTTACAGGAAGGTCAATGATGCGGCCAGCAATTTTGGGAACTACACTCACACGAGATTTCGCTTCAATTGTTCCTGACAACTGAAGTTCTGAACGAATTTCGCCACGTTTAGCCTTAGTTATTTCCACAGGTTTTGAAACCTCTGTTTGATCTGTCGCTTCAATTTCCGGTTTTTCGGGTTTTAAAAATCGGAACATTGCGATTACAGCGATAACTACAATTATGATGGGGATCCAAATTCTTTTCAATTTATAATGCTCCTTTAGTGGATGGAAAGAAACTCCATCCTTAAATATGGTCTATTTCTTTTGGTGTAATGTTGTTTATTGTATTCTTTGTCCTATTGCTTTTTCAAGTTTTGCTAAGCCAACGACATAATCGTGTAGTGCTTGAAGACGGTTGACTTTTGCTTGCATCAGTGCAAGTTGTGTGTCAGTAAGTCCAACACTCGTAATCATGCCGTTTTCAAATTGAAGTGTGGCAATCCTAACGCTTTCTTGTGCCTGTGCTACCGTTTCACGCTGAACGTTGATTAGCGTTTTCGCTTCAAGCAAAGCAAGGTAGGCGTTGCGCACCTCAAATTCAGTGGCTGACCTGATCTGTTTTGTGCCTAATTGGAGTTGCTTCAGAATCGATTCACTTTGTTGGACACCCGCACGAGAAGCAAATCCATCAAAAATTGGGATATTAATTTGCAACCCAAGGCTCCAGATACGGTTCATTTGCGTGAGTCTTTCGTTATGGGATATTTGATAATTAGAAAAAAAAGCGAGATCAGGCAGGTTTCGTGTCTTGGCAACACTGAGTTGTTTTTGTCCAGCTTGTTCGTTGAGTTGAGATTGACTAATTTCTGGACGCGTTTCAAACGCTAATTTAATTAATTCATCCAATTGAATTTGGATTTCGGGAATCTCAAACGAACCTTCTACTGAAATCTGTTCAGAGAGCGATAGGTTCAGCAGCGTTTTGTATGCATTTTGTGCTGTTTTAACACCGTTTTTGGCACGAATCAATTGTGATTCTGAATTTGCGAGTTGCACCTTTGCACGAAGCACGTCAAAATTGGTGGTTGCCCCAGCATCAAAGGATGTTTGCGCAATACCGAGTTGTTTTTGGACTAACGCAACACTTTGTTCAGCAACTTTCACAAATTCTTGTGCTATTAAGACACGATAAAATGCCTCGTGGACATCCAAACGTAATTTTTCATAAGCAGCCGCTAATTCTTTTTTTTCTGCTTCGTATCTAAGTTTGGCGGCTTGGTAGCCGTAATAGTAGCGTCCCCAAGCAAAGACAGGTTGTGTCAAATTGACTGTGCCTTGAACATTATGGTGTGCGCCAAACTCCAATTCAATCAAATCTGCCTCATTGTCCGGACTTGGTGTTGACATGCCATTCGTCTCTTCACCCGGTATAGGGAATCCAAAACCTCCTTGTGCATAAATTACGGATTTTTGTACGTCTTTGAAGTAGGTATAATTACCGCTTGCTGCGAGTCGGGGTAGCATTGCGGCACGGGCAGTGCGAATTTGTGCCTCGGCAGATTTTAGATTTTGCTCAGCTGACTGAATAGTGAGATTGTTCTCTTTGGCAATTTGTAGACTATTTTCAAGGTTTAAGACTTTAACTTTTTCAGCGGACGCTGAGCAAGTTACCAATAGTAGTAAAAAGGTTCCTACCCATTTTGAGTAAGGGAACCGTCCTGAATTCATTGTATGTTGTTTCCTCCAAATGAGTGCAAAATCATAGTAAAAATCCGAAAATATGTTCACATTTCAATGAACAACAATCCACACCATCGCGCTGGCGAGGTTGGAAAACCCCATCTACCGCCTGTGCTGTAGCACAAACTGTATAAAGATTAAAAAATAAATTGGGTAATTGGCGAGGTTAGGAAACCTCGCCAGCAGTGGGGTACACCATTAATAACTTAATCTTCATACAGTTTGCGCTACAAAGCAATCACAACGCCGTAAAAGTCATTGAATAATAGTGACTTTAATAGTTACTGTAGTTCTGCCTTTATCATTTTCTGCAAAAAGCGTTACTGTGCCGATGATAGGTGCATTCCCAAAGATTCCAGCAACCCATAGATCTTGTCTTCTTTTCGAGTTCGTTACGAAACCGGTGCCATCTCCAGGCGGCACAATTCCGCCAGTTACGGCTACGATTCCTAAATTGTGCACTTCAGATGTATAATCTTCAACGTTTTCAAGTATCTTGGCATTGAGTATCCCACCGAGACGCGAACCAGTGACTTGAAACTCAAGAGATGGCAGTTGCCATACGGGAGGCCCCTGCGCTTCTCTGACAGGTGGACCGGATAATTTGAAGTTCGTGATCTGATAGACAAGACCATCACTATTCTCAAATTTGATGGGGCCCACATCAGGTGCTAACCACTGATAAGAGGTTGTTGGATCGATATTTATGACACCCCCTGCAGCAGAAGTTTTTAATACTAACTGAATTTTAGCGCAGTTCTTAAACGTTCCGACTGGTGTTACAACATCCTCAAATTCAACAACTTCTAAATTGGTGGTACTCTTTATAGGTATACCAAGAAGTTCCGTATTTGCAACTATGTCCCATTTTTCTCCTAACACTAATACTTTAGGGAAAAAAATAACCGGTGTTGGAAAATCCGCCGTCACATTACCGTAGGGAGCTTGTTCAAGGACAGTCTTATGGAGTTTGATCCCTTCATCCTCATCTGTCAAAAAGTAATTGTCTGTGTCAACAACCTTGTTGGTGCGAAGATTCTCCGTTTCAATTTTCAGAAGAACAAATTCTTGATCTGCAACGTTTTTGGGTTGTTCAAGTGAATAAGTACGTCTCTCCTTACCGTCAGTACTTTCTAAAACCCATTCGTTACCTATATTAGCGGGATAATAATTCTGTGCTGATGCTGTAGAAACAAAGACACAAACAAAACCGAACACCCAAAAAAACTTTTGTAAATTCCAAAATGTGGTTGTTTTCATAATTGAAGATTCCATATCCTTTTCCACTGTGTATATTGACTTTTTGCAGAATACGTGTGATAATATTCACATGTTACAACATTCATAATAGATTTTCAAGGAAAAAGAGTGTAAGAAAATTTATTCAATAGGGTTTGCACTAAAAACTGGCAAAGGAGAAGCAAAATGCGGTTGGATGGGCGCGTTGCAATTGTTACAGGTGGTGGTGGAGGCATTGGAAAAGCAACCTGCCTCGCGTTCGCACAAGAAGGGGCAGATATTGTTATCCCCGAAGTCAATATGGCGAATGCTGAGGCGGTTTCAAAAGAGATAGCGGCACTTGATAGGCGATGCGTTGTAATTGAAACGGATGTTGCTGTAAGTGAATCCGTGCGTGCGATGGTGAATAAGGCACTTGAAGAATTTGGACGAATTGATATTTTAGTGAACAACGCGGGCATTTTCAGTTATACCCGCATAGATGCTTGCACCGAAGCGGAGTGGGATAAGATGATGGCTGTCAATCTCAAAGGCCCCTTTCTCTGTTCACAGGCGGTTATGGAGACAATGAAAACACAAAAGTTTGGACGTATCATCAATCTCGGTTCGTTAGCAGGACAGGTGGGAGGTTTAGTAGCATCAGCACCTTATTCTGCTTCAAAAGCAGGTGTGATGTGTCTGACAAAATCGTTCGCAAGGGTTTTAGGCGAGTATGGAATTACGGTTAACTCTATCGCGCCGGGCATTGCAGCAACGGAGATGGCAAAAAACCACCCAGATATGACCGACCAAATTCCACTTGGCCGCGTAGCAGATCCCGCAGAAGTGGCAAACGTTATTCTTTTCCTCGCCTCGGAAGAAGGGCAGTACATCACCGGAGCAACCCTTGATGTGAATGGCGGCATCCGAATGGCATAAAAACAATAAGGTATCCACAATACACTTTTGCAAACTGCGAAACTGTGAAAACAGAAGTAGTTGAAAAAAGTCTGTAGATTTGATAAACTGAATTAGCCTGAGATGTCCTGCTATGTATTCAAACCTGTAATTAGGATGGACTCTCATGCTATATAAAAGGCATCATTAGAATTAAAAAAGGAGAAATAACATGGAACTTTCCGACTACATGCACTTTATTACCCCCAAACGGATTTTGTTTGTGATTATTGGCGTGGCTGTTTTGGCGAGTTTAGCAACCAGTTTTTACACTGTTGAAGCAGACGAAATCGCTGTTGTCTTGATGTTCGGTAAATTTGTTCGAGAAACCGAACCCGGACTCCACTTTAAGTTACCTTATGGCATTGAAAAAGCCATTAGTGTCCCAGTCCGAAAAGTATTTAAAGAAGAATTTGGATTTCGAACACTCAAAGCAGGTGTGCGAACCCAATACGATACACGAGATTATTCCGAAGAATCTTTATTGTTAACAGGTGACCTGAGCATCGCTGATGTTGAATGGGTTGTACAGTATAAAATAAAAGACCCTCAAAAGTTTCTGTTTTCTGTCCGAAATCCTCAACGTACTTTGCGTGACTTATCAGAATCTGTGATGAGCTGGGTAATCGGCGACCACACTGTTACAGAAGTTCTGACCATCGGACGTATAGAAATTGCAGGAAAGGTTGAACGACATCTGCAGACACTGCTGGATTTATATGAAACGGGATTAGATGTAACGACTGTGACCTTGCAGGATGTAAATCCACCAGAAAAGGTGAAATCCGCATTTAACGCGGTTAACGAGGCAAAGCAGGAAAAAGAACGTCTCATTAACGAAGCGTGGCGGGATTACAACCAATCTGTCCCGAAATCCAAAGGTTTAGCGCAACAACAAATTTCAGAAGCTGAAGGTTACGCCCTGAAGCGAGTTAACCAAGCACAAGGCGACGCGGATAAATTCAATGCAATCCGCGCAGAGTACCAAAAAGCGAAAGAGGTAACACGCCAACGACTCTATCTGGAAGCGATGCAGGAAGTTTTGCCAAAAGTTAAAGAGATTTATATCATTGACGATAAAGCAAACACACCAATACCGATCCTGCAGCTGAAAGAATAATTTACATGAGATTACCATACCAATACAAAAGGAGATTACGAATGAAATTCAAGATACTGATACCGTTGATTATCGTTGCCATTCTGATCGTTATATTTGCTTCCGGAGCATTTTACATTATCCAAGAAGGTGAACAAGTTGTCATTACTGAGTTTGGCCGCCCCGTGGGTGAACCTATTGCGAATGCGGGTTTAAAGATAAAAACACCATTCATTCAACAGGTACATCGCTTTGAGAAACGCATCATGGAATGGGACGGCTCCCCCAATCAAATACCAACCAAAGACAAGAGATTCATCTGGCTTGATACGACAGCGCGGTGGCAGATAAAAGATGCCCTCGCCTTCTATCAAGCACTCGGAACAGAAGTCCTTGCGCAATCACGGCTTGATGACATCATCGATTCCGCCGCACGAGATTTAGTAACAGCACATATCTTAATTGAAGTTGTGCGAAATTCAAACAGAGTGTTAGAACTTGATGCGGAAACGCTTGGAGAAGAGGAAGGTCAAACCAAAGAACAGTTAGAAGAGATACAGATTGGCAGAGAGGAAATTACACAAAAAATCCTTGAAAAAGCACGTGAGACAGTCCTACGATTCGGCATAGAACTTGTTGATGTACGCATAAAACGGATCAACTATGTAGATGAAGTCCGACAGAAAGTTTTTGACCAAATGATTTCTGAACGTCAACGTATCTCTGAGAAATATAAATCGGAAGGTGAGGGGGAAGCGGCAAACATCATGGGGCAGAAACAGAAGGAACTGGAACGTATCCAATCTGAGGCATATAAGCAAGCAGAACAGATTAAAGGGGAAGCTGATGCGCAGGCTATCCAGATTTATGCTAATGCACACGGTAAAGACCCCGAGTTTTTCGCTTTTCTCCAAACTTTAGAAACGTACCGAAAGTCAACTAACGAAAGTACGAAACTGATTTTGACAACTGATAGTGAACTCTATAAATATCTCAAAAATTCCCAATTACTAAGGCGTTAACTGGTGCAGTATGGATTTTTATTGAGGTGTTTACTAATAACGTGTGTTAAATATCAGAACTTAATTTGATTAACATAAGTGCTTTAGTTCCGCTCTTTCTTCTATTATCAACACTTTTCATAGAATTGGGAGGATTTGTAATGTCTGGGATTATGATGGCGGAAAGACTTTGGAAAGAAAGAAAAGAGAGAATCCGTAAGGAGAAAATCACTGCAACTATATCACCGCTTGCATGGCGAGTCGCAACGCGCTTTATGGACGAGTATGAAACTGGGCTTGGAGACAAATCAGATGCAGATTTGTTAGAAATGATAAATGCGTTTGGGACAAACAAAACATTTGATATAGCCGCAGATCTTGCTGACAAAGATATTTTGGAATTTGTCAACAGTATTGACCATGAAAGACGCGCTAACTGAATAACCGTTAAAATTTCTGACCTGATGGTCCATGATGATTTTGCAAATTATGTTATATCTTTGGTCCAAGAAAATCAAGATATGCATATTGAGTGAAATTATCACCGTTTGGAGGAGTGAACACATGGCTGCCCCAAAAACTAAACCTTACTCAAAGAAACTTAAAGAGGCTATGAACCAAAAGTCAGAGGTGCTTTCCAAAGCACAGGCACTATGGGAAGTTGGCATGACGGAAACAGCACAACCGCTTTGGCTATCTGCTGCAAACTATGAAGAGCATATCGCGCCGATACTTGATGCATTAGGCCGTGAATTAGAGGGAGCAATCCATAGAATTAGCGCGGCTTCGTGTTATGAAAAGGCAGGTGATCCGAGTAAAGCCGTGAACCTTTATCGCGCAGCACTCGCGGGCCCATTGCGTGACGATACGCGTCAAGAGGTGGAAGATATGCTGAGTGCTTGTCTTGTTGCACTGAATCCTTAGGCGATACAAGTGTTAATCATGATAACCGTGCTAACCGAATAGTCGTTAAAATTGCTGGTCTGATGGTACATGATGATTTTGCAAATCAAGTTGTGGATTTAGTAAAAGAAACCAATATCTGCATATTGAGTGAAAACGATAAAATACACGTCCTGCGCGGCGATGTAAGAATCGCGCGCTAAAACTGAAAGAAAATTACATTGAAATACAACATCAAAAAATGCCTACTTCTTGTATGTGCCAGTATGCTCGCGCTAATTCCGCATGCATTCGCAGCAGATACACCACAAGTTCCCGCATTTCCAGGCGCAGAAGGTTACGGCGCAATCACTCGTGGCGGTAGAGGCGGAAAAGTCATTCTTGTGACGAATCTGAACGACTCCGGTCCAGGCAGCTTGCGCGAAGCAGTGGAAACTGAAGGTCCGCGGACAGTCGTGTTCACAGTTTCGGGGACTATCACACTTGAAAATCTCCCATCCCCATATCACCATCGCCGGACAAACGGCACCGGAAGATGGTATCTGCCTTAGGAGATATCCCCTCTTAATAAATACAAGCGGAGATGATTATTAGATATATACGGGTGAGACGGAATTTGTAGATTATACCAAACCCGAAAACAACGTGAACACGCTGAAGTAAGATGTATTGTAAAACTTCAATCCCTTAGACATAGAATTTACTTCTCACTAACGATAGACATCTCGTCGATGTTTGATTCGAAAAATGTTAACACGTCGATGTTGATCGTCAATTTGATATAGAATTCGGTATGTCCCAACTCTTATTCGCCAATGCACATCTTTTTGTCCGGTGAGTTTAACAACGCCATGTGGGCGGGGATTCTGTCTCAATCGCTCGAAAATGGCATCAATACGCCTGACAACATCTTGTGGTAAACGTCGTAATTCTTGTTCCACACGACGTGTTGTGTGGACAGTATAAACTGTTGCGGCATTCAAAGTTTTCCTTCTTTTATTAAGTCAGCCTGAACGTTTTGATAGTCACGAAATTCTGTTTCGGTTTTGACCGCAGCGTCCATCTCTAAAATATCCTCTAAATCTTCAAGGTGCTGCATGAGGAGTTGGAATTCTTTGATTGACAACAGAGCAGCAGTTTTCTCACCTTTATCATTAAAAAGATATTGGGGATTGATTTTTAGCATAAATACCTCCTTATTTTAATTATACATTCCTTATATTCAAATTGTCAACAACTATGCTAACTCTATCATACTAAATTAACAGGATTTACCTTGTTTTATTGGAGTTAAGCAGAGGATGCCAAATCAACGGTATGAATCATGGCGAATACCATACGGGGAATGCCATACGCGCATTCATACCGTTGATTTGGCACATTCGTCATGATTCCCCACCTACCGAGACGAATCGCGTTAATTTGGTATTACTTGACAATTAGTTCATAAATAGGTATCATAAATCAATCCATTAAAGGAATTGATTTATGGGGACATCATTAAATCCATTTTACACTAAGCAAGAAGTAGCAGCGTCGTGTTGGGAATACTTCTTACAAACGCTTTCGTCTGTCAACCGAACAGTAGATAAAATGTTCTTTGTGGAACCTTCCGCTGGTATGGGTGCATTTTACAATTGCTTGCCGCCACACCGTAGGCTGGGCATAGACATTCTCCCTAAATGCGAAAATATTATAACGCAAGACTTCTTTACGGTTACCAGTCTACCTTATGCTTCTAAAGATACTGCTATCATCGGCAATCCTCCATTTGGCAAGCGCGGAAAATTGGCAATATCCTTCTTTAACCACGCTGCCGCTTTAGCAGATATTGTGGCTTATATTGTCCCCGTCAATTTCAGAAAATATATTGTCCATAAGCAGCTTGAAACAAGCATGCGATTTATTCGCAAATTAGCATTGCCAAGAGATGCTTTTCACCTGGATTCTGGTAAATCATTTTCGGTTAATACGGAATTTCAGATATGGACGCGTTTGCCAAGTACGCATCAAGATATGCGAGAATATAAACCTTTACCGATACGTCATCCAGATTTTCAGATGTGGCAATATAATAACACGCCTGCCGCGCTAAAAGTCTTTCAGAACAGTTTTGATTTTGCCGTGCCGTGTCAAGGATGGCAAGATTATTCCCGCAAAGAAACAGACGAAAAGTTGTGTGAACGAAACAAACAGTGGATCCTCCTAAAAGCAAACACACCTGCTGTTTTAGCGCGATTGAAACGCATTGATTACGAACACTTAGCCAGCGAATGTGGTACTGCTGTTCCCGGTTTTCGAAAAGGCGATCTTGTGAAAGTTTACTCGGACCATTTTGATGTATAGTCGCGACGGTAGGGATATTTTGAACAAGAAGCGTCTGCAGCGGATTGCCAGATATGTTTTGCCAACTGTTTTGGCGGTTGTTATTTCCTATCTACTGTTAAAAGAGATTGACTTAAAAAAGATACCTGAAACACTTAGCAAGATTCCAATTAAGGCGGTTTTAATAGGGTTTATCTGCTATTGTCTGCTTGTGTTAGCAAAGACCCTAAGGTTCCGAACTTTACTCGGTTTAGGTTCCAGTGTACATCAGATTTACCCAATTCTTGCTCTGCACACATTTTGGGGTAATTTTCTGCCGATGCGGACAGGGGATATTTCATATCTCTATCTCATGCAACGGCGGCAAAAGGTAGAGGTAACGCACGGGATAGCCTCACTCATGGTGGCAAGTGTCATTGACTTAGTGTTGTTAATTGGCTTGATGGCAGGCACAGCGTCATTACTGCTTCCAAAACTGAGTGGCAAGTTTTCTTGGACGGTGCTTTTTCTAACGCCATTAGTCGTTGGAACGGGATTAATAATCCTGATGGTCTTGGCGTGCACCGCGCCAAACTTTTGTAATAACCTTGTCCAGAGATGTGTTAAACCACTATTGCGCTTGGAAAAATCTTCACTCACATGGATTGTCAACAAAATCATCTCCATCTTTAATGAAATCACTGCGTTTCGATTCAATTTACGCTTATTAAAAGTCTGGGGATATTCTTTATTATGTCTCATAATCCGCTTCGGGTTTCAGTGTTATCTTGTTGCCGAAATGGGTGTTGATATCCCGCTGACTGAAGTGCTTTTCGCACTTGCATTTACAAACGGGTTTAATCTTTTGCCTGTCCAAACCGTTGGTAACTTCGGGACAACAGAATTTCCATTTGCATGGTTCTTGAACTATTTTGGCACATCAATTGCGACTGCCACTGTTACTGGGTTCAGTTTACACATTTTGATTTTACTTTATTGTCTGCCATTAGGCGCGTACGGATTCCTCCGCAAACCAAAGGAGCAATAATATGAGAATTATCGACCCGCATGTGCATGTTTGGAAAAACGATCCTCGGTTTCCGTGGGCATCCGAAAGGAGAAATCATCCAGCCGAGGATGCTACACCGGAAATGTTACTTGAATTAATGGAAGCGAACGGCGTAGAAAAAACTGTCCTCGTCCAGGTTATCCACTATCTTTGGGATAATAGTTACGCTGCAGACGCTATGAGAAGGTATCCTGACAAATTTATGGGTGTGTGTAGAATTAATCCTGAAGACCCAGATGCCCCAGATCACCTCAGTCGTTGGACAGAAGAGCACGGCTTTCACGGTGTCCGTTTGAGTCCTTCAGTCGGTGCTGATGGAGATTGGTTTACCGGTTCATTGATGCCGCCTATCTTTAGCCGCGCAGAATCTCTTGGTGTGCCGATGCTAATTCTTACCAAAGCTGAAAGATTAGTTGACCTTGTGCCACTCTTAGAACAACATCCTGACCTTGATGTTGTGATTGACCACATGGCAGACTGTTCACCTGACGCTCCAGAAAAACTGCAGTTGTTGCTGAATCTCGCTCAGTTTCCTCGTGTCTATGTCAAAATTAGTCATACGTGGTCAATTTCCAAGACGAGTTATCCGTGGACAGACACACATGAACAGGTAAAGAAAGTATATCATACCTTCGGCGGGTCGCGGATAATGTGGGGAACAGATTGGCCCGTCTGTTTAAGCCGTGCAACTTATGCGCAAACGCTATCTGTTGTCCGTGATGAAATGGATTTCTTCACGCCAGAAGATAGAGAATGGGTGTTCGGAAAAACTGCGCTGCAACTCTGGCGATTTCGTTAAATTGGGTAGTACACTCACAAGGTTTGTTAATGATTGCTTTCCTATCCAGTTGGCATATATAGGACACCACATTTCTTGAACAAAATCAAGCTTTTTGATAAAGGGAGACGTTAACGGTGTTCATCCCAAATCTAAAGAATTGGGCTTTCACACTGAAAGTTTGGTAAATTGTTTTCCTGGCAACTGCTGAATAGCACCTTTGAGTTCCAGCATCAAGAGCAAACTTGAAACTTGACTAATCGGCAACTGCGTTGTTCGGACTATAGTGTCAATATGAGATGAAGGTAGTTCAATCGCATTGAACACCGTTTTTTCATCAGCTGTTAAATCGGGGGGAGGAGCGACAAAGGCAGGATCTTTCTTTTCTGTAGAGGTGGTACTGCTTGTTTGTTCAAGTTCTCCCTTCAGAACAGACGGTGTTTCAGAACTTTCTATGTTTCTGTCAGACTCTTGTGTAGGTGTAAGGGTAGAAATTTGGCGTAAGGCATATTGCGGTAGTGCTTCTAACAGATCATCCACAGTGCTTATAAGTTTCGCGCCGTTATCAATTAATTTATGGGTGCCGGTTGATAATTCAGAGAAAATTTCTCCAGGGACTGCAAACACCTCTCGGCCTTGTTCACTTGCAAGCCGTGCGGTAATAAGTGCGCCACTTCGGTTTGATGCTTCTACGACAACGGTTCCGAATGTCAATCCACTTATAATGCGGTTCCGTCTTGGAAAGTTTTCTGCTCTCGGCTTCATACCCATCGGGAATTCAGAAATTAACGCACCGGACTCTATGATTTTCTCAACCCATTCACTATTCCCAGCGGGATAGATTAAACTTAACCCATTTCCCATAACAGCAATTGTTCTGCCGCTTGCTTCAAGGGCACCTCGGTGTGCACAGGTATCTATTCCCTTTGCAAAACCGCTTACGACCGTCAGGCCGCGCTTGGCAAGTTGATAGCTCAGTTGGTAACTGACGCGCCGCCCATAATCTTTTGCGTCTCGGGAACCGACAATAGCAATGCTAAGTGCATCTTCTTGTTTAAACTCACCTCTGACGTAAAGTAAAAGCGGTGGTGTATCAATCTCCTTCAACAGTGGTGGGTACGCTGCGTCATAGAGCGTTACAATTTGGCATCCAAATTCGTCTATCAATTCCAGTTCGCGTTCTAACGGACATCCGAGTCTTTTTTGGACCAAACGCTCGCGTGCTGCTGGAGAAAGGCCATCAATTTTCTCTAATTCTTGCGGAGAAGCGTTCAGAACTTTTTCAGCACTGCCCAAAATTTTGATTAAGAATTGAACGGTTTTTGTTCCTATACCTTGAATTAGGCTGAGATGAAGGAGGTTGGTTGCTTCCTGAGATAACATCGCTTAAGAATGCTCCTAAAGAACCGTAGCATAAGGTTTTAGCAATTCCGCTGTTTTTGGAAAACGAACTGGATGCCAGTTGTGTTCACTGCATCGGTGCGTCTTCAGCAGCCGGCGTAGGAAGTGCGTAATAGAGTTCTATCTCTTGAATTTTCCTAAACTCTGCGGCAGTAGGGGCACCAGTTTCAGATCGTCTTGAACGACTTTGACCGCCGACGTATTTCGAATCCCATCTACGTGGAACTTTTAAGCGGAACTTTTGGGTTACAATTGGCTCTTTGAGAGTATGTTTGTATTCGGAACGTAAATTATCACGTACCTCTTTAACTGTGACCCACTTTCCATCGTCATCCATATATTGAATCTCAAAGAATTCCAGTTGTCCCTCTTTTGCCTTGATGACAACGTGTTGGATAGTCTGAGGAGTATTCCAGCTTAAGACTGCCTCGGTGAACTTATCGGCTTCTCGTTGTGAGGCGATATCCCTTGCATCTTCCTGTATAGTCGCGGTTGCTCCTTCTGTGTATATATTGTCATCATGAAATTTTGGGTCATCACTTGCAGCTGTAACAGCAATGTTCTTACTCCAGTTGAGCGATGGGGTTGATGAAAGGATACATCCTGACAACCCAAGTATCCAACAGAAAATTATAACGAATAATCCAGTACGCATGTATTCCTCCTTGTGGCATGAAGCAGAACAGGGACTACTCCAGATAGCGCGAAATTAAGGCGGCATTGTTGTATAGTGAACTTTAGAAATTATTGGGACACTTTGATAAACCTATTTTGGAAAGAGAACGGACAACTGATGAAGATTAAGAAAATATTTCGGTCCTGTGGTGAGTTAGGAAGAAATCAACGGTATGAATCATGACGAATGCCGGACGCGCATTCGTCATGATTCCCCGCCTCACCAGCAGCGGGATACGCGTGTCTTGTGTGGACCGAAAAGGACCGAATTAATAAATTAATCTTCGGACAGTTTGTGCCGATGAGGCGCAAACTGGAAGTTTGCACTACAAAGCGTCTCATTAATTACAAGTTGGACTATAATATCCACCTTGACTTTAACGAGTATTACTCAAATTCAAGTAACTCATCAAGTTCTTTTTCACGTGTTTCAACGACATCATCGGCTTCAGCTTGCTCAGCAGTTTTAAAACCGTAGATTTCAATTTCTCGAATTTTACCAGGGGCACCTCTGGAGCCGAGAATCCTAAGTCCACCCAGATTTACACTTGTTTCTCGTACCAATTGAGCATCTTCAGTGGTTTTTAGGACCAGTATCCTGATTCTATCGGTAAGATACGGTATTGTAATCCTAAGATCTATCGTTTTTGTTTTGACGCTTTGCATCTCTTTAACAAATTGCCAATCCGCACCGTCTATTATTCCGCCACCTCTATCCGCATAGATAATAAAATGTTTTAAGTTATCCGCTTTCAGAACAATCCTATGGACCCTTCGCTTTTCAGGTAACGTAACAATGACTTCAGAACCTTTGAAATTGGCGTATCCGATACCGCCGGCTCTCGCTCCTCCGCCCGTTGAGGAGAAAATTGTTTCGCCTACGGTTTCAAGGTTTCCATCAATCATTTGTGGGCTCGTCGATCGTGCCCCATCCATAAGTGCATAGTTGTCGCTCCACTCTTGCGGTGCAAAGAGCACACTACATCCTATTAGGATAATAGAGCAACAAAATAGTGAAAAGTAAGTTGTAATTCGATAAAACATTGTTTTACTCCTTTTTTGTAAAATGATGCTAATCCTCTCAAGAAGAATAGCGTATAGACTAATACTAATAATTTACAGATAACCCCACAAATTACAAACTTATCGGTTTGTCTGCCTGATATTTTGAAGGATATCCTCTTTTGTTAATCTACGAACTTTAAAATGAAGACTTTCAAAGAAAGGTATCAAGTCTGTTTCAGAAGCTTGGTTGAGATAATAGATTAGAAAACTCGTTGACATCTTACTGGGTAATTTATTATGCAATTGATCAGCTTCCATCAATTGAAAAACTTTGATGTAGTAATCAGGCCCAAATCTCTTTCGGAGTTCTGAAACGATAGTATAAGCATAACTATATCGCCATTGGAGGAGTTTTGAGGTCCCTCCGTGGAATTCCCAGTCCTCAAGATCATTAACACCATCTAAATTTCGCTTCACATTTGCCTCAAGATTATCAAATTTTGGATGCGATCCGCCCTTAGCCCATTCTGTCTGCATTAGAACAGCAATACCTTCGTTAAACCACGTTGGCAGGAAATAAATATTTGTGAAAGCGTGCGTTAATTCATGGACACGTACATCGTGCTTTTCATACATTCTCAATGGAAAATCCATCTTGATACCGGTAACATATTTCAGCGAGGTGTCTCCTTGAGTCTCATAACGATATTGAGTAGTTGTGGTTGCGACGCTTCTTGATTCATTATAGAGATCATGCAGCGTTACATGAATTTTATGTTCAGGTTGAAATCCGAAAATCGCATTCATTTCTTTGTATAGACTTTCCATATAGCTGAGAGCGCTTTGCATGAATGGACCCCGCTCCGAATCTTCGTCAAAATCCTCGTGTTCTTCCAAATCCGGAGCGAAAGTAATTGTGTAGTGATCGCTTTCCGCTTTTTGTGCATCCTCAGCAATTTTGATCTCGCCTTTAGATGGAGCCAGCATTAAATACTCTCCATGTCTTTCTTCCTTTTCGCGCGCCTCTCGCAGCCGCTGTGCTTCTTCCAATGCAGCACAACCGTTGAAAAGGAGACAACCCACAATGAGAACTAAAAACAGTTTTATTATATGGCGTAAAAACGTATATGTTTTCACGCCATTGACATCTAAAGTATATTTGTTGGTTTTCACGGTTCCCTCCATAATTTTGAGTGTTAACGTATCATTTTCCTACATAACATAGGTTTGACGTAAAAAATAGTAGTGTACCAAAAAAATCATTGTGCGACACAGGAAATCTTTTTGGCATAGTCTAATAGAACGATTTTAAAAGAATTCCTCTATATATTATACCACTTTTCTGTAATATTGACTACTTTTTTTACTTTGAAACCTGACATTCAAATATTGTACATCTATGGGTAACTACAAACTCTCTTTTTGGATTATCCCGTACAGTTGCGAGCTGTACCGTTATTACGACAGAAACTTCCACGTAGACCCCTCACGGGTGTCTTGGATTTCAATGTTAAGTTGTTTCAGTTGGTCACGAATTTTATCGGATGTATCCCAATCTTTCTGATCCCGAGCGTTTTGCCTTATTTCCAACAAAAGTTCAAGCAATGGATTGAGAATTTCAGCGGTGCCTGCAACATCCTGTGCATTCATTGTATAAATACCGAGTACTTGACAAGTTTCGCTTAAAACTTTATAGGCTTGTGCGAAAATTTGATCGGATATTCCGTTGGATGTGCCCAGAGACCTATTCACTTGGCTGACAAGTGAGAAAATTGAACCGATTGCTTGTGCGGTATTGAAGTCCGTATCCATCGCATCAATAAATTGCGCCTGCATAGTTTTAATTGCAGAAAGAAGGTGTGTGTCTGCCTCAGCAACATCTTGTGATGTTGAGTTGTGTTCATCAGTAATTTCAGGTGTCTCTTGTTCATATTTTTTCAATGCTTCTAAACAATTTCTCAAACGTTTGAGCGCAGATTCTGATTTTTGTAGACTTTCCAAACTGTAATCGAGTGGATGTCGGTAGTGGGCAGAAATGAGAAAATGACGGATGACTTCGGCAGGGTATTTATCTAATGCATCTCGTAGAAAAATAAAGTTTTTTTCCGATTTGCCCATTCGTGCACCGTCTATTTTCAGAAAAGCGACATGAACCCAGTAACGGGCGAAAGGTCTACCTGTTGCTAATTCACTCTGTGCAATCTCATTTTCATGGTGCGGAAACAGTAGGTCTTCGCCCCCAGCATGAATATCAATCGTTTCTCCCAGATGCTTCATTGCCATAGATGAACATTCAATGTGCCAACCAGGTCTGCCGCGTCCCCAAGGGCTATCCCAATAAGGTTCACCAGGTTTGGCTGCTTTCCACATATCGAAATCGCGAGGGTCTTCTTTACGTTCATCAACTTCAACGCGCGCGCCTGCCAATAGGTCTTCAGGTTTGCGGCGTGACAATTTTCCATATTCGTTAAACGAATTGACGCGATAATAGACACTCCCATCCACAACGTAAGCGGCACCTTTGTCGATGAGCGTTTGAATCAGGTTGATCATCTCTGGAATATGTTCTGTCGCTTTAGGATGCACATCTGCTGGGTGAATGCCGAGGCGTTGTGTATCTTCAAAGTATGCTTCACCATTCGTCCGTGCAAGTTGACTTGCACTGATTCCAAGTGTTTGTGCACGAGCGATAATTTTATCATCAATATCTGTCAAATTTTGAACTAACTTGACAGCATATCCCTTGTAGGTGAGATACCGACGTATAATATCGGTGACAAGTGCCGTGCGGGCATTACCAATATGGATATAGTCGTAGACGGTGGGACCACAACTGTACATTGAGACATGTCCTTCTGTCAGCGGTGAAAATTCTTCAAGTTGTCGGCTAAGGGAATTATATATCTTTAACCCCATTCACTATTCCTTCATTTTTGTTTACGTTTACAACACTAAGAAATTAGGCTTTAGCGAGGCACGCAATTGCTTGGGCAACGATTGCCTTTTCTTTTCCAATAATACCTAAACCTTCTGCGGTTGTGGCTTTAACGCTTATTTGTGCTTCTGATATATCCAAAGTTTTTGCGAGCACGCGACGCATTTGTCCGATATAAGGTGCTAATTTCGGTTGTTGTGCGATTACTGTGCTGTCAACATTTTCAATTGTGTAACCTTGTTCCTTAACCTTTTTTGCGACAGCCCGTAGGAAAACTTGACTGTCCATCCCAACGTAACTTGGGTCCGTATCTGGAAAGTGTGTTCCAATATCGCTCAATGCTGCTGCACCTAAAATCGCATCACAGATAGCATGTGTCAACACATCCGCATCTGAATGCCCCAACAATCCTAAGTGATAAGGGATTTCTACGCCGCCCAAAATCAATTTTCTATTTTCGATAAGCCGATGAACGTCGTAACCGATCCCTACTCTCATTTTATAAGGTTCTTTCAGGAAATCCCTATGATACCCAATTAACGTGATTCGTCTTGATAAGTGTGCGGTTAGGAAACCGCACCTACCGCCGAAAAAAGATAAATTCCGTTAATTTGGTATGAGATATTATACCCTATATCTCATCATTAAGCAAAGTTTCGGCAACTCGTAAATCTTCTGGAGTTGTTAATTTCATATTTTTGTAACTCCCCATGACTAATTTAACAGGGAAACCGAGTTTTTCGATCAATGCGGCATCATCAGGCGCGTCAATTTTGTCATAAATTGCCTTTTTGTGTGCTTCTACCAATAGCGATTTCCGAAAAACTTGTGGTGTTTGGACTCGCCACAACCGATCTCGTTGAGGCGTATCAACGATGAAGGCTTCTTCGTTTGCTATTTTAATAGTCTCTTTTACTGGCACAGCAGAGACTGCAGCACCCCATTCTGCTGTTGCTTCAAGACATTCAAAAATAATTGTATCATTTATAAACGGACGCACACCATCATGGACAATCACAAAATCAACATCGTCTGAAAGCGCGCGGAGCCCGTTGAACACAGAAACCTGTCGAGTTTCACCACCGGGTACCAATTCTTGCACCTTCCGAAAGCGGAAAGGTTCGAGTGCGTTTTCGCGGCACAGCATAAAATCTGATTCGTCAACAATCACAAAAATTTCGTCAATAACACTGTTTTGTTCAAAGCGGTCTATCGTGTGCGATAAGATCGGTTTATCGGCTAACATTAAATATGGCTTTTTAACCGATGACTCCATTCTTTTACCTTGCCCCGCAGCAGGGATAAGAACAGATATTTTGCTGTTCATCTGTGCCCATCTCATTACAAACCTTTTTCTACTGAAGATTCATCGGCGTTTCGTGCGAAAATCATCTGCCCAGTGCTTGTACGTAACATCTGTGTAACGACAACGTCAAGTGTTTGTCCGATATACGTTTTGCCATCTTCAACGATAACCATCGTTCCATCATCAAGATAGCCTACGCCTTGATTCGGTTCTTTACCAACTTTCTGTAGGTAAACCTGAATAATTTCTCCAGCAACCACAATGGGACGAATAGCATTAGCTAATTCATTTATATTTAGTACTGTGATACCCTGCAATTCTGCAACTTTGTTAAGGTTTAAATCATTGGTAATTATTTTGGCGAAATATTTTCGAGCGAGGTGTACAAGTTTCGCATCTACCTCAGGTATGTGTGTTACATCTTCTTCTATAATTTCAACAGCAATAGACGGACTATTTTGCAGGGAACGTAGAATATCAAAACCGCGCCGTCCCTTATTTCTTCGAAGCAACTCAGTTGAATCCGCGATATTTTGCAATTCATTTAAAACAAATCGTGGAATTAACAACGTTCCATCAATAAATTGTGTCTCACAAACTTCAAGGATACGTCCATCAATAATAACGCTTGTATCCAAAATTTTAAATCCATTAGCATCGTTTATTGCAAATGGTGCCCCCGTTTGACTATAGCGATACGAATTTAGCAATTTCGTTACAGGTAAACTTTCTGATATGTAGTAGCCACACACCATACCAACATAACCAAATCCGAGAGTAACAGCAATCTGTAAAGTGAAGTTTTGAAAGATAGAGTCGGGTTGATTGAGGAGTTGGAGCAACCCTTGAGAAATCAATAAACCGAATGCAAGTCCTACACCACTTGAGACAACCCTGCGTGTGTGGGGTAAATGGAGAGATATTTCACCTGCAACGAGGATACATGCAATAGCAAATCCTATTAATGCTCCAGCAAGCTTCTCATTTGAAAAATAAAAGGCGACAGTACTTGCGATTATAAAAAAGAGACGAATTCCCCAAATTTGCATAGTTCTTTCTCCGCGCCAAGTAGAAATAATGAAATATGTATGATTTATAGTTTGAACCATGTGTTGCAGATCGGCGATTATTAAACATTGTCTTACGAAGACACCACCTAATAACTATGTTTGTTAATCAACAGAAACTCTATTTGTATTTGGTTGATGAGTTTCGCAATGTCTACCTATATGAATTTCACACGGAAAAACATTGTATTCGTAGAATTTGATTTTACCATTAACTCAACTATGGATACCCTTGAATCTTTCTGTTCAACTCACCTCCTGATTATAGTAAAGCATTTAGACTTTCATAGATATTTTTCACACCAATAAGTTCGATTGTGTCATTGATCTCTAAACCTTTCTGATGGTAAGCTGGAAAGACGGCTCGCGTGAATCCGAGTTTTGCGGCTTCTCGGATGCGTTTTTCAATATGCGGAACTGGTCGAATTTCGCCGCCTAACCCGACTTCACCAATTACCACTGTGCGTCGGTCGATCGGGATATTTCGATGGTTAGAAATAATCGCCATCAAGACACCCAGGTCTATCCCAGGTTCATCAACCCGCAACCCACCTGTAATATTCACAAAGATATCCGAGTCACCTATATCCAACCCGATGCGTTTATTCAAAACCGCAGTGAGTAGTGCGACACGGTTTCGGTCAATTCCAGTTGCGGTGTTGCGCGGTGTTCCGTAGTGAGTCGAGACGACTAATGCCTGAACTTCCAATAAAAGGGTGCGTGTGCCTTCCATACTTGACACGATAACGGAACCGGAAATTTCTTCCTCTCTGTCGCTCAAAAAAAGTTGTGACGGATTTTTGACATCAACAAGCCCTGTATTTTGCATCTCAAAGATACCGAGTTCATTTGTTGATCCGAACCGATTTTTGACTGCACGCAGCACGCGATATATGTGATGCCGTTCTCCTTCAAAATAGAGGACTGTATCTACGATGTGTTCTAAAACTCTGGGGCCTGCCAGTGTCCCTTCTTTTGTCACATGTCCAACAAGAAACATTGGTATGTTCTGATTTTTGGCACAAATTAAAAGATGTGCAGCGCATTCCCGTATCTGTGTAATACTGCCCGGTGCGGATTCAAAATCAGATAGATAGACCGCTTGAATAGAGTCAATAACCACTGCTTGGGGTTGCAATTTTTCAATATGTCTTTCAATTTCTCCTAAGTTATTTTCGCACAATACGTAGAGGGTATCGGAATTCAGCCCGAGTCGATTTGAACGAATTTTTGTCTGACTCACCGATTCTTCACCGGTGACATATAGCACGCTGCCGTATTTGCGGCTTAATGCATCGCTTGCTTGTAGCAGGAGCGTAGATTTCCCTATTCCTGGGTCTCCTCCAATTAAAATCACGGAGCCTGGTACAGTTCCGCCGCCGAGGACTCTGTCAAATTCGGGCATATCTGTGAGTTGCCGTTCTACATCCTCCGCTGTAACGTCAGAAATTAATGCTGGTCGGTTTGCAGGTTGGTTGATACTCCGATGTAATGGAGATGTAGTCACAAGTTCTGTCTCTTCTGCGAAACTATCCCATGCTTCACATCCGGGACATTTGCCAAGTGCTCTCGGTGTTGTGTACCCACATTCTTGACAGACAAATTTACGTTTTGCTCGTGCCATAACAACCCACTTTCTGATATTGGTTTTCCAACCCAAGATACGTCTGCCGCTAAACTTCTTATGCCGAAAGCCGTTTTACCAATCGCTTGTGATTAACTTAAGTCCAGTTGTCCAACGTCTATCTTGGCTCCACCAATTTTCTACCCCGAAGAGAATATGTCCACCACGGTAAAAACGGAAGCGCATCTCTGCGTTCAGTTCAGGTCTGCTTTGTGTTAGACCAATACCTTCAACGCCGATACCTAACCGTCGTGACAACAACCATAGGTCAAACCCAGTACTAAACTTGGAACGCGTGAAACCGAACCTACCTCGAAGATAGTCTGTGAAATTATAGGCATATTGCAATTCGACACCAATTATTTCATCCCGAATGCCGAGTCCAAAACGGTAACGACTCTTTGATGTAGGTAATAGTGAAAAGCCGAATTCTGCATGTAAATTTTCCGCAGGGCTTAAATATTGAAGCTCAGTATCCAAAGAAAGATCAGGAAATTTAATACCTTTTAATTGTTTGTCGGTCTGCTGATAAAAATCCTTCAATCCAGTGAACATTTCATTCATACTGTTTAGAGTTTGTTTTGCTTCTGCAAATGGTTCCGGATTATTTAGAAGTTGCGCGACGGTACCATCGCCATGTTGTATGGTATTTAATAGTTTACTAATATTTTTCTCTAAAGTGGTAAGTGAAGCTGTTGCAGTCTGCAGGTTTTCTATAATTGGTGCGGCATCTGTGCTGCTCTTTTCAATGAATGTAGTTCCTTGAGTAATGAGATTAGATATTTCGGTTGTCAAAACACTTAAGTTTTGGCGGGATTGCGTTGCTAAACGGCGAAAATCGGAAGTACTTCGCTGCAAATCCGTTAGCATAGAATTCACCTTTGGCGAGTTTTGGTCAATCAATCTCAACAAGGAATGACTCACATCCGTAATTCGGCTACTGAGTATCAAGGAATCAGTACCGAGTTGGTCTAACAACTCGTTCGTCTTTGAAAGAGTCGTTTGGAAACGTTTATCATAATCCGAAGTAAGGTCTTGCAAAGTCTCGACTGTTGTGTCTATATGTTCACTGAACTTTGTAAGTGTCTTACTCGTCAATTCGACCAATTTCCGTGTTTCTTTAATACCTTGTTGAATTTCTTCCTGACTCGCTTGTAGTACCTCATTTGCTGCTGAAGTTAATTCAATGGCTTTACTCAACCCTGAGCTGGTTTGTTCAAGTAATTCCAGCGGATTTACAGGGTCAATTCCGATAATTGGGAGGTCAGAGGGTTGAAGCGGCGGGGCCCCAATGTCTCCGTTATTCAGCGTGATGTATGTCTCACCCACAAAACCACTCATAGAGATTCGGGCATCACAACCTTGTCTTAGCCACTGAAATGCGTTTCTGACACGGGCTCGGATTTCAACAGTATTAGTTTCAGGTTTGAGTTCAATATTTGTCACCTTCCCGATAGAAACACCAGATAGATAAACACCGGAACCTACATAGAGCCCATTGACAGCACGGAATTGGAAGTATAAATTGTCTCCGCGTGTTGCCCAGGGCCAGTTTCCGGCATTGATAAGGAAGATCGCAAGCAGGACAATAGCTACAACAACCATTAGTCCTACTTTCACAGATGGGGTCCAAAATTTCATTGCGTTTCCCTTCCAGTAAATGTCTTTAAAGTTGGATTGTTAATGTTAAGAATTTGGTCTGGTGCGCCAAAAAGGATAAATTGCTGTAATACCGGATTTTCTTCATTAATCAGAGCCTCTGGTGTTCCATAAGCAAGTGGTCTGCCTTCGTGGAGCATCACCATAAGCGTTCCAACACTGAAAGCACTGTGCATATCATGTGTAACAACAACAGAGGTGACTTGCAGCTTCTGGTTTAGGTCGCGAATCAGTTCATTAATTTCGGTGCAGGTCACTGGGTCAAGTCCGGTTGTTGGTTCATCGTATAAAATGATCTCAGGATTGAAAGCGAGGGCGCGAGCGAGTCCTACTCGTTTTCGCATACCGCCGCTAAGTTGTGCAGGTCTTAGCTCCTGAACACCGTGTAAGTCAACTAATTTCAGCTTTTCATCTACGATCTTACGCATCTCTTGTTGGCTTAAATCGGTATGTTGGTCAAGCATAAAAGCGATGTTTTCCGCGACTGACATTGAATCAAATAGCGCTGCAGACTGAAAAAGCATTCCGATTTTTCGACGAATCTGGTTCAACGGTTTCTTTTTCAGTTTGGTAATTTCTGTCCCGTTGATCCACACTTCACCTGTATCTACGGCAAGAAGTCCAGCGATAATCTTAAGTAGAACGCTTTTCCCGCAACCGCTTCGTCCCATAATGACAAGGGTCTCCCCGCGTGGAATTTCAAGGTCAAATCCGTTTAAAACTTTTTTTTCACCGAATGTTTTTCGGACATTTTTAATTGAAATCATAAGGATAGTCCGGTATTCTCGTCTGTTAATCCGTAAACAGAAAAATATTACTGTTAAATCATGCCCAGGATATTAAACAGTATATGGTTTAAAACAAAGTCAAGAACAAGGATAGTTATCAGAGATATAACGGCTGAACCAGTTGTTGCTGTTCCGACACCTTCTGCACCGCCTGCTGTTGAAATACTAAACCCTTTGTAGCAGCCAACTGCGGCAATAGCCATTCCGAAGGAAGTTGCTTTAATTAAACTAATTAGCACGCTGCCAACATATAAATTATTTTGGACCTGTAAGATGTAAAAGTCGCCATTGAAACCGAACAGCGAAACCACTGCAACGTAACCGCCAAAAATACCAGCAAACGTTGAAAAAATAGTAAGGGTTGGGAGCATAAATGAACAGGCGAGAAAACGGGGGACCACCAGATATTTAACGGGGTTTGTTCCCATCACTTCCAACGCGTCAATTTGTTCGGTCACCTTCATCGTAGAAAGTTCGGCTGTAATAGATGCACCTATGCGCCCAGAAAGCACAAAAGCTGTTATCATGGGCCCCAGTTCTTTCACAACAGAGACACTGACAAATTGAGCAACCGAACCTTCAACGGCGTACGGTTTCAATTGGACATAACCTTGAACACCCAATACCATGCCGGTAAAAAACCCTGATACTAAAACAACTGCCAACGAGTTGAAACCGATAAATAACAGTTGCTTCATTAACAGGTCGAATTGCAACGGCGGCCTGAAAATTTGGAAAATGGTTTCGGCAAGCAGACGAAAGGCATCCCCTATTTCTGAAAGTGCGTGATGGAGTTTGTTTTTTATTAACAACGCGAACCCATTTGAAGATGCTGACTCAGAAGGTGGATTGCGCATAAAAAATGTACCGGATAGAGTGTTCTTATCAACTTAGATTTTCAAAACGCATTTGCGCCTTGCAGAAATGGAGAATAAGCGCTCCAGTAGGACCGTTGCGCTGCTTTTTAATTAATAGATGAGCTTCGACTTTATCGTCAGTGTATTCATCTGCATCGTCGTAATAATCCTCTCGGTATAGAAAGGCTACCAAATCGGCATCCTGCTCAATTGCGCCAGATTCTCGCAAATCAGAGAGTTGGGGTAGTTTATTAGGCCGTCGTTCAACTTCTCTACTCAGTTGCGCGCAAGCGAGTACGGGAATGTTCAATTCCCATGCAAGAATTTTCAAGGCTCGTGAAACTTCAGAGATTTCCTGTTCACGGGCATGGTAACGTCCGGAGCCTCGTAGTAGTTGAAGATAATCAACGATAATCAAGGCGAGATCTTCGTGTTCGCCTTTCAAACGTCTTGCTTCTGCCCGAAGTCCTTGCACAGTCATGCCCCGATTATCATTGATTAGGATAGGTGCTTCGCTGAGATGACCGATACTTTGCCCCAAAGGTGCCCAATATTCCTCACTGAAATTGCCTACACGCAAACGTTGATAATCAATTCTCGCTTCAGCAGAGAGCATACGCAGGGCGATGTCTTGCGCGGGTTGTTCAAAATTAAAAATTGCAATAGGACGCTTTTGTTCAATCGCTATGTTTTGTGCCATATTCAGCACCAAGGTGGTTTTTCCCATACCGGGTCGTGCTGCAATAATAATAAAGTTCCCTGGCTGCAACCCGGATGTCAGGTTATCAAACTCTATGAACCCTGTCGGCACCCCTAAAAACCGATCTTTCTTATGATAGAGTTTTTCAATTATCTCAATGCCCCGTTTTAGCAACGAGCGAATATGTTCAAACCCGCGTTTGCTACCGGTTTGCCCAATTTCAAAGACTGCCTCTTGTGATTGATCAAGGACTTCACTAATTTCTATGCTTTCATCCTGAGCGAGCTCACGAATCTGAGTAGCGGTTCGAATTAACCGTCGCCGTGTCGCCTTTTCTCGTAAAATTTCTGCATAGAACTCAGTGCTTTCGGTTTCAACAATCGGCGCCTGCAGTTCATAAAGATAATCTGACCCGCCGACACGGTTCAACTGCTCTGCCCGATTCAATTCATTCGCTACAAGAATCGGGTCTACGTTGTTATCACGGTTATAGACAGAAAGAATTGCAGTATAGATAAGTTGATGATCGGTTGTGAAAAAAGCATCAGAGGTGGGACCGAGCAATGCCTCTACGTTTGGAATAACCGATTTTTCGGTCATCATTGCCCCAAGTACCGCTCGTTCTGCTTCTTTATCCATGAGGGAGTCAACTGCTTGCGTTTGCATGGCTGTTTCTCACATGAGGAGACAACCTTAACATTGTCTCTACGCCTATGGTAAAATCTACCTATTCGTCTCTTTCAACAACGACGCGAAGTTCTGCTGTCACATCTGCGTGTAGTTTAACAGAAACTGTAAAAGCACCGAGTTCGCGTATCGGTTCAGCGAGTTCTATAACGCGCCGGTCTAATTCAACGTTAGTGGATGCCCGCACTGATTCTACAATATCCGCGGGGGTTACAGAACCGAATAGACGATCATTTTCGCCTGCTCGTCTGGTAAGATGGCAGGTGACATCAGCAATTTGCGCTGCAATTTCCTGCGCATGTTCCTTATCCTTCGATTCTTGCTGTTCAATTACTCGAATCTGATGTTCAAGATGTCGCCGATTTCGTTCCGTTGCATGCACTGCTAACTGTTTCGGGAGCAGATAGTTTCGAGCGTAACCATCTGCGACTTTCAGGACATCCCCTGGCACTCCGAGTCCATCAATTCTTTTTTTCAGTATGACTTCCATATCTTTCTTTTATCCTTGCAGCACTAAACCATTGAGATTATCTAAGGTTGTCTCAATGAAGATTAAAAAATAAATTGGGTCCTTTGGCGAGGTTTCCTAACCTCGCCAGCAGAGGTGTACACCTGCCTCATGCGTACAGAAAAGGACCGAATTAATAACTTAATCTTCATATAGACAAAAAACTTAGCGAATCCCGTTAGTACATTTGACACTGATTTGTGCTGCAGTTATGTGATTATATTCCAAAGTTTATCGCGTAAAAGGCAATAAAGCCATATTTCGCGCACGTTTAATTGCACGGGTTATCATTCGCTGCTGTTTTGCCGAAAGCCCAGAAGCTCGGCGGCTCACTATCTTCCCACGCTCATTTATAAACTTCCGTAACGTATCTACATCTTTATAATCTACGGTTTCCAGTTTACTAAAACGGGATCTCCGACGATATGCCATATTCATCTAACTCCTTTCAGTCTCGGTATCGGTGTTTTCGTACCATATCGCATTTCCGGAACGGTTAGATGCAAAAAGGTTATGATACCGTATTATATTAACCTAAGTTGCCACATAAGTAGCACAAACTTTTAGTTTGTGTTTTTTAGAACGGGATATCATCTTCTGTGGATGATGTGTCGCTCTCGCCTGCTGAAGGTGCGGGCACCTGATCAGACGATCCTTGCGTTGAACCACCTGAAGGTGTAGCATCTGCATAGCCGCCACCACCGTCATCTTCATCCCGCCTGCCGCCGACAAATTGAAACCGAAAAAGCCGGACTTTAAGTTTACTACGTTTTGTGCCATCTTCGGTTTCCCAAGATTCAAATTTGAGCGCACCATCAATAAAAACAGGACTGCCTTTACTTAAATATTCATTTACGATTTCGGCTTGTCTATCCCATGCCTCTACATCAACAAAGCAAACATTTGCCTTCTGTTCGCCAGTTTGCCGGTCAGTATATTGCTCATTTATTGCGATTCCAAAATTCGCGATAGCGGTTCCGTTCGGCAGGTACTTCATTTCTGGATCACGGGTGAGGTTGCCCATCAGAATAACTTTGTTATAACTTGCCATGATTTACTCCTTTCTCTATTGAATGTCCCAAAATAGTATATATTAGGGCGCAGGTTTGATATGATGTTATTTTATTCAGACTCTTCACTATCTTCTGCGGGTTCTTCAGTAGCTACGTGTGATTCTGCTGAATCTTCATCCGTTTCTACATCTGATGTTTCGGGGGCTGCTGCCTCTGTTTGCGCTGCTTTCAACTTCTCAACATCGTCTTCATAGAGCACAATCATGTGTCGTAAAATCGCTTCAATAACACGGAGTGATTGGTTCAACTGCGCAACAAAACTGGGTTCACATTCAAACACATAAACCACGTAATAACCTTCGCTGCGCTTCCGTATCGGATAGGCGAGTCGTCTCTTTCCCCAAACATCTGTATGGATGATATTTGCACTATTTTCTATAATACCCTTGACGTTTTCAATAAGTGCTTCTGCCTCATTTTCCTCATGGTCAGGGGTAATGATAAGCATAAGTTCGTACGTTTTCAATGTATATCCTCTCTATGGACTCACGGCTCCGCTGCGTAAATCAGGGAGCAGAGAATTAATTTATTAAACTGTTCTAATTGTTTAACGTGACATTATTATAACACATTTCAATCGGTATATCAAATTTTTAGTCTTCAATTGTTACGGATATGCGACAATTAATCTTTTGTGAATTATATTTTAACATATTAGGTATTTTATGTCAAATGTTTTGGAGGACATAAAACAAATGAGTATAACAGAAAAAAGGAGATTGAAAAACCTATTCTTGAAATTCTTGGTGATGGAAAGGAATGGGAACGGAAGGCTTTCGTGGTTGAGCTTGCCTCACGTTTAAATCTAACAGATGCGGAGCTCTCTGAAGGCTTAGGTGGAAGACATGCAGAAACGATAAGCAAAAGTAAGTTATATCATTATGCCAATCGCGCGATGGAACATCTACAAGCTGATGGTTTAATAGAAAATCCAGAGCGTGGTATTTGGAGAATAAAGTCTATAACTAAAGATTGATAAACTCAAATCTTATTTACATTTAGGTTCTGAAAGTTAGGTTTTCTTTTACCTATTCAAACACTCAGAAATTTTTGCATCAATTTTCTTCCATTTCCACGGAATCTCATCGCCTGCCCCGTCTACCATACCACTTGTCCATCTCTTTGGACGAATCTGGAAAATCGGTTTATCTTGCTGATTAGCAATTGTCACCTCTTTTTTAACACCAGGCGCGTTGTGCGTATCTTCACCTACAACCACAATCACGATGTCTGACCGAGAAATCTGAGCGTGTGCTTTCTTCAACCAACTTTTATCATGTGGACGGTACGCTTCGTTTAGTGAATAATCTTCAATCTCATGGCAGGAGTATTCAGCAGCTTGCGCGTAGAAATTGCGATGAAGTTCTTCATCTTTGTCAAACTCAAAACTTAGAAAAACCTTGACCCTTGCCATTTAAAATTTCTCCTTGCTTTCTTAAACTCATTCCTATCCAAATCAAAACAATGTAGCATAACCTGTTAAGTTGTGCATCTTTAAAGTACCCGATAAAAATTTAGTAACTACTTGACGATGGCGACAACAATAGAAATAACCAATGCGCCGATGGCACATGCGGTGACGATCCAACTTCGCACTCCTGCGATTGCACTTTGCCCACCCTTGAGTTCGGAGATGCCGCTCTCAACTGTGCGGAGTCGGTCATCCATTGTATCTAAACGCTGATCAACCCGATCTAATCGCTGATCGACCTGATCTAAACGCTGATTGACATGGTCTAAGCCCTGATCTAAACGCTGATTGACATTTTCCAAGCCTTGATCTATACGCTGATTGACCTGTGCGAAACCATCTTTCATTAATTCATAGAGTTCTTCATTCGTCATTTTGTTTGCCTCTGGTAGTTCGACAATTATGCGGACCTCACTTTTACCATAAACGGGATAACAAATCCAAATAAGGTGTGCCAATGATTAATAGAATATGATACCTTTTTCTTGATGGTTTGTCAAGTAGCTTTTTGCAAGCCATCCTACTTACGCTTCCAACCTAAAACGGATCATCATTTTCATTGACATTTCCCGTTCTGTTAGTGTATCATAGGTATAAATTTGGACCAACGCCTAAACATTTTCAGAAAAAATACAGAAAACAAACAGAGACAAAAAATGCCTACAATTTTGGAGCGGTATCAAAAAGCCTTTGCTAAAGATAGAGAATTGGCACTGGCTGCAAATCAACTTTTTCCTGATGGTGTCACGCATGATAGCCGTTATATGTCGCCATTTCCGATTTATATTACGCGTGCAGATGGTGCGAAAAAATGGGGACTGGAAGGCAAAACATTTATTGATTATTGGGCAGGACACGGTGCTTTACTGCTCGGTCATAATCCGTCTGAAGTCGTGGAAGCAGTAACAGCACAGATGCATCGTGGCACGCATTACGGTGCTTGCCATCCGCTTGAATTAGAATGGGGTAACCTCGTTACTCAGCTCATTCCATCAGCGGAACGCGTCAGATTTGTCAGTTCTGGTACTGAAGCTACACTTATGGCAATTCGTCTGGCGCGCACCTACACGCGCAGGAATAAGGTATTAAAGTTTGCCGGGCATTTTCACGGTTGGCACGATAGTCTTATTTTTGGTGCATATCCACCTTTTGATATGTCTGTTCCGGGTATACCACAAGAGGTGCGCGAGACAACCCTTCTCTGCCCACCCAACGATATTGATGCCGTTGAAAAGCACTTGAAAACAGATAAGGATATAGCATGTATTATCCTTGAACCGACAGGGGCGTCCTTCGGAATTGTGCCAACCGATGGGCTGTTCTTACAGCAACTTCGTGAACTCACACATCAACATGATGTTCTCCTCATTTTTGATGAGGTGATTACAGGATTTCGGGTTGCGCCCGGCGGTGCCCAGGCACACTACAATGTCATTCCTGATCTGACCACATTAGCGAAGGTTTTGGCGGGTGGGCTTCCCGGTGGTGCACTTGTCGGGAAAAAAGAGATTCTTGAGTTAATTTCAAAGCAGGCAGAGGAAGAAGGATTGAAGATGCCGCATCCTGGCACATTTAATGCTAATCCGCTTTCGGCATCGGCAGGGATTGCAATGCTAAACATTGTCAAAACTGGCAAACCGCACGAACAGGCAAACTACATCGCACAAAAAATCCGTCATGAACTCAATAGCGTTATTGATGGGCACAGATTAGATTGGGCGATTTACGGAGAGTTCTCAGGCATCAAACTGCTCATTGGACACGGCGAGAAGAATATGCATGCCACCGATTTTGACCCTTACACGTGGGATTACCGAAAACTCAAGGGAGGCAACGATGAAGAGTTGCTGACACATCTCCGATGCGGCTTGTTGCTCAATGGTGTCGACCTCGCTACCAACGGAGGTATGACAACTGCTGTACACACAGATGCGGACATTACAAAAACGGTGCATGCCTTTGAACAGACAATTGAGTGGATGAAAGCGGATGGGTTAATCCCGAAGTCAAAATAGGTAGACTGAAGGGATATGGATTACTACATCAGTCAATTTGGTGACGATTCAAATTCAGGTATTTCACAAAAGCAACCGTGGCAGAGCATTGATAGGGTGAATGCAACCCGATTGCTACCAGGGGATTCGGTTTGGTTCAGTGCTAATCAGACCTTTAAGGGAAACTTTACGCTTTCTGGTGCGGATACAGATGTCGCAGGCGCAGTGATAACATTCGGTTCGTACGGGGATGGCAAGGCAACGATTGATGCTTGCGCCGGTACTGGTTTTTTAGCAAAAGACTGTGGCGCAGTGCAGATATCTGATATTAACTTCGTAGGAGCAGGAACAGAACGAAATAGAAGTTACGGAATCTGGTTCGTCAACACGTTGCCGGAAGATAAAAAGTTGACGCATATCCGTATTGATAATGTTGATGTTAGTGGTTTTAGGCATGCGGGGATTTGTATCGCTGCACAACCAACTGATGAGGGTTGGAGTGGGTTCAGCGATGTAAAAATTACACACGCCAACGTTCATGACAATGGAGATGCGGGAATAAGCTGCATAGGCACATGGAATCCAGAAGCATCGGGCTATTCTCACACAGACGTTTATGTCGGTAACTGTCGTGTTTATAGGAACTTAGGCATTCCTGGTAAAGAAAGTCATTCGGGCAATGGCATTGTGCTTGCGCAGGTAGATGGTGCTACGATTGAGTATTGCGAAGCATATCAAAACGGCAAGCTAAACGATTGTGAGATCGGCGGCCCAGTCGGGATTTGGGTATGGGACTCAAACTGTGTACTCATTCAGTTTAACGAATCTCATCACAACCGCACGGGAAGCAGTAAAGATGGTGGTGGGTTTGATCTGGATGGGGGTGTGCGGAATTCAATTGTGCAGTATAACTACTCCCACGATAACGACGGTGCAGGGTATCTGTTAGCACAATTTGAAGGCGCAAAGGCGTTTCACAATAACGTTATTCGCTACAATATGAGTGAGAATGATGGACAAAAGAACAGTTATGGCGGAATTCACCTCTGGTCTACTGGAGCAAATGGTGGTATCAGAAACACGACTATTTATCAGAATACAATCTCAACGTCCAAATCTGCCACTGGAAATCCCACAGCAATTGACTGGACGAGTGAAGGAATTCATAACATCCGCTTCTACAACAATACCTTTAAAACTGATGACAAAGCGGATTTGATTCGTGGCAAAGCTAATCCAGAAGTGATCTTTGAAGGTAACACCTGTTTGACTGCTTAATTAATAACGAAGGATTTGACAAGAGGAAAAAAATGAGGCGTTTTGGAACTCAAGGGCGCGTGTATCCTGATCGACATTATGTTGTCCCACGCACCGAAGAAATTGCTGACTTCATTGCACGTGTGAAAGATGGGCGATATATCGTTCTCTTTGCACCACGTCAGACTGGCAAAACAACCTTTTTCCGAATGGCACTTGATGTCCTTACCACAGAAGACCCAACCTACTTCCCTATCCAGTTGGATTTTCAGGTGATGCGTAACGGCTCACCCCCTATTTTTTATGAGAGACTCACACAATTGATTCGGTGGCAAATTGAGTATCAATTACAAAAAAGAGGCATGAAACCAACCGAGGATTTAACGCAGTATTTGAATGATACACGGTTAAGCAATCATTTTTCTATGTTAGAGTTCTTCAAACAATTAGCGAATTTACTCGACAATCAGAACGTTGTGCTCCTTATTGATGAGTTTGATGGCATTCCTCAAGATGTTGTGAGTGATTTCTTATATGCCCTCCGAACTATCTATCTTTCTGATGAACTTCAATGTCCGCATAGTGTGGGGATAGTCGGTGTTAAGAGTATCAGTCAACTCAACTATGATCGATCGGTTTCACCGTTTAATATCCAAGACGAGTTTCGCTTGCCTAACTTTACGCTTCAGCAAGTGCAAGAGCTACTTGCACAGTATACGGACGAAGTCGGTCAAGATTTCGCACCAGAAGTGATTACGTCTATTCATAGGCAGACCGCAGGGCAACCTGTACTTGTGAACCGTTTCGCACAGATTCTCACTGAGGAGATGGATATTCCCAAAACCGAAACCATTACCCCTATACACTTCTCAGCGGCACACACGCAGCTTCTTCGCGGACAAAACGTTAATATTCAGCATCTAACAACGAATGTCCGCAGAGACCCGCGCTTTGAAAGTATGCTGATGAAAATCATGGCGCGTGAGGTAGGTGTGAACTTCAACCTTGATGACGACATCATCAGTGAACTTGCTACTTACGGTGTTATCAAAGAAGCAGCTGACGGCATGTGTGAGATCGTTAATCCAATTTACCTCTACCGTATTATGAGAACCTTCAAACCAACATTCAACGGGCTGGAGAATGAGTATCTCTCTGAAGAGAAGGATGAATGTTTCTTGGATTACCTTACACCTAAAGGACAAATTGATATGGTTTCCGTGCTTGATAACTTTCAAGATTTCATCGCTCGTGTCGGTTTTCGCATCTTGCAGGTGCCAGATAAACCGCAGGAATACGTAAGACAACATCTACTTTATGCCTACCTTGAACAGTTTGTCCACAGTGTGGGCGGAAATATGTATCTTGAGGTGCAAACAGGACGAGGTAGAATGGATCTTCTTCTTATCCACAATCAGCGAAAATACATCGTTGAAACCAAGATTTGGGAGGGAAACAACCGTTATGCAACGGGTAAAAAGCAACTCGCCGCGTATATGGAATTGGAGGGAACTACAGAGGGATACTATGTTGTATTTGATCATCGTGAGAATCCAGAACCGAGAGTTGAGACAGAGACAGTGGACGGTGTGACAATTCGGAGTTATGTGATTCCTGTGATGCAAGCACGCCCTTCATCAGTTTAAACAAAAAGGCGAGAAAACAGAACAAATTTGTAGTAAAACTTACAATTAATGGGACACTCCTGTACCGCAATCTGCCAGATTGCGGTTTGTGGCACAAACTGGCAGTTTATGCTACCACTTCTATTGTCCATTATGTTCCATAATAGGTTTATCAAAGTGCCCCAATAATTTCAAAGTTCACTATGAAAGGAACAGACGAATATGAAAACAATTACTTATCGTGATGCTCTGAAAGAAGCACTGATAGAGGAAATGGAACGCGACGATGCAGTTTTTCTTATGGGGGAAGATATTGCTGAGTATGGCGGGGCATACAAGGTCACGGATGGGCTTTTTAAACAATTTGGAAAGGATCGTATCCGAAACACACCAATTTCTGAAGCTGCCATCATCGGAACGGCACTCGGTGCCGCTGTTACAGGCATGCGTCCTGTCGCTGAACTCATGTACATTGACTTCACGG
>PYJA01000097.1 GCA_003635185.1 Candidatus Poribacteria bacterium | reverse complement strand
CCTGAGTTTATCACTCATATAGCATAGGTTTCTCCGTCTCCTATTGAAGCGAGACCGTTCGGGTAAATGTGGGAATAGATCGCTGAGTTCTGCTTTGATCATTTTGTATCCAGCGAGTTCACTGTCTTTGCCGATAAGTTCTAATAACCAGGCGATGCAAATAATATCACTATCTGGACAACGACTTTTCGGTCCTGGACGAAGTGCTTCGGCACCCGGGAAGTAGGTATCGTAAAGCGTTGCGGTGATATTTTGGACGACTGAGGCTACGTTTCGTAGCGTGCGAGGTTCATTTTTTAGTTGCATTACATGCTTTTCTAATGTATCCTGTAAATCCATCCTTATGTTTCCTTTTATAGGAGGTTTACTATAAGGTAGCATAAGGATGCACTCAAAAACAGAAAATTCTAAATGTGTAAAATATAATATTACAGAAAAAGAACTAACTAACACAAGTCGTAAATATATGGTATAATATATTGGACACTACTATAAAAAAGATGAGATATTATGCCACTCAAAATCTCTAATAAAAAACGCGATTACCGAACAACTAACAAGACAATCTATAGTTGTCAATATCATGTTATCTGGTGCACAAAATATCGTCGCAAGGTTTTGGATACACAGATACAAGGTCGCCTGAAGTCTCTAATGCGTGAACTTATATTGAGTAAAACATAAGGATGTGGTAAAATAACGTGAGTTTGATAATAAAAATGTGAGTTCGCTCTAAACACTTTTCATGGGTCCAAAAGCAGTCTTTTTGTCCCATAACTTGTTAGGTTGTGCCGTTTTTGCGAAAAATAGCAGAGAACGCTGCGGGTGAAAACTTTTTCAAGCTCACGTTATCTTCAGAATAAATAATGGCTGAACAACGACTTTTATCGAACTCATGTTAATTATGGTTTCACGATAAGGAGAGGACTTATGCGTTCCTATTTTGATGTACACTGCCACATCGGTATGACAGTGTCACGCGCGCCGGTTATTGGACAGAGTGTCGGACGGTGTCTGGCGCGGATGGCTTCCGCAAACGTTATCGGAGCAATTCCGTGTCCGACAGCAGGCGGGCCGCAAGCGCGCGGTATATTAGATACGAGAACACAGAACGAGGTTATTGCAAATGCGTGTCGGAAGTACCCGGAACGTTTTCCCATCGGGCTTGGAATTGTAGAAGTCCGGCATGAACAAGCAGGCGTGGAGGAACTGGATAGGGCAATGTGTGACGATGGCTTAGTCGGATTTGTGTGTCATCCCGCATTGTCGGGACATTCACTTGGTGGAGAATTATACGCATTCCTGGAAGTGGTAGCAATGCACAACGGATTGTGTTTGCTACATCAGGCAGGTTCAACACAAAATATTGCTGCGTATGCACAAAGATTCCCGACAATTACATTCATCATCGGGCATGTCTCAATGAACAAAGCAGGACACCTTGATGCAATTGCGCACTGCGGGAAACATGAAAATATATGGTTTGATGTTGCGCAAAAGCCCAAAGGAGATGAAAGTTGGGACTTAGTACACCTTGTCAATCACCTCGGTAACGATAGAATTATGTTCGGCAGTGATCTACCCTACTACGATTTTCGCCTTGTTCAAGCACAGATTGAATCTGCACACCTTGATGATGACACAAAAGAACGGATTGCATATCAAAATGCTGTACGGTTGGTTCAGCAATTCCAACCAGACTGGAGCCCAACGTTAACTCCGATTACACCCCCGCAGATTTACGCTGAGACTGAGATGTGGGATGCAAATGGTGCAAGATTAAAGTAGATAGAAGAAATAATATGGAACTATTTGACAATTGATACCGCTCGTATCCGATGGCGGAGCACAAGGATACATGCAGCAGTCAAAGCAGCTAATAAGAGGAGTGACCAAGACCAATGTATATTATAGCTACTTTCCAAACCAAAGAGGGCATTTCCAAGACGATCAAAATTAGTCCAGACCGAAACTAAAGCTACTGTGCTACTCGGGATCACCTCCTTAAGAATGAGATGGATGACAGGCAATCCAAACCAAACAGCGCAAAAACCGATCGTCGCATAGCGAGAATTTGTGGTGAGCGATGAGAAAAACAACATTAATAGACTGGTAATGATAGTAATTACCAGTGAGTAGACGATGATAGGTAAGGGTAGCCAATAATTTTCTTTAAGAAAGGGTGTATCGGTTAACAACACATGTTCAAGAAATAGTAATAGTCCAGGGATTAATGTCATACAGAAAAGCAAACTACCAATCACAATAAATTTCCCGATAAGGTAATCTACCCATGAAATCGGTTTAGAGAGATAGAGCGAAAGCGCGTTGTGTTTTAGATCATTGGCAATTAACCCCGCCCCTCCGAAAATAACGACTAATGCAACCAAAAACGCAGACGGAAACGTTTCAAGCCTGAATAGAAATCCCTGAAAAAAACCGCTATCAATATCAAATTCAGTAGGTACATGTGGAAGGATATTAAAAATATAAATAAAGATTCCGTAGGACAGAATATAAATTACCGGCGGAAGCGCAACAATTAATCGGACAATTTTGCGTTGTGCAAGCAGTTTCAGTTCTGCTTTCGCAATAACCCACCACCGTGTGTGATTGCGAGGTTTCAGTGTGCCTTCCCAATGGCGATAGTCTTGTGTGTGAATAGGCATTGTTATTTCTTATAAATAGCAGTTCTTTCTATGGTATCTGTAAAAGGTCCCTGTTTTTCGGTTTGGACTTCAACTGTAATAACGCCTAAATATGTATCGCGTTCAGGGTCTTCTTCAATGAACCTGCGCGGAATTTCTGCGCTCAGGAGTCTATCAAAACTATTCGGTTCTTGCGCCCATCGGACATGGTATAATCTTCCATCGTAAACCTTCCGATGTTTCTTGCCATCCCGCATAGAGTAGACTTCTACGTTGGTGGTAAAATCAGTTTCTGAAATAGTACTAACACCAACGTTTGGACTGAGAATACTCTGGCTCCATATAAGAGGGGTTCCGTGTTTATCAAGCAGATAAATCCTGATGTCTATCCGATCTATACGTGGATCGGATAGAACCTGAATGCCCTCAAAATTTTGGATTTCCCCGCTTCCGCATGCAAGCAACGCAATTACGCAGATGCCTCCGAGCATAATTCCCCGTAATTGCAGTTTAATTTGTCTGTTCATTATATCAAGTTTACCCAATCTGTAGAGCGAGGTCTCTGTGCCTCACCGAATTTATCTCGTCGGAAATCCCAAAATAAGGTTAATTGGTATTATACTCTTTTTAGAGGATGGGTGTCAATCTTAAATATGCTTGTATCTACTTTTCACACCATCCGTCAAATCCCCATGCTTCAGCTTGCGGGATGTAGACGGCTCAGTAGTTTATTTATCAAATAAACTTGACATTTTCTAACACTTTTGATATACTCTTTATAGCAGTCGGCATCGGTTGTGATTGATGCTGTGGTAGACAGCTGAGTAGTGAAACAATCATGTAAAAGTCTTGCGATTCAATACTGCTAAAGTTCTTTGTAACATCTATTGCACGTTTAGGGAAAGACGATTGAAATATCGCATCCCGCTTGAAAATCACGTGTTAAAATAAGTAGTTGCCTTCGGGCAAGTGGCTGGCTTAGCAGCCTCTGTGAAGCAGATGTAAGACGACTTCTTCTTCAGAAGAAACGCTAACTGCTATGAAACACAAGCCCCAGCCTTTAGGCTGTGGGTACTATGACAAATTCTAAATCCCGTAGATGTGGTTCAACTTCTTGCAGTTGAGAACGAATTTCTTGCAAATCCCCAACCATCTGCTTTAAGTTCGATTCAACTTGCTTGTAGGTTTGTTTCGAAGATTGCTTTAAGAAATACGATGTTCCCTGCCATATACCTACAAGTACAACAACTGCTATACCACTAATAACAACCGCCGTAATAGTGGACATAACAGTGGCGTTTTTGAGTACCAAAAAGAGCATCACTCCAAGTAATGTCAGTATTAGAAACGGCATACCATTCCCTCCTTTTACTCACTCCCTTTAGCAATCTGGATAAGCTGTCTAACCTCTTTTTTCAGTGAGATTATTTCTTCCTGAAACGCGGTTTACATGCTCCTGCAGTGCCTCTATCTCACGTTGAGATGCTCCCTTTTCCAAACCCTCTGCCTTTTTTTGATAGGACATAGCCATCCACATGCACACAAGTATTCCACCTACAATAATCAATGCGATTTCCATTTTAAATTCCTCCTATTATTGTTGCGTTACAAGATAGAGACTGCAAGGTACAAAAGGATAGTAAAAAGTTAAATCGGGCTTACAAAGTCCCCAACAAGAAGATGACACGGTTAATGCCAAAATATTTGCACATCCTTCAAACTTCAACACGAATAAACGCAAGGAACGCCCCTGCAAGCAGCACTACCAGAAATAACACCAACAAGAACAAATCCATCGCTGCAGCGTTGAAATCACGACTAAGACTGAGTGTGTCTTTAAACTTCGGAATTGTCTCTGGACTGACAGGCTTTTGCGACATACCCTCAGGCACCCCAATGGCATGAAGACTCATCGGATCTGCCCTATCAGTATCAATCACAAAATCTCTATATTCGCGAGCATACCGTTTCGCGTTCTCAATAAATTGCAGATGCCGTTCTAACCCTGTCCCAGCAAAAGATTCGAAAAGGTGTTGGACAATCGCCGCAGGTGAGATACGGGTTATCGCCCGTGCCTGTTTCCCTTGTGTAATCTGTTGGTGTAAATGGATATCATTGTTGCGTTCGCTCTGTTTTGCATCTTTGGCAATGTATTCAGCAATTATGTGAACCGGTGGCTTAGTTTGTGCATCTCCGTATTTTTTTTGATATGCCGCGCGCACCTCATTCGAAAGTCGGAAGCCCTGCTCCCAAGATTCTATATGCGTCATCGGCACCGCCATTCGGCTGCCGATAGACGCTAATGTATTCGGCATAAAAACTACAAAGCTCGCCCAGATTAATAGTAACACGACAAGACTCACCCCGCTCTCCCGCGCCGCAGCGGAAACGAGAATCCCTAAAGCAATAAAAAAGCAGGTATAGAGGATAGTTATAACCGACAAGATACCTAAACGTCCCCACGACTCAACATTAAGTTGCACTGCATCTGAAGTGGAGATCAAAAGTAGGTTCATTAGAACCGCAATTGCAAACGGGATATTTATGCTGATGAATGCCCCTAAGAACTTTCCAATCAACACCGTATGCCGCGGGATGGGATTTGCCAATGTTAACCGCAATGTGCCTCGTTCCAGTTCACCAGAGACTGAATCAAAAGTAAAGAGAATTGCTACGAAACTTAACACATAACTGATAATAAATACCCAATCCAGTGTTGTGAAATCGGGGCGGATATTGTAGATATTGGGTGTCTCATGTGGATAGCTTAATCGCCAGATCGGTCTCACATTGGCGATGTCACTATAGTAGTTTACTCCGCGGATATATGTTGGCAGAAACACCTCATCACCTTCTGCACAAAAGCGGAGGGGTGAGTGTGCTTTATACAGATGTCCAGGTCCCTCTATCGCGAGGCGATAAAAGCTGGTGCTGCGTGCTTCAAGTTTTTTCACCGCTTCAGCGGTGGCGTTGTGATATGCCTGCATCCGTGCGGGGTGTTCCCGCAGATGGATAACAGCATTAGTGAGCATCAACGCCAGCAGCAGGATCGCTGTCAATGCGAAACGTAGGCTATTGAGATTGTCGTATATTTCACGTTTTGTTATGTGCCAAATCATTTGTTCGTTGTTGGTTGTCAGCTATCGGTTTTCTTGTTGGAGGGCTTTGTAAGCCCGATTTATTGCTCAAAGGAGGCGCGTTTTGTCCACGCGCCGTTTATATCGTCTGCTGTCTGGGCTCAACGCGTTTACATGAAGATTAAAAAATAAATTGGGTAATTTGGCAAGGTTAGGAAACCTCGCCAGCAGAGATGTACACCTGCTGCTGGCGAGGTTTCCTAACCTCGCTCCCCTACCGAAATATTTATTTAAACTTCATCAAAACGCGCCTACCGGGTGACGAACCGCTAAATTGACAGTTATGGGTTTTACGTTACTCAACTCAACCTACGTGCCTGCTGATTGCTAAAAGCCATCCTACGCTTCACTTTTAATAAAGATCAGAAGGATACACATAAACAGAACAAGGTTGCATATAATCAGAAGAAACAAATCTGGTAATGCACGTTTTACATTTACCGAGAAATCGCTTCTCTCAAAAACAAACTCTGGAAATGTGCTCCAATCGACTGATCCTTTGTCATTGACAAACCATTCTCGTGAGCCAAATGCCCTTTTCGCGTAAAAATAATCAATCACAATTTTTCGGTAACGTTGTGTGGCTACAAAAAAATCTCTAACACCTTGAAGGTCTGTCCCGGCCCATGCCTGCGTTGCAGCATCATACATACCAACTGGTGAAAGTTTCAATAAGATGCTATCCATCGTCGCCTGACGCACAAAGATATCATCAATAGCCTGCTTCCGAATGTGCCACGTCTTCTCTATGGTGCGAATAGTCAGCGGTTCAACAAAGTCAAAATATCGCTTTGCAATCGGAACGTACCGTTCGAAATCCGAGGGTGTATCTGAAATTACGCTCGCATTTTCGATGTAAGCTACTAAGGTTGCAGAGTCAACGATTGCATCGGAATAAAGTGTAAACGCTTTACTAAATTCCGATGTTTCCCCCGCGATTCCCTCTTTTTCAAGGAACTTTTGTCGTTCTCTTTCAAATACATCGAATATCTGTTGGATTTGAGTCGTAGCGGTTTTGGTACGTGCCTCAATATCGCTTATTGGATTTACTGTGGCGCGAATAAGGTTCGGATATACAAGTATTAGAAACCCCCACACAAACATCGCGAGCATTAATGCCGTGCCAGTTCTACGCGTTACAACTGATATTAAAAGCCCGATAAGATAAAACAGCGATAGATACGCGAACGATGCGAAAACAATACCTCCGATACGTAGGAAGTCAGCAGATGACAACGGAATTGATCGGATTAACAACAGCAGCGCCAATAGCAGACTTAATATCAGTGGCACTAACAGACACAGCATGGCACTGATATATTTGGCAACCAAGATGTGCCCCCGTCGGACAGGTTGTGCTAAAACAAGACGTAACGTGCCACGTTCACGTTCCCCCGCAATCGCATCGTAAGCGAATATCAGTCCTATTAAACTTAAAACAACCTCAAAGATAAAGACTATATCAATCGACGAAAAAAAGGCAATAAATGGGTTATCTGTGCCATGCATATAGGAGTCCCACAAAGTTGGCACAAATCCGTGATTGATACTGATGGCGTTTCCCAAGCGTTTATCTAAACCCACATTGAAAATACTCAACGGGTTTGGTGCGCGGTCGACGAACAGAAACGTTGAAGTATAGGTTTTTGCCGCGCGTGTTTCTGCATTATGCTTTTTAACAGCAGCACTGTAACTCTCTAACCGCTGTTCGTAATCCTGTATAAGCACAGCGGTATTCGCTACGACAAGCAGTAACATGATGAAGACTGCTGCCGCAAATCGGAATGTCATTAGATTGTCGAGTAGTTCTCGGCGGATGAGTGTTTTAAGCATTTTCACATCTCTACATGTATAATAGATTACCAAACATATAATATATCATGCTTTTTACGGATAATTCAAATTTACTTTCAACAATTAGCTGTGGTAGTCGATAGTCGCTCTTGGCATCTGTAGGCGCGCTCTTTAAGCACCCTATCATTTTGTTCAAATTATAGGCTTTACTTAAAAAAGATTTTCCTCGGCGAGGGTATCACCGAGGTAAATCTTTTGAGACTTGATATGTCATCTTGATTTGGGTTAGAACCGAATCCGTTTTGGATTGTCGCCATGGAAAGAATATTCTTGGCTTGGCGTGTGTGCGACTACCGAACTATTCGGTTTTCTGTAAGGGTATTTCAAAATTAATTTCTTCAGATTCTTCGTAAGGTAATTCTTCAAACCGAATAACGTCGAACTTTCCAGCCTCATATTTTCTGTGTGAACCGAGACCAAGCTCCATCCCATACAGAAAACATTTTTTGATGTCTTTTATCAGAAGTTTTTTGCTACGATTGTCTTCACCTATTCGGTTTTTGAGCAACCACAATTGGAATTTTACTGTGGGTTCTAATACATATTCAAGAGTTTTTAGAATCGATCTACTGCCTTGTGGTGTTGAGACATTGCCAGCATGTGATTCGACACCTGTAGGGTCCATTATGCGCGGGAGCAGATAAATTTTTTCACCTGTAAAGGTGTTATCTTCATCTTGTCCTTTGATTATAAGCCCCTCACGCATTGTCTGTTTACTGCCGCGTTTCGTAATTGTAAGTTCTAATAACGACGCTGCTTGTGCGAGCATCGCCTTAATTTGATAACTTCCGATGTAAATGCCACGATCATCGCGTTTGAAGCCGACGGTGCGTTTTTCAATCTCCTCGGTAAGGTCAAGATCATCGGCAGCAGGTGAAATGTCCTCACTGCCAAATTTAGTCTTGACGTAATTTTTTAAAACATCTTTATCTTTTGGAAGACCACCATATATTTTATCTCTAAACTTAAGTTCTATTTCAAATTTTAAATACACTTTTCACCTTTTGATAATGACGCTTATATTGATCGTAATGATCGCTATCTTACGCTGATTATCTTTATGTTTTTGCAATTCACCACTTATACACATTTTAGGATGCATTTGTAACGTTCAACCAATTTATGTTTTATGGTATTATCCGTACGTTCAGTCCGTACAGGTGAGTGAAATTGTACAGAGCTCACGTCTTATTAATACACATGCTTCTGCGAAAAGTTGCATCCGTTTCTATTTTATATCACTTTTGAGAAATGAAACCTGTGCCATAATTAGAAATAGTAGATTAAACAGCACGAGCAAACCGACTTGAGATAACACGCTACGGTAAGAGATGTGCTCCTCAAAGACCGGGACTGCGTCTGGATTTACCGTTTTCTGAGATAAGCCCTCTTTTACCGGATAAATATGCAGACTTTCAGGATCGCTTTGATCCTCTGCTTTAACGAAGTCAACAAACGTTTGCCGATAACGGCGAGCCTGTTTTACAAAATTCATATAACTGGTGATACCCGTATTTGCCAACCCCTCCATCGCATATTGAAAAGTCGCTATAGGTGAAATCTGGGTAAGGTCACGAGCAAGCTGAACTTGTCTGAATTGCTGGTCAACGTGTCCATCATTAAAACGGGTTTTTGTCTCCATTTCTTTGGTGAGGTAGGTTGCCCAGAGACGCGTTGCTTCCGGATTTTCAACAGATGCTGCCTTGCTTAACTTAGAGGGTATATCTCCTGACCTGCCAAAGGGATGGTATTCATCTCCAAGCTGCTTTAATTGTGCTTCTCTCTGCATCGAAACTTCATCAACAGATGGAATCGGATTTATGTTGCCGACAAAAATGCCAAGTAGACTCGGAAACACAAACGCTAAGCATACCCAGGTTAATAAGAGCCACACCAAACTTGTAATTGGGTTTGAAACACGACTTGAAAAAAAGAGACCAAGAAAGATGAAAATAGAGATGTGTAACGCAAACAATCCTATCATCCCCAAAATACATAGCCAATCCCTCAACTCAAACGGTATATTTTTTGATATGAGGATAACCAGCAAGTTCATCAGAATGCCAATCACAAGCGGTACCATGATCGTCAAAAACGCGCCGAGGTATTTCCCTAATAATACCTGTCCACGCGAGACCGTATTGGACATGATAAGACTCAGTGTACCGTTTGCTCGTTCCCCAGCGATGGCATCAAAAGTGAACAAAATTGCGAAGAAACTCATCAGAATACCGATGAAAACCCAGTCGATTTTGATCCGTGACATCCCGGAACCGCCCGTATTTTGCAAAGGGTACTCTAATGTCCACGGCGCTCTCCAAGCAAAATCTTCAAATTCCTCATAACCACTGCGACTGGCTGTTCCTGTATTCTGCATTTTGACAGAACGCGGTATTAATGTATCTGTCCCATCGGCACAGAATGTCAACCGCGTAGGGCGTTTTAGAATCTCACCAGGTCCTATGAGTGCTAATTCTGCCAAACCCTTCCTTGCTTGTTCTTTGATATAATTTCTACTATTTTCTACATGGCGGTTATAGGTGTTGATTTGTGTTGTGTAACCACCGCCACCAAGACTATATATCAGGGCATTCGCCAAAAACAGCACAGGTAGAAGGATTATCATCAAAGAGAATCGGAGCGTCATGAGATTGTGGTATATCTCTTTCTTTGCAATGTGCCAAACCATCTGTTTTGACTCCTTTTCTCAACTCAAATCATATCGTAGGAAGGAGACATAAGCCGCCATGAATAAAACGATATTCCATGCCAATAAAATCAAAATATCCATAGACGCGCGAGACAAACTTTCAGAAATGGAGAACCGTTTATGCGCAAAAACGGGCAGATCAGTCAACTCCGCATTTCCCTTGTCATTAGAAAACCATGCGCGCGAAGAAAATGCCTTTTTATCTTTCAAATATTCAACAATTTGACGTTTATAGTCTCTGGAACTCTCAATAAAATCGTTATAACGCTGCCGGTCTGTTCCTGCTATTGCGCTAACGGCAAAGTGATATGTATCTGCAAAGGAGATACGAGAGAGAGCATCTGCGAATTTGGAATTCTTCTCTCGTGCCTCAGCGGGTTCCTTGAGAATTTTTTCTGCTTTACCCGTATATTCAACCCGCAGCTGCTCCTGATAGTCTAAAATTTCTTGGAAAATAGAAGTATCTGCTTGGGCGACATTTGTGACGCTATAACTCTCTGTTAAGAAATAACCTCCTGAAAAAGAACCATGACCAACTCCAGTTGAAGATGCCCCAGGTTCCCAAATAATTGACCTTTGCAAATCGTCGTAACCTCTCTGTATTTGATAGGCATCCCGCTCTTTTTTGAATTGCTCCCATACATCAGCAGCAGGTTGGATCAACGTCATTTCAGATTTCACCGGATACGGCGGAAATTTTTCTACTGCAAATGCCACAACATTTGAATGAACACTTGTGAGGATCACCCAAATAAACATCGAAAGGATTAGCGTTGTTGCGGCTTGCTTTGTCCAAACAGACAGCAGAAGTCCTAAAAGATACCACGTTGACACGTACAACAACGAAACACCGAATATCACCACGATATGTAATATGTCGTTTCCATCAAAGGCAATAACTGGCGAAGAAAACGCGATCAGCAGTGCCACAATCAAACTCACCAAAACAATCGGAAACAGGGACAACATCCCACCCAGATATTTTCCAAACACTATTGTGTCTCTCGGTATTGCATTGGATAGGACGAGTTTTAACGTGCCATCCTCTCTTTCTCCCGAAATCGTGTTGTAAGCAAACAGAATCGCTAACGCGCTCAGCACAAATTTGAAGATGAAAACCACATCTACGGTCAGGAACATCGCAAGGAACGGATTATCCGAACCCCGTTTTTGCGTTGGTGCCGCCCAAATAGGAAAGTTAAATTCAAAGATAGGCTTTCCCAACTCAACAGTGACCGTGTTGGCACCTGTGTTCTCCGTTCCCACGTTAAAGATACTCAACGGATTCGGTTTACGGTGTGCCTTTGGTTTGATTTTAGAATAGAGAACCCAGTCCTTAACTTCTGTCTCTGCCTCCCGGACAGCAGTGTTATATCCCGCCAAACGTTTTTCATAGTCCTCTACTTGAACAAATACGGCGACAACAATTGAAAGCAGACACACAATAATCCCAATCATAAATCGGGATGTTAAGATATTTGAAACGAATTCTCGTTGGATAATCAGCCAAAGTGTAGACATTTTAATTACATCTCAATTTTAAAGACGTAAATTGGACTGGTAAACGTGCGTCATTTAATAAGTTTTTTAGATTATTAACAGAAAAATTGCCTTATGTCATTAAGTCGCGTTTTAAAGGAAAAAGGTTGCATAAAATGAATTTTGGGGAAATTTTATGCCCGGTAGGTAAGAAGACGAATTATTGGTTGTTTCCCAATATTCCAGTCCAAATAGCACGTTGCGCTTCCGTACTGTCAGGTTTTTGGGTAATGGTGATATTGATACTCGCTGCCTCAAGGGGTGGTTTTCCGGGCATGCCACCTAATGTAGTTGGTAGGATAATTTCTTCCCCTTTTCGCTCAAGAGTTAACGTTACAGCATCACCCGATTTCCAGTCTTTTGCCATCCTTCTGATGTCGTCAAACCCCTTCACAGGTGTGCCGTTGATCGCAACAAGTTTGTCACCATCTTGATACTTCGGTGACCGAAAAATAATCAGACTACCCACCTTCGTATTCCTTAGATAAAGAATGGACAGCATCTCATTGAGGATATATCTGAGGTTCGGTAGTTTTTCGGCAGATTCTATTTGAGCATCTATACCTGCATTTTTAAGGTATTCTTCTAAAGGTAATCGCTCCGTGCCTGTTACATATTTATTGAAGAATGGCTCAAAATCTTCGCCTGCAATTTGGCTGACAATCCTGATGATGTCGTTTATCGCAAACATTTTTTTAGTAAGTCCAAACTCGTTATACATCTGCTTCATTACATCGTCTAAGCTACTGCGATTTTGCGTTCGCGTGCGAATCTGTAAGTCTAATGCCATCGCAATTAGACTGCCACCTTCATAAACGAGTTCTCGGTTGGCAAATTTGTTTTTGCCTGCCTCCCGAATAGAACGTTTCCCTTGTTCTGATAGGTATGATTCCCAAGAACGTTTAAGATTGATAAGAAAATCGTCTTCATAAATAAGTCCAAGTCGAGTACATACAACATTTGAATAATACGAAGTGAACCCTTCGGTAAACCAATATTCCTGCTTACCAGTCTCAGTTAACCAATTTCCCTGTTTGGCGAAATAAATGGCTTTTCCATTCCACATATAGCAAACCACACCTGCCACCAAAGTTGCCCAAAAACTTCTATTGGTATCATCTAATTCACCTCCGATCAGGGCAGTAATGCTCCGTCCTGATGCGCCACCACTGCGATATCCTTCCGCCCCATAAGGATTGGCGACAAATAGCATCCTGTCTTTCGGCGCACCCCCAAATATTTCTGTATACGCTCGCAGAATTGCCTCAATAGCATTTTGTATCTTATCCATAGACGCTTTAAAGTGTCCACCAATGGCAAGCACGATCTCTGCATCTCCGGATTTTGCCAGCCGTTCACAGTGTTTACCGAGAACGAGATACGCATTCATCAAGTCATCCTGATCTTTGCAAACGAAACGGTGTTTCCCATGTTCAATTCGTTCCCAAGCCGTTGAAACATGCCAATTAGCAGGGACATTAACTTGTAATTCAATATCTTTCACCTTACCCACGACAAACAGCGCATATCCGGTCCAGAAGATGCAATCTTCTTGGGTGTATGGCACTTCATCCCTACCTGTAGGCCAATCCCGTTTATCATGATTTAACAACGCTTTGTAACTTAACGTCACAGGTGAGTCATCCTGTGTTTCAACTATCCATTGTGTTTTGTCAATTTCTTCAATAGGCAACGTTTCTCCATCTACATCGGTAACTGTTAAGTCACGAAGATAGCGAGCATACCCATCATACAACCATCCAGTAAGAAAACGGCTCATGGATAACATCAAATGTTTTTTGCCGCTTTTAGCACCACTATCAATTTTCGGTGTTAGGATACATTTGACTTCTGCGACGCGTGGCTCATTAGCAACTATTGTTACTTCATATCTTGCCGATGCAAGTTCCAACGGGTTTTCAAGGTTTACAGGTTTACTGAAATTCCTAATGATGTGCCACTCCTCAAAAACCGCCTCGTCACGATAGCCATTTTGCCATTTGTATGTCCATTGCGTCCCGACTTGCACAGGGAGGTATTCTCCACCCTCAAGCGGAACCTGGTATTTAAACAATTCAGCTTCGGTTGTGACTCCGTTGGCGTGTTCATACCGCATCTTCACGAGTCCGACACCCTTAGCGAACCATAAATAACGGGTACCGTTCACAAGTGCGTTTCGTAATTCAGCATTGGTGCCTTCTACATCCGCAGCTGTAAAAACGGTTTTATGTTTCAGACATCTGCGGAAATTTCCTGCCGACACTTCAACCTTTTCGTATCCCTCCAAAGTCGTTTTTGCTTTTGATTTCCAAGCACCTTCTTGCTCCCAACTTTTTCCGATAGTCACAGGAAACCTAAAAAGATTGATCTTGCCGTGGTTGATATAGTGTAATAACATATACATCGGTGACGGATCACCGCCATCATGCCCTCTCGTGCCAATACCGTAGGATGTAAAAAACTTGTCGGTTCGTCTGAACCTGAAACCGCCTTCCGCTAAATGTTCATCGCTTTCCGTCACCGCAGTCGCTTGAATACTGATGTATCGAGGCTCGCTTCTCAGTAAATTCGGACTCAAATTTTCGCGAATCATTGACTCCTCCTTTTCCAACCTCTTTCGCGCACGATATAGCCGACTTTTTACCGTGTTTAACGATATGTCTAAACGCGTACTCACCTCTTCACAAGTCAAACCCTTGAAATAGTGTAGGACCATTACGGAACGTTCAGACTTTGGCAATTTTTGGAGGAGATTTTCCACGACTTCGCGCAATCTATCTGTTGACGCTTGCGAATGTTCTTCTTCAAGATAGCGCACGTAGAACAGCCGTTCCAGTTCTGATTTCGGCATCGCATCTATAGACTGCATGGCAATTGGCTTTTTTCGGATCCACTCAACGCACCGACGTTTTGCTATTACGCGCAGCCACCCTAAAAAACGTTTGGGATCTCGTAACGTTGGCAGAGAGTTAAAAGCATGGATAAATGTGTCCTGCGTAATTTCTTGCGCTGCATGGAAGTCGCCGATTTCTTGCCATGCAAGAGAGTGAACCCACTTTCGGTGCTTTTGCACAAGTGCTGTGAAAGCGTTTTCATCCCCTGACAAGATGCGTTGAATCAGATCAACATCGTCATTTTTCATGCCAATCCTCCAAATAAATTGCCTTATAGTCTATAGTCGTATTTTAAGGGAGGAAAGGTTGCATAAAATGCAATTATAAGGCAAATTTTGTTGGAGAAATGTTGAATGTATGTCGGAAACGGTTAATAATCCGCGACAGAACCATCTGCTAAACGAGCGTTGGGCCAATTAAACCTTCTTCCCGAATTACTAATCTCAATAACCTTCGCCTCATCCACTTCAACACCCAAACCTGGACCTTCAGGTAGTGAGACGTAGCCTTCATCGTCCATCTCCCACGTCTTGTGTGCAGGTAGGTTGCTCTCATAGCCTTCATGAATAAGGAAAAATGGCACCGAAGCAGATAGGTGAAAACTTGCTGTAAGACCGAGATAAGACATTGTGCAATGCGGTGCTATCGGCACGTAGTGTGCCTCTGCAAGCGCAGCGACCTTCTTGACCTGCGTGATGCCACCGCCATGTCCAACATCGGGTTGGAGAATGTCAATCACTTGTGCTTCAAGGATTTCACGTACTTCCCATATCGTGCGGTCGCGTTCACCAGTTGCTAACGGCACTGAGACAGATTCTCGGATCTTGCGCATGACTTCAATGTTGCCCGGCACCCATGCCTCCTCAAGGAAAAGCAGATCGTCAGATTTGAGGCGGCCTGCAAATTGTTTAACGACAGGTGGCGGCAAGCCACTATGTGCATCAACCATCACTGCGCCACCTGGACCGACTTTCTCTTGTGCATCGTGAACCCGCTGCACCATATTCGCGATCTCATCGGGTGTGCCAGCGAAAGTTTTAGCACCCCCCGGACCGATCTTTATTGCCTTTGGACTCGGATACTTCCAAATTTTATCACGACACGGACCACCCAGTAGCCGATAAACGGGTACACCCCAGAGTTTCCCTGCAATATCCCACAACGCCATATCAATAGCGGAAATCGTATGCACCATCAATCCACCACCACGTATATTGCGATGTGCGCGAAACAACCGTTGCCAGTGATGTTCAATACGTGTCGGGTTTTCCCCGATAATCATTGTGGACAGGGAACGTGCTAATTCACAGGTGACGTTTGTCTCCATATTGTTGATCTCGCCCCACCCGGTAACGTCCATGTTAGTTTCAATCTTGACGTACGCTTTCTCACCCATCGGGTAAGCCTCAAGGTTTGTCACTCGAATCTGCGAACCTTTATCTTCATAGTCTGCCATTGTAATAATCTCCCTTCTTTTTGTTGTGTTTTAGTTTCCCATATTTCCTATAGTTTGTCAAACCTTTTCATAAGAATATCAGTAATGGTGAGAACGAAATTGGTTGACGAAAACAAAAGAAATTGATACATTAACTTATATGACCGAATGCTCAACCAAATCAAGGAGACTAAATTATGGCAACGGATCAAACATATCGTATTGGAGTCATCGGGTGCGGAGGAATGGGTAGGTCCCATTCCAGATCATGGCAGAAACAAGAGAATGCTGAAGTCGTGGCAGCAATGGACATCTATGAAGCATCCGCGAAACGTGTCGCGGATGAATACGGTGTACCTGCCATCTACACCGATGTTGATGAGATGTTAGCAAAAGAGGATTTGGACATCGTTAGCATCACAACGTGGCAAGGACCGCGTGCTGAAGCCACAGTTGCTGCAGCAAATGCTGGTGTAAAAGGGATTATCGGTGAAAAACCGATGTCCGCTTCGCTTGGTCAGGCAGATGACATGATTTCTGCCTGTGAACAGAACAATGTCAAACTCGTTATCGGACACCAAGGCAGATACAGTGCACAGAACACAGAAATTCGTAGACTTGTTGCTGCAGGTGCAATTGGACAACCGACAACACTCCATCATCGAGCAAAAGCACACGCAGGTCTACTGAATACAGGCACACACGCGATTGATGGTTGGCGTTATCTGTTGTCCGATCCAGAAACACTGTGGGTGATTGGACAAACATCCCGCACAACTGATCGGTGGGAGCGGCGCACAATCTGTGAAGACCTCTGTATGGGATTAGTCTGTTTTGAAGGGGGTGCGCGTGCTATCTACGAAGGTGACTTACCCGATCCCGGAGTCTCCATGCCCAGAATCGCTGGCACAGAGGGACAAATTCGCAACGGGGATAACGGAACAGTGTTGCTCCAAAATGGAGATGCACAAGGTTGGCAGACAATCACACCACCTCCAGAACCCAAAAATCAGTTTCAAGAACTAATTGAATGGATAGAAGGTAAAATTCCAACCCACCGTGGCAGAGGCGAACAAGCTCGATATACCATTGAAATTATGATGGCAATTTATGAATCTTTGCGTATCAAAAACGTGGTCAATATGCCGTTAGAAACCAAAGAATTGCCGCTTGAATTGATGGTTGACGATGGCACACTTCCTGTCTTGGAAGAAGGTAAATACGATCTACGGACTCCATTTGAAGGACAAACTCGTAAGAGATAATACACGGAACTTACGCACAAATGGTAGGCGCGTTTTGTAAACGCGCCGATTTCACAATGTCGAATTAATTCTAAAATCTACTATGTATTGTAATAGAGGAGAATTAGGATGTCAAAAGAGGGTAGACGTTCTTTTTTACAAATCGCTACGGCCTGCATCGGTGGATTAGTGAGTTTAGCTGCCGGTATTCCGCTCATCGGATTTGCAATTTCGCCTGCATGGAAAAAAGGTGAATCGCAATGGGTTGACATAGGCACGGTAGACCGTCTCAAAAACAGTCGCTTTAAGAAAGTCAATTACACTTTTACAGCGAAAGATGGTTGGGTAAAAGCCACAAAAAAACGTTCTGTTTATGTGACGGATGTCGGTAATGGAGAATGGAGCGTCTTTTCGCGGACATGCTCACATCTCGGTTGCCTTGTCCGATGGGACGAGAGCAAGGAATCGTTTCTCTGCCCGTGCCACGGTGCTGTGTTCGACAAGGACGGTGTCGTTGTTGCTGGACCACCGCCGAGACCGTTACAGAAGCTTGAAGTTAAAGTAGAAAACGGTCTCTTATATGTAAAGGAGAGTTAAGTGAAGCAATTCCTCAATGATCGTCTCCCATTAGATGGGGTGATGACACATTTACGCAAACCGCTGCCGAAACATATCAATCTGCTTTTCTCACTGGGTAGTTTGGCGATGTTTCTGCTGCTACTCCAAGCAGCGACGGGGGCATTTCTCGCGTTATCCTATTCTCCTTCTCCAGACCACGCCCATAATGCGGTCAAGTATATCAGCGAAGAGGTGCCGTTCGGTAATTTTGTGCGCGGTTTGCACCATTGGGGTGCCAGTGCGATGGTCATCATCGTCTTTCTGCATATACTCCGCGTTGTGCTTTACGGATCATACAAGGCACCGCGTGAACTCACATGGGTCGTTGGTGTTCTGCTTTTGTTGGTCACGCTCGGTTTCGGATTTACAGGATATTTGCTACCGTGGGATGAAAAAGCGTATTGGGCAACGGTTGTCGGGATTGAAATCTCAAGCACTGCACCTGTGTTGGGTGATGTGGTCGCAAAAGTTATGCGTGGCGGTGCTGAGGTCGGCGCGGTGACGTTATCTCGGTTCTACGCACTCCACACGATTTGGTTGCCGTGGTTGGCTTTCGGTTTAGTCGGTCTGCACCTTTTCCTTGTCCGATTCTACGGTTCTTCTGGCACACTGAAGAACACGCCAGAAGATATGAAAACGGGAAAACCGTTTTATCCGGATCAAGTATTTGAAGATGTTGTCGGCATGTTAATCCTTTTTGTAGTCCTCGCCTGCGCGGCACTGTTTGCACCTGTTCCGCTTGAAGATGTGGCAGACCCAACCAATGCAGATTACGATCCACGCCCCGAATGGTATTTCCTTTTCCTTTTTCAACTTCTGAAATACTTCCAAGGTCCCTTTGAAATACTTGGGACGTTTGTTATCCCGACTGTCGGGATGTTGCTACTGTTATTCTTGCCTTTCTTAGATAGGAGCGAGCGCAAAGTTCTTTGGAAACGCCCGATTGCAATGACGGTCACAAGTTTTTGTGTTATTGCGATTGTGGGGTTAACAATCCTCGGTGCGACTGCGCCTAAACTTGAAACGCAGGAAGATGCGGCACAACCTGCAGATGAAGTGCAGCAGGTTACCCCGCCTGACACAGAAACAACAGATATTGACGAAAGGGAAGATGTGTTTGACTTTCAATTGACTGAGGAAGAAATTGAAAAGGCGAGGGAAGTGGGAGAAGAATCGCAATAGCCTTTTGATACAGCGTGTAAGCCAAACTTTCTCTACAAACCTCATAATCACTGATGAAAAACCGAAATCTTGAAGAACAATTCACGCTTTTTCCCATAGATACTGAGTTTGAAGTGCCAAAAGAGGACACAACACCTGAGGGCGTAACGTTAGTCTCATTCCGTAATTTAGTGCCTGAAATAACCGATACCGGCTACTTGACACACGCCATCGTATCCTATCCAGCGAAATTTATCCCGCAAGTTGTTAGATATGCAATTAATACCTACACAAAGGAAGAGGATTGGATTGTTGATCCGTTCGCAGGTTCAGGGACTGTGGGCGTTGAAGCATCCCTGTGCAAACGCAATGCGATTCTACTTGACCTCAACTTACTCTTGAATCACATCATGCCTCTCAAGGTATACCGCGGAAAAGAACGGTTACGTAAAGAACTTATGTTGAAATTACTGGATGGCATGCAAGGAAATGAAAAACACCTTTTTATCCCTGCTTGGTCCAATGTCCAATACTGGTACGCACCTGAAATTTTGGAGCTGCTATCACAATATTGGGGTTATATCTACAGCATAGAAGATGATGTCTATTCCGGCATTATTAAATCGGCTCTGTTGAAGGTAAGCAAACGCTTTTCTTACACTGAACACCGAACCCCCAAATTAGCCAGATCCAAACGGAAATTAGCAGCGATTGAAGAACTACTCAGCGAAAATTGGAAAGACCAGTTAATAGAGATAGTCTATGACCACGCCTTGAAAACGTTAGGGAACATCAACGACTTTGTGATGCACACACAGCATCATCAAAATCAGGTTGAGTTTCAGGGGGGTGTTGATTCCTCTTATATCGCTGTGCCGCGCGAATGTGATGCACTAATCACATCACCACCCTATCTTCAAGCACAGGAATATATCCGTTCTACAAAGATGGATCTCTTTTGGTTAGGACACACTGAGGAAGAGATTAAAGAGTTATCACGACTTGAAATTCCGTATCGCAAGGCAGATCGTATTATTCGGACCGAAACATTGGATAAAATCAGAAACCAACTCACCCGTCCAGACTTGCATAAGCGTCTTGACTCCTATTTTTGCCATACGTTGAATGCGCTTGAGAATTCAATGAATCAATTGAAACCGAACGCACCTGCCTGCATTTTCGTTGGCAATCCGCGTATTGACGGGATAACAGTTGAGTTGTGGCGAATCCTGACAGAATACTTTTCGGAACGCGGTTTCCTGTTTGAAAAAGTTTATGAAGATAGGATTAAAACACGACAACTGTTCGGTGTGCGAAAGAATAAGAATCCTGATGGCATGAAATCAGAATTTTTGCTCATTTTGAGAAAGATGGCTGTTTAATAACGAGTTTCCTTTGTTTCCACAAAGGAGGTAAAACAATGAGAATCTTAGTTTGCACATTTCTGTCAATTTTGACGTTGTTCTCGTTAAACGGATATGCCCAAGAGTATACAACATGGGGGCTACCAGAAGGGACTAAAGCGCGCCTTGGTAAGGGGGAGATAACTACAATCGCATTCTCTCCAAACGGTACTGAACTCGCGGTTGCAAGTTCTATAGGGATATGGATATATGATGTCCAAACAGGTAAAGAACTCGCGCTACTTCCTGGATATAGAGAAAAGTTTACCACGTCAGTGATCTCAACTTTTGATGCACCATTTACAGTCCATAAGTTAGCATTTTCTCCAAATAGTGAATTACTCGCTTGTGCAAGTACGGATGAAACCATTAGAATTTTTAATGTATCAACCTACACTGAACGTTACACACTTGCCACAAATAAAGAGGGAAATGTCAACAATTTTAGTGGTCCAAGAATCAGGGATTTGGCTTTTTCCTCAGATGGAAAAAGCCTTACGGTTTTAGAAGGGTCACCAGAATATAGGATTAAGGTGTGGGATATGAATTCTGGCAACTTGTTAGCAGATGTTTCGGGACGCATAGGCGGTCCTCCACTTAAAGAAGATGCCCAATCTTCTCAATCTGGGGTCAGAGTATCAACAGACTCAGTAGAGCAGAAACATCAGCCTCTTGTAGCGGTTATTCTTTCACCTGACGGTACAACTTTTGCTGCGGTCAATACGAATATTACGATTATTGATGGAGAGTCAGATGCAGCTATTCGTTTAGGGGATGTTCATACTGGAAAATTGCGTCCAACACACATGTATATTTTAGGTCAGGACGCAGAACAATCACCTCCACCCGATTTGGAAACAGCAACAACAGTTGCATCAGTTCCAGTTCCACTTGAAGGACTCGGTTTTTCGCCAGATGGTACAATACTTGTAGGTCTAATTGTTAAGACAAGTAGTACACGGGATCCTAAAACCAAAAGGCGGATCGAAAAAACTGAATACCGAAAACTTCGGTTCTGGGAGGTCAACACAGGGCGTGAACTGCCTGCCCTCATACCGGAACATGAACTGGGTGAAATCCATAGTTTTAGATTTTCTCCAGATGGCAAGATGTTTGTGACCCTAAGTAAAGACAAAGGGTTTCAACTGTGGAACACAAGCACAGGAAACTTGATATCATCTTTCACAATATCACCCCCAGAATTCAGTCCGCCTTCAAATAGTGAAATTATTGGTTCAGGAGACTTTTCTCCTGATGGAAAAACGCTTGCCTTTGTACCCTCAGGAAAGGATGCAGAAATACAGCTATGGGACATGAACACTGGGAAAATTAAATCAACATTGACAGAACACCCAATAATTGAGATTCGATATGTGGCCGATAAGACTTTTCTTAGCACCAATAATCGTGGCACCGTTTTTAAGATACGTGAAAAGAACACTGGACAGGTTCAGTTAGATGTTACAGAAACTTGGGAAAAATTAACTACGCATGTTGACACGATTACAAAACTTAACGTAACAGCAGGTGCAATTTCATTAATTGGTCCGACACTTGCCATAGGCAATAAGGATGGTTCACTTTGGTTATGGGATGGCAGCACAAATCAACTTGGGGCATTGTCTACGGAACATACTGATGAAATCAGTGTTATAGCATTCACTAAAGATGGTAAGAGTCTTGCCAGTAGCAGCAAAGATAATAGTATTCGTTTATGGGATATTCAGACAAGGAAAGTCCTTATACCCCTCACAGAACATAAAGCATCAGCAAATAGTTTGGTATTTTCGCCAGATGGGACAATGCTTGCAGGCGCTATTCCAGCAGGCACAATCTGGTTATGGGAAATTAATACTGGCAGACTAATTTCAAAACTCACGACACATGAAACGTATGTTCCTAATTATTGGAAAAACGATGACTATCATCAAATGAGATTGGTATTTTCTGCTGACAGTAAACACTTTGCAAGTAGTAGTATTGACGGTATGGTTATTCTATGGGATGTTGGTCCTGATCCACGTCCTTTAACTCTTCCCGGACATAAAAGAGCAGTTGAAGCACTTGCATTCTCGCCTGATGGAAAATTACTTGCAAGTGGCAGTCAGGACAAAACTATTCGATTGTGGAGTGTTGAAAAGGAAATTGAACTCGCTATTCTCAGAGGACATGCTGGCGGAGTCAATTCATTAACATTCTCAGCAGATGGATCAACACTTGTCAGTAGTAGTACCGATGGAACAATCCTTTTGTGGGATAGAAACAAAATTGTTGATATGGATCAGTAAGTTTGGACAATCCTCAATCAGGGCCTCCTCCATTTTACGTTGACACAACCCCCATTATATTGTAAAATACAAACAAAAATCACAGCGGCGGTGCCATTATGCCCGTCCGTAAGGAGAACAAAATGAAACCATTAAAAACCTTGTGGCAGACAGTGGTCCCAGTGTTCCTAATTATCTTTTTTGTGTTGCCAATGTCTGCTGAGGAACAAACCGAAGAAGAAGCAGCGCCCCCAGTTAAAAAATACGTTGAATTCACACTGAGCGGCACCTACACCGATATAAAAGAGATGAGTTTTTTCGGCACTTCTTCAACAAAAACGTTGCGCGGACTTTTCAAGAAATTAGACGAGCTCAAAAATGACGATGAAGTCGCTGGCGTTATCTTTAAAATCGGAAATATCGGTATAGGCTGGGCAAACCTGCAGGAAGTCCGAAAGAAGTTAGGCGAATTCAAAGATGCGGAAAAAGAGATGATCGCTTATCTTGAAAGCGGCGGCAATGCCCAATATCTCCTTGCCACTGCAATGGATCGCATCGTGCTAATGCCGACCGGAAATCTCAATCTAATCGGTTTACGTGCGGAAATCCTTTTTTACAAAGGGCTTTTGGAAAAACTGGACGTTGAGGCAGATATGCTCGCAATGGGAGAATTCAAATCTGGCATTGAACCCTTCACGCGCGAGGGCATGTCCGATGCCTTCCGTGAATCCATGACCGAGTTACTTGATGATCTATATGCGCAATTGTTAGAAAAGATTGCCGATGGTAGAGATGGGATTACCTCAGAAATTGCGGCTGAGTTGATAGACCGTGGTCCCTTCACTGCAAAGGAAGCACAGGAAGCAAAACTCGTTGACACGCTGCAATACTACGATGAACTTTTAGATACAATCAATGAAACACCAGACACACAGGTTGCAAAACAGAACGATAAAAAGAAGCGAAAAGTTCCAGATATGAATAGTTTTGCGGGGATGATACAGTTGTTCAATATGTTAAACCCGCCACAGCGTGCAAAGGCGCGTCCAGCAGAAAATCAACTTGCGCTCATCTATGCAAGCGGTCCTATTTTACCCGATTTTGACTCACCCTTTCCCACAACGTCTATAATCACGCCGAAAACGTTGAAGAAGGCGTTTGAAAAAGCGCGTGCTGACAATGCTATAAAAGCAGTCGTGTTGCGTGTGAATAGTCCGGGCGGCTCCGCAATCGCATCTGACCTGATTTGGCGGGAAGTGATGCGGACACAACGCGAAAAACCTGTTATCGTATCTATGGCAAATTACGCTGCTTCTGGTGGTTATTATATTTCAATGGCTGCGGGAACAATCGTTGCACAACCCGGCACACTTACAGGTTCAATCGGAGTTTTTGGTGGTAAGCTCAATCTCAAAGGTCTCTATAACAAGGTCGGATTAACAAAAGAGATTATCACACACGGACAAAACGCAACGCTCTATTCAGATTACGGCAGCTTTACGGAAACTGAACGCGAACGTGTTGAAAAGATGATGAAAACTATCTATGAAGATTTTGTCACAAAAGCAGCTGACGGTAGACAGACGACTTTTGACGAAATTGATGCAGTTGCACAAGGGAGAGTCTGGACAGGCAAGCAGGCAAAAGAACTCGGGCTTGTTGACGAACTCGGTGGACTTGATACTGCATTGACTATCGCTAAAAAAGAGGTGGGACTCACCGATGAAGACAGAGTTGACATCATCGTGCTACCAGAGCAGAAATCCTTTTTTGAACAGATCATGGAAAGCATACTTGAAGAAGAGGCAGGGATTTCAGCACCATTGCCTTTACAATTAGCACAACAGCATCCAGCAATTCATAAGCTAAACACACAATGGCATCGGATAGTAACATGGTTAACCCTATTTGAAAAGGAACGAGTGGTCACAGCTCTACCTTACGATATTTTAATTCGGTGATTTTATGAAAAACAATAACTTTCACGTTGATGTAACCGACGAACAGGTTACCTTTTTCCAAAAGAACGGATATTTGAGTATTCCGCGCATCACAACAGATGATGAGATTGAATGGCTTAAAGGCATTTACGATGAACTCTTCACTGAACGCATAGGTGAGGAACAGGGGCGCTATTTTGATTTAGCGGGTCCCCGTGCACATACTGGACAAGAGACGTTACCGCAGGTCCTGGGTCCAGAAGCACAGTTCCCCGAACTTCGCGAATCTATCTATTTCCAAAACGCACAACGACTCGCTGCGAAATTGCTAAGCGTAGAAAGGGAAAAAGTTGGCGGCGGTGGACACATGATTCTGAAACCCGCACATTACGGCAACGAAACACCGTGGCATCAGGATGAGGCATACTGGAATCCCGAAGTCTTGCCGCACAGTTTGAGCGTCTGGCTGCCGCTTGACAAAGCAACGCTTGAAAGTGGATGTCTCCAGTTTATTCCGAAGTCTCATAAAGGTGAAGTGCGGTGGCATCGGCATATCAACAACGATCCGCTTGTGCATGGCTTGGTCACTGATGATGTTGATCCATCGGAAGCGGTTGCATGTCCGATACCAGCAGGCGGTGCTACGTTCCATCACTGTCGGACTTTACACTATTCTGCGCCGAACAGCACTGCTCATACGCGTAGAGCATATATCCTTGTTTTTAGCGGTCCGCCACAAAAATTGGACAAACCGGCAGACCGTCCGTGGATAAAAGAGGAACAGGAGGCACTTGCAAAACTTAAATCCTTAGCAGCAGATAGAGAATAGTAATTATCACGACTTGTGCCAGTTAACTTAATATAATATTATATATTACATCTAATATGTTTATGCGTGGACAACGTCTTTTAATGCCATTAGCTTTCGGTCTAAACATTTGTTCAAGAAAACACCGAGTGTGAAACCAGCAAACTTATTGTTCAAGCGCGTTAGAAAACCCCAGTGTGTCTTGGCACGTATGCGTGAGATATTGAACTGATTTGTAAGTTGACTTATCGTCGTCTCAATACGTCTGCGTATCTGTTGGTGTAGTTTCCGAAACGGCTTCGGGTATTGTTTTTTCTGATTGTTGCGCCGCGTCGGTAATAAGCACACATTGTAAGTCTCAAGGAGTTCCGTCTCAAGTGCCTCACAAACATACCCTTTGTCTCCAATGATAATAGGATAAGTGCCACGCTCACAGAATAAGGGGAGCACTTCTCTATCATCTGTATCGGCAGGGGCTATGGCAAAATCAACAGGGAGCCCATAAGATGTTGTGATGATACTCCCACGAAATCCGAAGAAAGTGTCAAGTCCCTTTGTCACACATTTTCCATAAGCTGCCAATGTGCCGTTGCCATCAGCACATTTGAGAGGGGATGTAGAAGCCGGCACCCGTTTGAAATCACAAACCGGGATAGGAAAACTATCTACTATGAATATCTCATCATCGGGTAAAAACTGTATCAAAACTTGTCGGAGTTTTTCGCTTGCATACCAAAGGTTCCGGCGCCTCCTATTGAAACGAGAGCGTTCGGGTAAATATGGGAACAGGTCGTTGAGTTCTGCTTTGATAAGTTTGTATCCTGCGAGTTCACTGTCCTTTCCTATGAGTTCTAAAAGCCAGGAGATAGTGAGTATATCACTATCAGGACAAAGGCTTTTGGGTCCCGGGCGGAGTGTTTCAGCACCGGGGAAGTAGGTATCATAAAGCGTTGCCACTATTTCTTGACAGACTTTGGCAACGGCTTTAAGTGTGCGTTCTGCATTTTTTAGTTGCATGACTGACTGTTCTATTGTATCCTGTAAATCCATTCTTATGCTCCTTATTGAAAAGGTTATTCTATAAAGGAAAGCATAAGAATGGATAAAAGTAAAGAAAAATAAAAAATATCTATATCTGTGAAGTTTAGTATTACATTAAAATAACCAACTAACACAAGTCGTGAATTTGGAATAATGTCAAGAGTTTGAATGGTTTGGGGAATTCGGAGGGGT
>PYJA01000096.1 GCA_003635185.1 Candidatus Poribacteria bacterium | reverse complement strand
GTTTATTCAACGGTGTTGTATTTCCGTCCTCCTGCGGGTCGAAGGGACCTTGGTTTCTATAGATATGGAAACACGCAACGGGGTGGTGGGTGGTTTCAGTATAACGTCATCCGCATCTATGAGTTAGAAGGTGAATCGTTTTTAGAACCCGAAGCCGTCGGGTTGCTGCCTTTCACAGCTTTGATGAAACCGCCCGCAGACATGACACCTCAAGCTTGGGTTGAAAAGTGTATAGAGACCACCCAGACAGTTGATGTTGGCAGAGAGATGCGGGCTACCCTTTTATTTGCACTCTCGCTTTTCGGGAGTTTAGCACATCCACCTGAGTTTTTTCAGGATCCTATATTGGAGGCAATCATGCAAGAATCTCCTTTTTATGAACGCGTTATGCAACGCGGCATTGAACAAGGTATTGAACAAGGTATTGAACAAGGGGCGCGCCAAATGAGCATTGAAAATACATTGGCAGTCGTCAAAGCACGTTTCCCTAATACTGATGTCAACGCGCTGAGACAGAGACTTGAAGTCATCACTGACATCAACCAGCTCAAGCAGATTAGCCTTAACGCCTCACTCGCAACCTCTTTTCAAGACTTCCAAGAGACCCTAATAGACAGTCCTCTCTAAAATTGTGGATATAAGCGTTTGAATCAGATGCGTGCATCATTATTTAGTTAAAACCCTCCAAAAATGGACAACTCTTATTCGATTAGGGCGAGGTAAAAACTATTTCTCGCCCTGCCGAATATACAACATCAGGCCGTCTCATAAATTATGACAAGTGCTGTTGAAAATTAACGCAACTGTATGCTGAATCGAGTTCTGATCAAAATTCAACTAAAAGCTGCGGAATAATTGCCGCACTTCGCGTCGGTTTTTCAACGTTATTCACTTGATAAACAAGCCGCGCGAAAGCACCTTCGGCAAAATGCCATGTCAATGCACCGCCCAGCGTCGACCACACCTGTTCATCAGGTTCTCGGTTGAACGTAAACATCCTAAATTTCTCTGTATTCGGATTCCATATATCATACTTCAACCGAATATCTAAAGTATCTGTCAAAGGTAGTTCGGCATGTAGGTAATATCCCTCTATCATCGCATTACGATCTTCCGTTGGAATCGGAATATGCAGATATTTCAAGAGTTGTGTATCTTTGCCACGAACCCATTCTGCAGCAAGATCAAACCGCCACAACTTGAAACTTGTCGCAAGACCGACACGCCGTTTGTAGACCAACGTTGACGGGTTGACATCACCGTTAATCGGATTAAACGGATAACTATTGCCATCAAAATAGGATGCACCAAGCCAAATCCGTTTGCCGAAAAGTGGAAGTGTGCCGTTCACATGAGCAAACAGCGGCGGACTGTTGTTGCGGATCGGTTTCAGAATACCGCCTCCACTACCGTGCGGACCGATTCGGACACCTGTTGCTACCGTCCCTTCTGTAACAGTGCGGAGCGAGTCCGGTCCATCCGCAAGTGATAGGACGTACGAGACGGGACCTACGAAACCGTTCAGTTGAAATCCACGGTCAGAAATAAAACCGATATTCTTCCGAACCAGATTGTACAACGGATTCGCTGCAGCATCAGACTTTGTATCAATACCGAAACCGTGCCGAAACCGACCAATTTTCAGAGACGCGCCCTTCGGTAAAACAGGCAGTCCTGTCAAAATAGCGTAAATAAATCCATGGTCGTCCGCTACCTGTGTTCCTAATGGAGAAGTGGTCAACAGCTGCTCCCCTAATATGCTAACATGATCACCAACACTGGTTGTCACAACAAATTCGGCAACATGAATGAGTGTAGTGCCGCTGTCCCAATTGTTCCTATCAGGTATAAAATCCTGCCCGCGAGTGGGGCGGCGTATATCCAACGCGCCACCAAATACAAGGTCGCCAAACGCGCCGCCAAGAAAATCTGAACCACCTGCATTCTCCGTTGTCTCTACGTCATCAAAACTAAAAACATCATCCAAGTCTAATGCATCATCTGATTCAGAGAGGTTGTCAGGTGATTCAACATTTTCGGGTGTACTGGCAGCATCTCCTGGGTATGAACGAGCAATTATCTCAGCGATATTGCTAAAACCGTCTTTATCCGAATCCGTCTTTTCAATCCGTATGAACGTTGACAGATTCATGCCGTTATGTAGGAATGCCCTGCCGTAGGGATTAGGCGAATCCCCACCCTTCTTTGAGGTGTGACATACGTTGCACCCACCTGCCCATTTATATTTAGCCTTGAACATTTTATGAAACGCTGGTAAAGCATAAACCGACTGATCTGCGATCATTGCACAAAAGAGTGCCATCACGCAGAGAAGAAAGATTTTTCGCATGATAAGTTCCTTTATATGAAAATGAATGGAGGGCGAACTTAGAATCCGCCCTCCGAGACTTCAACCTTTAATACTCTTCAAGGTCAATTGGTTTTTCGCTGAATCGGATGTGCGCCTGTTTTATTAACACATCGATTGCATCCCACTGCTTGCGCGTTTCATCAGAAATTCCGTTCTTATCAAGTGCTTTAGCGAATTCTATGAGCGTTTTGCCAAACTTCTCCTGCAGCTCAGCATATTCTTCTTTCTGATCAGCGTTTTTCGTCGGCTCAAAATCGGAGATCAATTTGGTGTAAGTGGCAAGTTTTTTCGCTGCGGCTACCGCTTCTGCTTTTCCTTCGCCTTTGTCAAAGTAGTCAACGATTTCCCAATAGGCATCCACCATTAAAATCATGAGTTCTTTTAGGTCCTCAACTTCAGGCAATTCTTCTGGGGGTTCTTCCGGTTGCGGTGTTTTTTCCGCATCCGACTTTGGTTTGCGTTTTAGAAAGAGAGCGTAACTCATGACAAGCGTCTTTTTCGGAAGCAAAGCGACCGCTTTTGAAGCCGCTTCTTGTCCCTTAACAGCCTCAATATCCTTACCGACTGCGAAAGCATCATCTATGCCCTTACCGATGAACTGCTTGAGAAACTTCTCTGATGCAATCGCATCCGATTCTTTGTGTTCATAGACTACCACTTTCACGACCTTGCCCTTCATGTCGAGTCCAACGGCACCGTCAATAACACCACGCGGTCCCTGCACATCAACAAACAGGACTAAGCCAATCGGTCTTTTGTTTTCACCAATCGGAATATAAAAAATCGGTTTCTGGTCTTCTTTCCGAAGTTGAGTACCCAGTTCTTTTTCAATAGAAGCGATTTTTTCTTTTGTCAATGGTGCACTTCGCTGAACAAATTTTTTCGCTTTTGGGAAAATAGCTGCAAGTTTCTTCCCTGGCCACTCTGTTTCATGTGCGTCACTCAGTAGTGGGGTAAGGACCATCAAGGAAACTATTACAAGCAGAATGCCCGCACGAGACGGATGGAAAATTTGGAAAATCATTTTTCTCTCCTTGTTTTACATTGGTAGGGCGAGTCGAAACCCGCCCTACAGTTTAAAATGGTTTAGTCTGACTCCTCAACTTTGACCATGAAAGTGGGAAACAAAATTTGATCGTCATGCTTAAGTTGACCAAAAATCTGATAGACACCCGGTTTCTGGAATGTCGTCATGAGCATCACGGTAGGTCCAAATTTATCTGGTGTACTCCCTTGATGTTGATGCCCTGTTGTAGGTGTCTTTTTCATTTTGTGTCCGGCATGCGGGTCTTTCTTCTTCATTTTACCCATATCTCCATTCATCGGAACTGTACCATGCGTATGTAGTATACCATCTAAACGGGTACTGACAATAGCAAAATGCATCGGTGCGTCCAAAAATGGAACGAGATCGGTGATCGGTTTCTCATCACGCGAAAAATGATAGGTGATATGAACCATTTCACCTGCCGTAATCTTTTCTGGCGCATTCATTTTCACATGATATGTAGATGTCCCTTTTCCATCTGCTATGGAAACGGCTTTTGTATACCGATCCCCGCCTTCATCAGTATAACCGAAAACAACTTTTTCCCTGCCAAAATCTTGAGAAACATCAGTCATCTTCTTGTCACCTTCAACATCTACGTGCAGATATTTTGCGAATTCAGCATCCGCTGTCATCACATCAAGTGCAAGAATATATCTCCCTGCTACAGGAAAAGTAAAGTGCACTCTATAAGCACCTTCAAGTTCCGCCATCAGATCGCGAGACTCAAAATCTTCAGGATGGATGTGTCCTATAATCTGTAAATTCTCACCCACTATTAACACATGGAGAATCCGATCATGATGCACCATCAGATCCGTAAAAGGTTCACCCTTCGCATCGGTAAGATGAAACGTTAAGGTCGTAGGTTCTCCAGCCTGAATCTTTTGCGGTTCGGTGTGAAGCATCACATTTAAGGCATCGGTTTTATGTGCCTTATGTGTGTCATGCTTTTCATGTTGTTCGGCAAAGCCGAAGTTGAGAAAAAATAAAATGGTTACAACGATTGCTATCGTAAAACGAAAATTGAAAAACGTGGAAATTCGGGATTGCATTTTAATTCCTCCATAATATCAACCCGTAAAAAGTTAAATATAAATTCAAATAAATCAATTTTTCCGTTGCCTCACACAAGGCAGGGAAAGGAAATCACTAAATTATGAGTAGTTGAAATTAATTAAGAACGGGTGTCCGGAGGACCGCGGCGGGATATATCGCTATTTAAGTGAGAGATAAATAACTTAGGTGGGGACGGGAGATAAAGTAATATCTCCTGATCGACAGGAAAAGTCGTAGAGAACGGAACAGTAGAAACGATTGGGTGCGTGAACGATTCACGGATAGCGTCTCCATTATATGAATCTACAGGCAGAATCAGTTCTAAATTATTTAAACAGCAAGCAGTTTCACCTTCTGAAGGTGTTTCAGATTCACATGTAGTGTCTGTTTTCGTCTTTTGACAACAAGGCGAATCCGTTTCAGTCTGCGCCATCCGCATTGTTTCGGGGACGCTTCTGCACAAGATTTGTCCAAAAGCCGCACAGAAGAGTGGACATACAGCATGAACACAGATCAACACCGCAAATAAGATGGGAAACTGCCAATGTTTTCGCAACATCGCTCTATTACTCCGTTGTTTCGTCAGAAGATAGATAACAAAATTCACATTTATATATGCTTCATAGATATTATACACCAAAACCTAAAAAAGTTGCAAGAAAATTATTACACGCGGGTGTGTCCAGTTTTTGGCATGTGTTTTGTCTGAATCGCGGATTACACGGAGGACGCGGAGGACGCGGATGGGGTTTGGCAAGATAAGTTCCTTTTCAAAACATTGCAGCACACTTTGAATAGGCGTTTGGGAATCCCAAACACCATAATCCGCGTTTTCTGCGTCCTCCGCGAAATCCGCGATTCAGGCAAAAACACACGATGAATTGTGGGACTACGAACTTTTAACGTAAAAAATTGCCTTAATTCCTTAAAATTCCCTTAATTTACATTTTTTAAATTTAATTTGACATTTTTGTACAGTTTGTTGTATAATATAATAAATGACCAAGATCGTACTCATATAATATGGGTACCTCAATATCTAAAAAATTATATTAGGTAGTACGAGCTTGGTCGCTGGGGGGTGCCCCAATTTTTTAAGATGGTAGGCAACCTCCACGACTAAGCAAAGTACTATTTGGGAGGTACTAACTAAGTGAAAAAATTTACATCAAAAACGGTTGCCACCTTTTTGACAATCGTTTTGCTCAGTGGCGGTCTGATTATCGGCGCGCGAAATATCACGCGCGCCACACAAACAGGCCCGCCCCCGTGTGAACAACGGATCAAGTCGGAATGTCCCAAGGATATGCCGAAACCGATTTGTCCACCTCAACAAGAACGTGTCCCTTGCCCGCTGGACGCAATTCAACATTACGTTCCTTGTCCACTGGACGCAGTTCAACATCCCGTTCCTTGCCCACTGGACGCAGCGGCGCAAAGTGAGCGATATAATAAGGAGAAATAGCAATGAGCAAAAAAACGATATGGGGGTTTGCAGCCCTCATTATCCTACTGATTGCTGCTGGGGGGTTTATCTATTGGCAGATGTTAACAGTGCAGCAGATGAAAGAACAAGCTGCACAAGATGCAAAAATGCTGGAAGAAGGAAACCATAAACCGAAACAACCCAGCGTGACGAATAAACCGCCACGAGAAGCGAAAGATGGCTTTAAGTGGGAATGGCACGGCGACCACTGGCACGAAATGCCAATTGCACAGGCACCGCAACAAACGCCTATAGTGCAACCTGAGCAAGTGAAGCAACCTGTGGTAACGTATACCGGTCCGTTAACCTACCACGAGGAATTACTAAAAACGAATCCGGTGAAAGCACTGCGTCTACAACAAGAAGAACGCGGACACTGGAGTGCAGAACATATACCGCCCTTCCCGGCAGATGACACAGAAGCACAAGAGTATGCCAGAAATATATATCTGATAAACTATTATCTAAGTACTGGCGATGAAAGTAACCCAATACTCGGTAGGGCAATACGTGCGCATCAATCGCAAAATCGTGCTATTGATGCTCAAGTTCCAAAGGGTGGTCCTGTACCTGCACGTGATTATGATTTATGGCGACTAACGTGGCCACTTACTGATGCGGGTAAGATTACACCCTATGGTGGTATGACTCGCTACGGCAGGGCGCGTATATTCCTTTCAGACTATTTTCCAGATTTCATTGATGTTCCCGAATAAAAGGAGGTATTTCAAATGTTAAAAAGAAGTTTCGTTTTAATTATGCTTATTGTTTGTGTGTTCTCTTTTGTTTCTATCAATAACATATCCTACGCAGGCACGAGCTTAAATGCTTGGTTAGGTGCAGAGAGAGATGTAAGGAACGCAGAAAGAGTAATGTACACAGAACGTGATCAGTATCATTCTATTCGGGATGACCTGAAGACGTTGATAGATGAGTGGGAGGAGGCTAAAATTGCTAACGATAAAGAGAGGCTTTTGTCGGTAATTGCAATTACAGGTGCGATTATCAGTGTGGCAAGCGGGGGTTCTCTATATCCAGCGGCGTATGTGGCAGCTGTAGCCAAGGCAAAGTTAGAATATAGTGAATCAAAGTACAACGTTCAAAAGTCTGCGTATCTCACATCGATGAGTGCGTTGGTGTCGTTGATGGATAGGGCACGTTCTAACGTAAACGCAGCCTATAATGGTGGGTATCTGGATAAGAAACCGCCAGGAGCTTCTGTGGGATCTGTCGTCTATCTGGAACTCACACCTGGTTATGATCCTGAATATGATGCGTATTTGGGTATGGCGGTGAATCATCTGAATGCATACGAGTGGTATGTAGGTAGGGACTATAGGAATGTGAGGACGTTGACTATAGAATACCTGGAGCCTACTGTTAAGGGTGGAGGACTGAACGGATGGAACCATAGAAGGACTCACGATGGAGACGAGCATAGCGGGGAGGACCATGGTTTTGAAAAATTTATGACATTTGCCGATTTTGTGGTGGAACCGGACCTCCCGAAAAAATACCCGTGCAAAGGTGACGGTAGAGAAATGTTCAGAACACCAAGTGAGGCGTTTTTTACACACCGTGTGAAATGTGGCGAAGGTTATACAGTTGCAGGTACCGGAGTGGGTTGCGGTAAAACGAGTTATACCTGTGACAATGGCCATAGTAGATGGGCTGATTGGCATAAAATACGAGAGTGTGGTCTGACATATCTTGGCGGGGATGATGGGGTGTCTGAAATCGATTGTACGTATAAGTATAGGAATTGCACTTCAGTATCTTCAACTCATGCGATTCCAGATTATTTTGGGAATCTGCGTAACACCCTTACAAATTGTCGTCAATCTGACAAAGCTAATAGCAGATCCACAACTACGCAGCAGACCACTGCGCCGTCACCTTCACCTACGCCATCTCCGCCAGCGATGCACCCGTGTAATGTTCATCAGGCGTGGCAATCAGGTGACCATTCTGCAGCGGGGTGTGGCACCTCGGGGCATTATGCTTGCGATGGGTCAAACCATGCGGCTGCAAGCTGTGGGCATGCGAGTCACTATGCTTGTGATGGTCTGACGCATGTTCAGGAACAATGCACGATTACGAACTCCAACGGTGATAGATGTACATATACGTTCTGGCGATGTTTGCATCCGACTGTGCCGTCTTATGGGCCTTCGCATGTGCATGCGTATCCAGCACCGCCGCCTGTGGTCTGTGCGCGCAGTGCCTGCGGACAAACGGTGAGCAATAGGTTAGACCACCGCATAGATTGCAGTAATTGTAATGGGCATTATTGGACGTGCGTTGCAGGTGCCACGGCCAATCACACAACAACTTTTACGTGTAGGCGACCTGGTTGCGGTGTGACTTTCACCCGTTGCAGTAATGGCACTTGCACAAGTGATTCGGGAACACACACCTATCACTGGGCGCGGTAGGTGCTTATAACTTAAATCAAAAAGGCAGGTCCCCTTATGGGTGCCTGCCTTTTCTTTATGTCCGCTGGGTGTGGCACTTCTTCGTACCGCAATCTTCCAGATTGCGTTTTGTGGATAGCACAAACTGGCAGTTTATGCTACAGTCGTTTGTTGTCTGGATCGCGGATAGCACAAACTGGCAGTTTATGCTACAGTCGTTATCCAGACAACACATCCAAAAAACTGGACACACTCCTGTTTTCTTTTTCCGCTTGAAAGGTTTTAAGGCGTGTGTTAGAATAGTGCAAAGAAAGGAGGTTCGCAATGGCAGAAACAGTAAGAACTGACATCAAAGGTATTGAGAGGTTCATATTTGAAGTAGGGGCAGACCAAGAACAACTCCATCTACACATCTCCGAAGTTGGGCCGGGGCAACGCGCACATCCACCGCATACACATGACGGGCAAGAAATTTTCTATGTTTTTTCTGGGGAAGGCGAAGTCTTATTCGGAGAACACAAACACCGCGTCCGTGACAACGAGGCCGTGCATGTTGATTGCCAAGTGTTACACGGTATACGAAACGTGGGGGAGACACCACTGCGCTACGCAGTAATCATAGCGCGCTGAACCCCATGTTTTTCTGGGTCAGTGCATAAACGAAATGTCACGGACCACAACAAAACATACGTTATTCTGATGGGGGTTCGGGCAACTCCCCGTGCCGTAATTGGTAAATTCCGTAAAGCCCACCAATAATTAAAAGTATACCGATAGTGCTTATACCCCGTCGTATCCACACTGGGTCTAAGAAGTGTGCAATGTCAAGCTTTGAGAGCGGTCGTAACAACTGAGATCCGCCAATATTAACATAAAACGCACCGTAAGCAATAAGACACATCTCACTGAGAAGTTGTTGTTTGAAGGGAACTACAGGCATACCAAAAGGGTTAATGAGGTAATCACCAGAAAAAATGAGCGTCAAGCCAATAATAAAAAAGGCGGTGAGAGTCATGGGTGGATATGTGGATTGTCGTAACACGATAGCCAATAAGATGCTAATAACACCTAAGATAATACTAATTATGCCCTGGAAGATTTGGACTCCTCTGCTGTGTGCTATCATTTATTTTCTAAAACCCTCTTGTGCTTTTGTTGATTATCGCTGTGAAAGCCTAAAATGAATATAATACCATTTTTGATAATGTATCTCTTTTATGTAGCACAAACTGCCAGTTTGTGCCCTCCAACACCGCAATTCATGAAATTCAGTAAAGAGAAATTATTTTTTAGAAATGGTATAAAACCGTTAAAGAGACAAGTGGACCAAATTTAAACGCATCGCTTTCTTCATATTTGCTATCAGCCAAAGTCTCGCTGTCATCATAAAGTGTTTTTTGATGCAATGGTAGCATCAGCGTAAGAGATAACGGAACATTGAATGGTGTTCTAATAGATGTACCGAGTGATGCCAGACCGAAAAGGATCCCCGTATTTTTGTCTATTTCTCCATCCCAATACGCATAGGATTGATAAATCCCGAGGTAGCCTGCTTGGAAAGAAAACCATTTATTTAGACGATAGTTCAACCCCGCAGTGTATGTAAGTTCTCTGGAACCACGATAGGTCTTACTGTTCTCGTAGAAAGGTAATTTTGCGCGAAGATTGGTACGCGCTGCAAACCCTTTGTATATAGGCAGATTGTAATGCAGATCAACTATAGGGTTAAACGTCCCAGTTCCAAATTGGAGATGTAGATGCTCAAGACCAGCATCCCCAAGTACCCATGGGTCCTCCTCAGTTTTTCCAAATGGAATTGACGTTCCGATACGCCCCATTAAAAAATCACCCTCTGTGAAGACACCCAGTCTATAATGCCCAAGAAAAACTTCTGAATCTGTTAAACCGGTGTAGGTCTCATTACGATGATGAATACGCCCATTTTCTTCAATGGCATCCCATTGCACTTTGGTATACTCCACACCGTCAAGCTTTTCAATACTTGCTTCTTGAACTCTGGATTCATAAGGGAGATTGGCTTCCAACGACCATTGAGATCCGAGTTGATATTTTAATCCTATATCAACGCGATATACATTTAAAGTAACATGATGTCGGTGTTGTGGGACTGCGTCTATTTTTCGGTTTCCACTTGGATCAATAAAAACCCCTTCATCTTCAAAGTGCCCACCTTGTGCATCAAACCATCGCATCGTGCTGAAAGAGACTTGAAATTTTTTAGATTCTGAAGCCAAACTGACTTCACCCAACCCACCACGTGGGATTGCGGGGTTGCTTCACGCGCCTCAGCTTTCTTGCGCAAAAGCACTGCCTATGATACTAAAGAAAAATAAAAGAAGCTGAAAGGTAAGTATTGCTTTAAAAATTTGCGTTTTCATATAATTCCCTGCTTAGCAGCACATAAATCAGCAACGATTACCTTATGGCATTCGCCGGATGTGTGTTTATTTTTTATTATGTTTCAAGGTTTAGCCAGGCTATTTCTTCTTCGGAAAGTTGAAGTTTCAATGCGCCCAAGGAAGATGCCATCTCTTCTAAGTTAGCCGGACCAACAATCGGAAAAATTGGGAAGGGCAGATTAACGCAGTATGCAAGCGAGACCTGAATCGCGGAAAAACCGTATTTTTCCCCCAATTGTTTGGCACGTGCAAGCCTTTCAAAGTTATCATCGTTGTAATAGACACGTACCATATCTCCATTGTCTCGGTTTTCAGGAGTAAAAGCACCACTAAAGAAACCCCGTGCTTGAGATGACCACGGCATTAACGGAAATTGACTCTCTACATGCCAACGGCGTGCATCACCATCAACACAAACACAACCACCCCACATCGGCTCCATTGGTACTGCAAGACTAATGTTATTGCTACAAGCAACAAAACCGCTTACCCCGTTTTCTTCGGCATAAGTATTTGCCTCAATAATGCGTTGAGGTTCCCAATTAGAAGCGGCAATAGCTCGGATACGTCCTGCAGTTATCTCTTCATTCAAATAATCAATTATCGTGCTAACCGGAATTTCTACATCGTCTCTGTGGAGCATATAAAGATCAATATAATCGGTCTGGAGACGGTCAAGGTTTTCATCAAGGTCCTGTTTAACGTACTCTGGGGAAACACGGCGTGGCACACCACCTTGTGGGTGTCCCCCTTTATCTATCAGAAACACCTTGTCCCGATTGCCACGTTCCTTCATCCAAAGCCCAATTAACTTTTCACTATTCCCGCCGCCGTAGATATGTGCAGTGTCCAAAGCATTTCCACCCGCTTCAAAGAATGTGTCAAGCATCTCGGTGCTGTGGTTGAAACTGGCAGGTGAATACATCATAGTTCCCAGAATCAGTTGTGAAATTTCTTGGTCGACTCCGGGAATTTTTATCCGCTTCATTGAAATTTGGAACCTCATCATTTTGTTGTCAAGATTGTTTACATTCTCTGCCGAAGTTTAAGGATTTGGAGCCATTTTTGTGCTTTAGGTATACTTGTGTCAAGGGGTTCTTTCATCTCAAAACATTCGGTTTGCCCCGCATAAATATGGTGCCAGTCAACAATACACGGCATTTTCTGTTTTTTCAGGTTTCGCATGAGGTATCCGCGCACCCTTGCACGCGTGTCAATAGGTGCGTTGCTGATGGCGTGGCTAATTTGTTGGTCTGTAATGACCCGTCTCATACATCCTTCGCTTTGCAGCGCGTAGAAGATGCCGTTTTCAGGATCAATATTGTGATACTCTAAATCAAGGCTTTTGAGCCATGGATCATCCCAACTCAATGCCTCTTCGGCGATTAAGGCATCAAGAAACCACTTTTTCGCTGCCCAATCAAGGCGCGTTGTGAGTCGTGTCCAATCTGCTTCAAGGTCGTTGAGTACCGTTTCCCATTCTGTGAGGACCCACTTGGCAGTTTCATCAAGTTCCGTTAACACGTTCTGCACAAAGTTGAGGTATTCGCGTTGAATGTCAATGGCAGAAACAGTGCTACCGTTCTGCAAATCCACCTCCCATTTAAAAGAGGTGTCTCTTGAGATATGTCTGATAGTCGCGATAGGGTCTGCAAGGTCAAGGTTCGGGATCGGAAGTTTTACGCCATGAATTTCGTAGTGCCGCTCAATAGCATCAAGGATAAGTGCAGTTGTTCCGACCTTCAGTGCAGTCGCATACTCCGACATGTTAGAGTCTCCGACAAGGAGATGGAGTCTGCGATATTTCGTATAGTCGCTAAGCGGTTCGTCACGAGTATTGATAATCGCTCTACTAAATTGAATCCATTCATAGATTTCAGTGACGATGTGGTCTGCCCGTTGTGAGATTTGGTATCCGAGAAAATCATCAACGCTGTATTGCCCATCACCAAATTCGAGCATGTCATCATACGCTCCGACCCTACCAGCACCTGCATATATCTGTCGTGTCACAAAGAAAGGGAGCAAGGTTGGAATAATAATTTTATAGAACGGGACATCGCGGCGTGCCTGAAAGTTCTCATGGCATCCAAAAGTTGCGCCAGTGAAATGGTCTATGTTGTTTTTGTAAAATGCAACGTGTGATGCAAGACCGGTGTCGTGTAAAATTGCTGTGATGACGTGTTCAATCGCTTTATCATAAGCGATGAGATCAAAGAGATTTGCGCATTCCGGTGTCGCATATTCAAGGTGTCCCATGTCAATGTAGAGTCTGCCGCCGTTGAAGAGGAAACCACCGTTGCCAGGGGGTTCACCCCAATCGCGATAGTGGAGATCAGGAATACCAAGTTCAAGTGTTTTGAAGACATAATCCCTGACGCGCGCGGCAACACCTTCTGGTGATACTTTGATACGTTGTGTCTGTATCGCCTGAGACTGAATCATGCATCCGAATTCAGTTTCGATTCCCATTATTCTGTGTGTCACAGGTTTGTTCCTTGATTAGTTGTCGGGTATTTAAAATACTTGATTTAATCTGACATACTCCCCGCCCTAAAGGACGGGGGTTCTTAGCTCTTATATTGGCAGCACTTGCTGTTGCCAAACAGCTTTTCCTGCTTCCGTCTCACGTGCCTGAACATCTTCTGAACTATTGGGTCTTACTTGGACTCCACAAGCGTTTTGTGTCTCGGTATGCCCTACCGCGACATTTTTCAAGTTTATTGCAGCGTTGACATCTCTATCTATTGAAATGCCACATTGACTACAATGATACGTTCTCTCTTTTAGTGTCAAGTCGTTTTTCTTGTATCCGCAGTTACTACACGTTTTACTTGATGCGAAAAACTGGTCTGCTTCTGTTATCGGTATACCATGTGTTTCTGCTTTCGTTTTTAGCATAGTAAGAAACCCGCCTAATGCACTATCTGATAATGCTTTCGCCAGTTTTCTATTCTTGAGCATGTTCGTAACCTTTAGCGTCTCAATACTGATAGCACTTGCTTTGCTCACAATATCAGTTGTGGTTTTATGGTGTGCATCTACTCGGATACAAGCGATACGATAGTGTATCCTTGTGACTTTCCATTTCTGCTTTATCCAGTTATTTGATTTTAGCATCTTACGACTTAGCTTGCGTTGTTCTCTTGCCAACTTTCGTTCATAGCGTTTCAAAGGTCTGGGATTATCATATTTTGTGCCATCACTCAAGGTAGCTAATGTGTTGATACCGACATCTATACCGACAACAGGGTGCGTTGAGGTGTCAACGGCTTCGGTGTTCTCTGTTGTCTCTACGGTGATAGATACAAACCAACGATGAGCTGTTCTTGAAATCGTCACTTTGATAATCTTACCAATAAAACGCAACTTTTCAAACATTTTTACCCAACCAATCTTGGGGAATTTGATATTTTTACCTTTCACTTCTACACACTGATTATTCGTAGTAAATGCGTCTCTCTTACCACGCTTCTTAAACTTCGGAAACTTTGAACGCTTATCAACCCAGTTCCTAATCGCAGCGGATAGATTACCAAATATACTTTTGTTCGCTACAACTTGATCCATGCCTTTTGTCCACGTATGTTCCTTTTTAGCAACATTGAATCTTGTGTTTAATTCAACTACAGATAAGAACTTGCCATTATTCAACGACGATTTAAAATCAGCAAGTGCTGTATTATACGCAAAACGTGAATATCCGCATTGTTGTGCAAACCATCTGCATTGTATATTATTCGGATTTAATGCTATTTTATGCGTCTTTAACATGGTTTTCCTGTTCGGTGAAGTTTCCTATTCCCGTTGTTAGCGGTGAGGTAGGCACTAACAATACCTACCTCTGAACAGGTAATTACATGATACCACATTTTGAGCAAAAAGTCAAATATTTTTCACCTGAAACATAGGCGGTGTCTACATCCCCGTGCTAAAGCACGAGGTTTTGACACCGAAGAAAAGAGATAATTCAATCAGTGATTATTGTGAAATGTTCTTCACGATATTTTGAGAAGTAATATAAAACAGCACGTTCTGCGATGTCTTTCATAATGTCAAACATTTCCTCAGCCGACCATTCATCTTCACGAAAATAAAAACTACCCCGGTTGAATTGACCATCTTCCTGGTTATGGAGATAAGTTTTATTTAGCTTACCAAACATAGCCATGGTTGATATCCGATCTAAAATTGCAGATGTTTCCTCAAAATCACAACCGTATCCAAAACAAACAAAAGGGAAGATACTTTCGCGCAGTAATGCGGTGCGAAATCCTATTAAATTTTTTCCAAGACGTTCAATAGCATTACCTTGTGCTTGCCTACGTAATCCTTCCTTTGCTCGTAGATCATTTGTCCCTTGATTTTTCACCTCTGATATCAGTATTGGATAGGTTAATATGTCATCCTCACGACTCTTTATTGTGAGAATTCCCCCATCTGGTTTCATATAGGTACTTTCGAAATGACAGTGTAAATCGGTATTAGGGAAATATGGTCTTAGTTCATTAATAATGTCTTTCAAATACCATTGCTTTTCATGCGCCAAAGTGATTCTTTTTGCAAATCTGTCTTCCAAATGGTAAACAACTCTGATAAGTGCCTTGATAAGTTCACTTTCCTGTTTTTTTGCTGTTACATTGATTATAGTGTCTGATCGTAGTTCTCGCAATCGTTTCTTATTTGCCATTGAAATTCCTCTCTACAAGAAACAGTTGCTCAGTGACATGGATATTTCGGTTTCTTAGATTTCTAGATCCACGAAATGTGTTGTAAACAATCTCAAATTCTTCAACAGAACCAACTTTTTTAAGCATAGAACGCATTTCGTCTGGACTGATAAATCCTTCATTATTAAATGAAATAAGAAAAAACTTAGTGTCAATTGAGTGTAGTAACTCGTTAAACAGTTTTTTAGACTTTGTCTTAACGTTGTAACCTGAACGCTTCCAGTTTTTGGGAATACCTGAGACCTTACTTATGTTTATAGGTTCTTTGTAATGCACAAGTAAGTTCAACATGAAGTAGTTTGAACCGTAAGGATGCTGATTGTAAGGAGGATCAATATACGTAAGATCTAATTCCTTAATCTGACTTGCAATTTTATTTGTATCATCATGAAAAACTTCGTAATCACATTCAAATTGACTTAGTATAGGTGGTTCTAACATAATTTGTCCTTTTATACGACTGAGTGCATTAGAATTAGTCCCTCCATATTGCCCAATACCTGTATTCCTATTCTTGTAGAATCCTTTAAATACTCCCGATGTATTTGAATGAACAGAAGCTTTACTAAGAAGTGGTGCTATAAGTGAATCGCGGTATTCTAATGGATATTCCTCAATTAACCTCCGGTAGTTGTCTAATCTACGGGCATTGTCCTGCGTATAAAAAACTCTATCGTTTGATGTAATATTCAATTCGTCTTTAGGGGCGTAAAGTCTTTCAATAAAACCTTTAGGGAACTGTTCATTCACGCGATTGTTAATTTCCTCAACAATTTTGGAAATCGAAAATGTATCAACTGAGCTGCGGTTTTGAAGATAACACCGCGCAATTGTCACAGCATAGTCCTCAAAATCGTTACTCGCTATATAAGAAGCATGAGCTTTCATAAAACGGGAAACTACACCAGAACCACTAAATGCGTCAAATACGCGAAGGTAAGATTTTCCTGTTCGCTTTTTCACCTGAATAATTGCTTTGTTTATATGATTCAGTAGTGAACGCTTATTTCCTATGTATGTGATTAATTGATTTGTAAGATAATCTATGTCTTCTATTTTTATCATGAAAGATTACTCAATAATAACGGGAGTTCAATATATGTTTTTACATCGGTTAATTAGAAACCACGTCTACTGCATTGTGGAAAAATTAGCAAATAAGTAAAACCTTATTTAGGCGAGTTTCAAACCATTCACAAATGCTAATTTGTCCCGCTTGCTGCCTGAATTTCGTCCTGAGTTAAGAGCCGGAATTTAGTATCTCCAGATAAGGTAGAATCCAGCACACCTACCTCAATTTCTCTATCCGCTAATTCCGTTTTGATGATGTCGTTTAACTGTTCATCCGTTACTTCGGTATTGTCATCCGCATCTTCAAAACGTTGGCTTAAGCCTCTACCGACTGCCCACGTTTTGAGTGCTAACTGAAGGGCAGTGGGAAGATCGGGTTTCGCATCGGTTTGTGCGGCAGTGAGATAATCTTGCATAGCGTTTTCGATTTCTGTTGTGCCGCCAATTACTGCGGATTCGTGTTGGACTTTAACGTTACCGTCATAGTTGATATGCGTAAATTGCGTTGGGGTATCACCATTTCCGATTTCAACAAGGAGCATTTTTATAATGTATGCCTCACCGACTATTGCTTCAAACGCTTGTTTAAAGGTATGCGCTAAAACATAATGGGTTAATCGGTGCAAGTTTACATCTTCAGTCGCGCTTTGAAAGGCTTGGACGCTTGCAGTATCCGTTACAAGCATTCGGAGACGTTCAATATCAGCGGGATGCCCAATCGCGGAGAGTGCAATTCTGTCATGAACTTCAAAGATTTTCTGTGCACCTTTACTCACGGTCAATAGGAGGCTGCCTTGTGCGTAAGGTAGTCCAACGACGGGACTTCCGAGCCTGAGTTGGTCTTCTATGTAATCACGCCGGTCCTGAATTGCTTCAATCCAACGGTATGGCAGATCGCGCATCAAGTAACCTCCGTATAACATTCCGATAAGTATTGGTCAGTAAGTGTTTCTATCCCTTGCCGCGTAATAATTTTGAGAGTGGGAAAAATTTCGGCTTTTGCGTTATATCCACTCGTTGCTGCGTCATATTCACTTGCGGTGTCAAGTAACCTTAAAATAGTAATGGTTGCTTGTTGCTGATCCATCTCTTCCAAACGGGTTTCACCCCATCGGTCAAGGTAACGTAACACCCCACGGATCCAAACTGAACCGGAACCAGTAGTTGCAAAATCCACGTTCTCAAAGTGCGCACCGAGTGCATCGTAGAAGAAAATTTTACCACCATTTTCCGATTCGTCAGTTTGCGGCGCGTACAAAGCAAAGATCGGGATAACCGCACCGATACCCTGCATTGCCATGGGCAGATTATCACGAATAAGCCGTGAAAGCGTTCGCAGTTTTCCTTGGACACTAAGTTCTTGGAGTTGGCTGCGCCGAAAATATTGAAATGAATGTTTTAAGACACGCGCTATCTCATAAGCCATCGCTGGTGCCCCAGAGATAGCGAGAACAGAATGTGTGTCAATAGGAAGGACTTTCTCAGCACGGTCATGAACAACGGCGGTACCAGCAGTGGCACGCCGGTCACCTGCAATAATAATGCCTTCTTTGTAACGCATAGCGACAACCGTTGTGGCTTCCGGTATCTCTAACGTGGTACCGTGGGATACTTTCCCGTCCGATGGCACCTGAAAAGCACCGTGAATTAACGCTTTTGCATTAGATTCACGACGCGTTTCACCATCAACTTGCAAAGTGTCTGCGTTTTTTAAAAGGCTAAGAAAGTCGCCTTTATGGTTCATCATTCCCCCGTTCTTTGACGATACCGCCGGGATTGGTCTTTGTCAACACGGCGCATACGTTTGAGGAGTTCTTGCGTGTCCGGTCTATTAACGTCGGGACGTTTGGGAGCGTTATTATCGTCTCCGCCGTCGCCGGGTTCCATCGGTTTTACTGGTCTCTGTTTGCGTTCGGGAAAATAGGCAATCTTGTCTCTCATCGGAAAAATCTCCTTAATTGCTTCGTGAAAGCAGTTTTTGGATTATAACCTGCCAGTAAGCTGGGTTAGTGTAAACCAAGTTTTTCAACAAGGGTTTGTGGGTTTGGTGATCGGTCAAGAACTTCATTATATTTTCGCGCAAGTTCAGGGTTTGCGAGCGAATTCATATTAACGGTAACGGGTTTACCTTTAATATCAAAAGTAATACTATCCCATTGGACAGTTTTTATAGCGTCTTCAAATCTGTTAAGGGATGTGCCGCGGAAATAAGCGCGCGTGTCCAATGGGGGCGTGTGTATAGCGGTCCGAATCTGTTCATCCGTCACAACCCGTTGCATCTGTAATCCGTAGAATAACCCCTCTTCAAGGTCAATGTTATGGTACTCTAAATCAATGCTTTGCAGCCAAGGATCCTCCCATTCAATATCTTCTGATTCAACAAAAGTTTCCAACAACCATTTTTTTGCAACCCAATCGAGACGATCTATAAGTGTCATCGGGTCATTTTCAAGTGCGTTGAGCGTCTCCTCCCACTGTGTCAAGACCCAATCGGTGTCACTATTTTGATGTGCAAGATGTTTTTGTGCAAGTGCAAGATATTCACGTTGATGGTCAATCGCACTGATCATTTTCCCATCAATTTTCTGTAGCATCCATCGGTATGTTTGGTCATGCGAAATCGTTTTGATGGTATCAATCGGATTTGCAATTGCAAATGCCGTAGGAACAAGCCTTTGTTCAATCAGGTCAATAACGAGAGCAGTTGTACCGATCTTGAGTGCTGTTGCATATTCAGACATGTTCGCGTCCCCGACAATACCGTGAAGCCGGCGATATGTAGCGGGATCAGCATGCGGTTCGTCCCGTGTGTTGACAATAGGCCGTTTGTGCATTGTATCTACACTTGCTTCAACGTGAAAGAAATCGGAACGTTGTGTGAGTTGAAAATGTCCAGGCGTTGCGAGCCCTGCTTCCGTTTCAATGCCTATTTTACCTGCTCCCGCGAAAATTTGGCGTGTAACGAAAAACGGAAGAATACAAGTTTTAAGGTAATCAAAAGGCACCTCGCGAGCCATAAGGTAATTATCGTGACATCCGTAACTATGTCCATAAAAATCGGTATTGTTTTTATATAAGATAACGCGTTCACCAAGTTCTTGGCTACGTCTTTCAGCACATTTTTGGAGGATTCTCTCTCCAGCTTTATCGTGTGCGACAAGATCAAACAGGTTCTGACATTCCGGTGTTGAATATTCCGGGTGTGCGTGGTCATTGTAAAGTCGTGCACCATTAATAAGGATACGATCACTTTTGATCTCTCGGAAAGAACGCCCTGGTTGTTTGGCAGCTCGCTCCCGATCCTTTTTTTCTTCCTCCACTTCATCCGGATGGTTATTGAGGTGTTTCGCTCGGAAACCGCGTTCATCGCGAAATGGGTCTTCACCGTTGTAATCCCAAAGCGGTAAAAACGGGTCGCGCCGATAATTTTTTATCAGTTCAATGGATTCCTTGACCGGATCAATTTGTTCCGCGCTTTCGAGTGTAATGCCGTATTCGGTTTCGATTCCAAAAAGTCTGTGCATTATTACATCTTTCCATGGTTTCGGCAATATGTGTTAACTCCACGATGGAAGGTAAGCGTTAAATCACCGGACTTGGTGTTTTTTGAGACTCTTTCTTTTCGGCCTGAATAGGCGTAACTTTAACAACATTCACGGGATCATAGTCAAGAAGTTTAAGCCAATCCTCAGTCGCCTCGGTTGGCGGGAAAATGTCGTTTTCACTATATTCTGCAGTGAGTGCGTTTAATAGATCGTCTAACGAAATGCCTGTCTCTGTTTCAGGCGCTGCGATGGCCCGTTTCATGGCAGATTCTTTCGCTCTCTGAACAATAGACTCAATAATCGCACCACTACAGAGATGACCACGATAAAGAATGTCGCGCCTACCACTACGAAGAGCAACTTCAAGGAAGCGGTTTTCAGATGTTTCGCGAAACATTTCGTCAACAACTTGTACAATTAAACCGTCAACGATTTCTTTATCGGCAGTTTCACCAGGTTCTGTTTCAATGGGAAGTTCCGGAGTTAGGTAGATGCTGAAAATATCTTTGGCAGCGTCTTTATTTGGACGTGTCACTTTGATCTTTCTATCAATCCGCCCTGGTCGGAGAATAGCAGGGTCAATTAAGTCGGGACGATTAGTAGCCAAAATGATAACGACCTCTTGCAAAGGTTCAATTCCGTCCATTTCTGCACAGAACATCGGCACCAGTGTATTAGAGATGCTATGTGAACGCATAGCCCGGCGAGTTCCCAAAATAGATTCCGCTTCATCAATAAAGACGAAAGCAAGTTTGCCCTCATCACGCTTCTCGCGTGCCATCTGAAAGATTTCTCTGACCTTCCGCTCCGACTCACCGAGCCACATATTGAGTATTTCAGGACCTTTAATATGAAGGAAAGTACCTTCAACCTCTGCACCTGTTTCTGTTTTGAGGCGTTCGGTTAAGTTGTAAGCGGTTGCTTTCCCGATAAGTGTTTTGCCACAACCGGGGGGACCGTGGAGAAGAAATCCTTTCGGTACAGTATATTGAAACCGCTTGAAGAGTTCAGGATGCAAAATCGGTTGTTCAATAGTGTCCTTAATCCGCTGAATAGTTTCGTCAAGCCCGCCAACTTTTGTCCATGGAATTTGCGGTACTGCTTCAAGCGCATAATCTTTCTGCTCTTTTGAGGCGATCCGTTCAATGGCAACTTTTAAATTGGCATCAAGACGGACTTCGTCACCGGACTTTAGTTTGACATCTGCCAAGTCTGTAGCACGTTCAATAATAACAGATTGGAGACTCGGTTCAGACCCAACGCGAAGCCTGCCATCGGGAAGCACATCGGCAATTTTGGCAATTGGCCCTGATTCAGTATAACCGAGTTCACCAACAACGACAAAAGCTTCGTTTAAAAGCACACTCATGCCTTTTTTAAGGTTTTCTGCGTCTAATTGCGGGTCAATATTAGCATAGTATTCAGAGCCCCCAACAGTAACGCGTGCTGTGTCATCTTCGGGGATCGCGAGGAGTGTACCGATGCGATTTGCTGGTGCCGTCAGTTTATCAATTTGTTCGGTCATCTCAGCATGTATACGGACAGCTTCCTGTTCTATGGCTCGAACTCTCTGCCGAAATTCGCCTTCATCATTGATGATTGAGCGACGTAATTCAATTAAAAAACGCCGTCTACGGTCTTCCACAGGTGTTTCTGAAATAATATGATGGATTAGCCGCAAGGAATAGCCAGAACTTGCCTCTTCTTCAATATCCTCATCCAATTCCAACTCATCCTCGTCCTCAAAAGATTTACGATCGTAACGGTTCCCGTCAGTCTCACCAAACTTTTCTTTCCCGTCGCTATATTTCTCTTTATCGTCCATTTTGAACGTCTCCTCAGACAAAAAGGGTGACTTTACGATAGAGTTTACCACATTTCCAACTAATTTGCGAATTTATCGTCTATGTTAGCAAATATAATAATTCTTGATTTTTGGCAGATTTGCTAAAAAATTGACTCAACTTTGACAATTGCCATTAGTTTAACATACTTCGCAAATGCATGCAAGTTAAAAAATCAGTTATTGCGGAAATATATTCTGTCTATAGCCTTTATAGTAAAACCGAAAATATGTGGACATCTCAATGAACAACAATCTCCACACCATCGCTGCTGGCGAGGCGGGGAATGCCTAAAGGCGAATGCGCGTCCGGCATTCGCCATGATTCATACCGTTGATTTCTTCCTAACCTCGTCAATGTCCAGATAATTGTGGTTTTTACTATAATATAACTCAAGTTGCGACCTTGTCCCACAATCTATCCGAAGATTAAACATGACTTACGCATTTTCTCTTAAAGTCCCACTGATAAGGGGGACTTAGGGGGTTAAATCACTGAAATATCATTAAAATAACGCCTTTTTAACCCCCCTAACCCCCTTATCAAGGGGGAATGCGTAAGTCCTGATTAAAAATAAATTCGGTAATTTTCGGCCCACACGAGACACGCGGACCCCGCTGCTGGCGAGGTTTCCTCACCTCGCCACATTACCGAAATATTTTCTTAATCTTTATTTAACGTGAGCTTGAAAAAGTTTTCACCCGCAGCGTTCTCTGCTATTTTTCGCAAAAAATGGCACAACCTAATAGGTTATGGGACAAAAGGACTGCTTTTGGCCCCATGAAAAGTGTTTAGAGCGAACTCACATTTTTATTATCAAACTCACGTTAGGTATTATCAACGTAAGTTTCAGTAAATGTCAAATTAATTTTTAGAAAATTTGCGAAATTACTTATTTTTTTTTGGCTATTTTTGTTGAATTTAAGACGGACGCATTTTTTCTTACTAAAGTTTGGACAATTTTAAGATTTTTAGAGACAAAAAGCAGAAAAGCAGGTATCCTTTCAGAATAATAATAAAATTTTTTTTTGAAAGGACAATAAAATGAACCTTCTTCTCTGCTTACTATAGTTTGGACAATTTTTTAAGTTTTTAGAGACAAAAAGCAGAAAAGCAGGTATCCTTTTAACAGGACTTACGCAGTTTCTCTTAAATCCCACTCACTGATAAGGGGGATTTAGGGGGTGGGTCCCCATACCGATAGCGTCCGGGGAGATAAATCACTGAAATATCATTGAAATAACGCCTTTTTAACCCCCCTTATATGAAGATTAAAAAATAAATTGGGTCCTTTGGCAAGGTTAGGAAGAAATCAATGGGACCAATGCCATTTAGGCATTCCCCGCCTCGCCAGCAGCAGGTGTATATCTCTGCTGGTGAGGTTTCCTAACCTCGCAGCTGTGGGTATACGTGTCTCGTGCGGATGGACAATTACCGAATTAATAACTTAATCTTCATTATATATATTCCAATGCTTTGAAAATATTGCTGATCCAGAAAGCAACACCTTCCGCGTCCTCCGGGAAATGCCTAAAGCAGCATGCGCGTGGTAGAATACGCCAAATCAACGGTATGAATGCGCGTATGGCATTCCCCGTATGGTATTCGCCCTGATTCTCCGTATGGTATTCTACATGATGCTCCATGATTCGGACCGTTGATTTGGTATTTTCCGAGATTCTGACAAAAAAAGGGTGACAAAAACTGGACATACCCATAAAAGAAGGCCTGTCCAGTTTTTACATTAACTCACATTCATTCTTCAGACAAAAGGTGTATCTTTTCCGCTAAGAAATCGTTTTATTAGGGATAAGGTTTACACAAATTGAATATAGTGTGACCTATTGATATGCAAAGTCGAAATTATCGTGAAAACCGTCCTGGCTTCATCCACGAGGTTGGAGAAACGGAGGCGCGAGCAATTTTATTCGTGAATGAATTATGCCATCATTTGAACAGCTTACACAGAATTTAACAGATATTTCGCAGCCGATAGCGACTCGTAGGGCGGCGGTTATAGAGATTGGCAATATAGGTGACGCGCAAGTTTTGCCTTTTCTGCTAAAAGCATTGTCCGATGTTGCCCCCGGCGTGCGTCGTGAAGCAGCGAACGCGTTACAGAAATGCAATTTTCCGGAAGCAACATCTGCGCTTGTTGATGCTTTAAAGGATGAAGATAGCGATTTAACCCGCTGGACACTCATTGAGACACTTGGAAGCATCGGAACTACAGATGCACTTCCTGCACTGGAATCACTCTTAAGCACAGAAGTATCACCGTTAACCCGCAAGGAAGTACAGAAGAGCATTGGCCTTATTACCGCCAGATATCCAAGGACTGACGCTATTGAAACAACATCGGAAAATAGTGAGCCTTTTACCACTTCTACGGATTCGCCAGATTTAAGTGAATTGCCCTCTTTGGAAGCGGAGCAACTGGAATTGAGCCAAGCGACTCCCAGTGAAGACTATCCTGACGATTTGTCCCCGGATTCTGATGAAGTAATTATTGAAGGTCCTTTGGACTCCTCGGCGAGCACTGAAGAAAATATCCTTCCTCATGATGATACTGAAACACAGATAATCGATTTAACAATCGAAGAAGACCTACAGGCTGATGAAACGATTTCTGAAGAATCTACCGGCTATGTTGCATTTTCAGAAGCCTCGGAAACCGAAGTAAAAGATGGTCCAGATCGCCGCGAAGATTCAGAAGCGAAAGTAGAAACGCGTCAGCAGCATGGATCTACACCTGCGCTACCGGTACTTGTTCCCAATACTTCTGTTGTTATTTATGAACCGGAGGAACGAAAGTTTAAACCGAGCGTTTTCGCTATAATGCTGCGCCCAAGTACATATCTCTCAAAGCAATGGGTCTCCCGTACGCGTCTCTACCTTGTCCTGGTCTGTTTACTGGCTGCTGCAACAATTGCCCTCGTCTATTCACAGGTACAACGCCGCCCTCGCGCCCCTTACCCGCTCAGCCCTGAGATGGCTTTTGTGGACACCCCTCAACAATATCTTGATGCGGGGAATTTCTTTATCCAACAAGCAGACTACCGCAGCGCGATTGAAATGTATGAACTTATTCGTGGAATTGATTCGATAAACCTTGTTTTATATAAGAATTTGGGGTTTGCACATTTTCAGGAGAACCAATACGCCCTTGCAGTGGAGGCTTATGAGTTTTATCTGAAAGCACGGAAAAATGAATCGTCCCAACCCTTTGTGGCAGAAGCATCATATCCATATTATAGCGGTATTAACGATAAAAACGATTATAAGACTTATAACATTCTGGGTACAGCGTACAAACGGCTTGGACATCTTGACAAAGCACGACTTGCGTATGAAGCTGCCATAAATATTGCCCCTAACGAGGCGGAAGCTTACAATAATCTCGCGCAACTCTATTCAGATGGGTATCAACAGAAACATCTCTTGACCGAAGCATTGGCATACACCGCAGTTAGGCTTAATTCGGATGTTGCTCCTTACCATGATACGTTGGGGTGGGTTCTCAGCAAGAGTGGACAATTAAACAAGGCTACAGACGCTTTGCAACAAGCGACTCGCCTACAAAGCGATTATGTTCCAGCGCACTACCACCTGGCAGAAATAGCCCAAAAATCTAAGTATCCAGATAAAGCTACGAGAGTCGTTCAAAACGCACTGACAAAAAAGATGCGCCGCACCAGCAAATCATATCCAGATATTGTAGGAGTCTTATCTCATATTTATGAGGCAGACTCTCAGAAAATTCCTCGTTTTTGTACTTCATTCCTATATCTACGCGGGATAAAGAAATAGCCAAACTGCTTTGTGTGCTAATTCTCCTATTTTAACCTAAGTTGCCACATAGTAGCACAATCTTCATGAAGATTAAAAAATGAATTGGGTAATTTAGCGAGGTTAGGAAACCTCGCCAGCAGAGATGTACACCTGCTGCTGGCGAGGTTTCCTAACCTCGCCCCTTTACCGAAATATTTATTTAAACTTCATCCAGATTGTGTCATAAGAGCGCAAACTGGAAGTGGACGCTACAAAGGACTGGCTAATTATCAGCATTTTTTCATTAAAGACGTGTTTCCATGTCTAAAAACTCATAGATAGCAACTTGGGTTATATAGTAAAATCCGTAATTATTTGCACGCCATGGTAGGTTCGGTTTCTAACCGAACCGATGTAAATGGTGCGGTTAGAAACCGAACCATAGGTGTCAATTTAAGGGGTAAATCCATTGTGGCAGTGTTTTCAGTCCCGTAGGGACGATATGTTTATAGATATGAAATGTCCATATGTCTTTAGTCCCGTAGGGACGATATGTGTCCCCCAACGACATATTTTGGACATATCGTCCCTACGGGACTAAAGAGGCGTTGTTCACCGTTTTTCTATAAACATATCGTCCCTACGGGACTAAGATGTGGACAGTTCCAATCGTCATGCCTATTCAGAAGGGCTTTTAGAACAAGAAATATTTTCTTAAATTGACGCTTATGGTACGGTTAGAAACCACACCTACCGGGCATGTGTAAACATATTTTTAGATTTCACTATAATACAAAAACTTATCGAATGACAGAAATCTTGCCAACTTGTCGCCCCGTTTCTGTTTCTAATACATAGATATAAACACCACTACTGACCCCATCTAACGACCAGACTTTTCTGCACTTATCCCTTGCAGTACCATCTTCAGCTGGAACGAAGGACGCGACGCGGTTGCCCGAAACATCGTAAATATAAATTTGGCTTGATGCAGGTAATCTATCAAATGTAACCTGATTGCCACGCGCTGGATTTGGATAGACGATCATTCCCGAGTGAGAGTTCTTTGGAAATTCTACCACTAATGTTCTCTCATTTTCAGGAATCTCAGCACCAGATATGTCAGAAAGTTGGAACGTTTCAATCTCATAATAGTTTTCTTCATTAAAAACGTTAGTGGAAAACGTTAACACGACCCTTTTGCGTGATCTATCCAAAATAGCGGATCGGGGTGCATAGTATTCCGTGTTACTAAGTTCCGTTTCACCGCCGTTTTTTGTTTTTTGTCGGTGCAGTCGATAGCGCGAAGGATTTGCTGCAGTAGTATCCATCGGTTTGTCAAATGTTAATAGAATTTGTTGTGGTGGAGAATAGACGGCTGAAATCATTTGCGGAGGGACGGTCGGAATGACAGAGACTGAATCAGATTGACTTGAAACTTCGCTGCTTTCACTTTTTGAGACAGTAGCGTGAGGGTTCTTAAAAATGGTCAACACGTTTTCAGTATTAAACAGTAATTCATTGGTGCCATCGTTATCAATATCTGCAACAATCGGATTGAAAGTAGCAGTTGCGGGATGGTGCCAAATAGGACGGTAGGATACTCCATCGTATTGCACAAGGTAAAAGTTTGGAGAAGCAGCAATACACAATTCGTTTTTACCATCGTTGTTTGTGTCCGCAATAGTTATTCCGCTTTCTTCATCACGTAACTGCCGAATTCGTTGATGCCATACGACATGATAGGAATCGTTGCCGTTTGATGTAAAAATAGTAAAAAGCCAATGTTGGCGAGGCAGATCAAATTCCGTTGTCCAGACTTTTGCACCGACAGCGAATTCTGGAATGGCATCACCATCTAAATCCCCCGCGGCAAAAAGATGTGGTATTCCATCAGGAAGTGCGCCAACCCATGTTTGTCTATATTGGTTATTTCCCACATTTTCATATATAAACAGATCTCCATCACTGTCTCCAACTAAAATTTCTGTCTGTCCATCTGCATCAAAGTCACCTATAGCGAATCTGGTATCTATTCCGTTTTTTCCTTGCGTAGGGTTTTCAAGCATAGCAATGTTGCTATAGCTGTTATTTTCGTTTGATTCGTAAATCCAGATAGAATTGGTATCGTCATGACGTGAAATAATTTCAGGTGTTCCATCTAAATCCATATCTGCAATCGTTCCACCCCAAATGCCTTCCATTTTCCAGATATGCTGAGAGGGGAATTGTCCGTGTGCGGGCTGTTCAAGTAAAAACGTAAATGTTGATTCCTTTGTTGATACATTACATAAAAGTTCTATAAGTCCATCACCATCAGTATCTGCGGTTGCCCAGAGTCGTGATATAGGTTCGTCAAGTGAAGAGATCATCATGAGATTTCCGATGTTGTCTGTCTCAAATATATGCGCGGCAGTTGTGGCAGCTTCGACTCCAATTAGTTCTAATTTTCCGTTTCCATTTATATCTTTAGGCGTAACAATTGGATGTAACCCAAGCTGTGCAGATGCTGTTTGGCGTAGATGAGATGATTGAATCAGGTCATTGCGCACTGTAATCGGATATAATTGTCCCTCATTATCATCAATCTGGACAAGACCAGCCCGATTTTGTGCCATCAGACGATACAAATACTCACCTGACGGTAGCCCTAACCCGGATAGATAAACAACATGCTGAAGATGCACTGAATCTGAATGCGCGACTCGCAGCGGAGCGTTATTGAATATGAATGGTCGATTTTCTGTATTTGGAAAGATTTCGACTGCTCCCGAGGTTAGCACGTCTGTCTGCCAAATAATAGTAGAATCGTAGAGATTTCCTGATAGCCATATCCCGGCTTCATGTTTGGAAATTCGGGGTAACGTCCGACTAATTTCAACAACCACTTTGTCTCTAATAGTTTTTCCATCTCTATCTTTAACACTGAGCCGCAACGTGTAAATGCCTTCCGCCAATGCTGAGGTGTCCCACTCGTGGAGAACGGTGTTATACTTCGGTTCTGTTTGAGAGAATCCTATAGGAAACCAAAGATTAGGGGTTTCAGAGATACCGTATTCAAGCCGATATTGTGTAAATCCTTTGCCGCCAGCACTGCCAAAAATTTCAATCGTGCTGCTTTTCGCTGGTCCTTTAGTTTGCGGGATGGGTGTGACAGCAATATGCGCGGTGAGTCCGATATGTTCAGTCAATGCTGCATAAGCATCAACAAGACCCGCTCCCACGAGATGTGTTATAGACAGTTCCCTTGCTGTCCCAGTCAACCACTGCTGAATTTCTGTGTTGCTACACGATGGATTCGCAGAAATCAACAACGCTGCGACACCAGAGATATGGGCAGCAGCCATTGATGTGCCAGATCGGTTTTTATATCCGTACCCTGGAGAAGACTGATCCGTGTTAAGAGCTGTGCTCAAAATTTCTTCGCCAGGTGCAGCAATATCTATTGATGCACCGAAATTGGAGTTTCCCAATTGGAGATTATTATCCAGTGAGGCAACAGATAGCACGGTATTTAATGCCGCGGGATAATACGCTCCCGGTTCTGGTGAATTCCCTGCTGCAGCTACCAGAATACATCCACGATTGTAGGCGTATTCCACTGCATCTTGAATTAGGAATGCGTTTACTGTGTCTCCAAGACTCATATTGATAACGCTGGCACCGTTATCAGCGGCATAAACAATAGCTGCAGCCACATCATCGTTTTGTAGGAACGCACCTGCACCTATCCGAAATCCTGCCCGCAACGGCATGAGACGGCATCCCCAAGCAACCCCGGCAATACCGATACCGTTGTTCGCTTCAGCGGCGATAATGCCTGAAACATGTGTGCCGTGTCCAGTTTCATCACCAGGCTCGTTATCACGCTCTGTCGAATCGCCGATGCCTTGTAATGTAGGCGCATCGCTAAAATCCCATCCATTTATATCGTCAACGTAGCCGTTTTTATCGTCATCAACTCCGTTATCAGGAATTTCATCAGTATTCTGCCAAAGTTGATTACGAAACTCAGGATGTTCCCTCATAATACCGCTATCCACAACTGCTACGATGACAGACGGTTTTCCTTGCTCAACGTTCCACGCTTTTGGTAAATTCATCGCCTTTAGATTCCACTGATCACTGTATCGTGGGTCGTTGGGGGTTGTCTCTGCAAAGAACCGATTGAGGCGGTTCAATTCAACGTTTTCAATTAAAGCATGTTCGGCATACCTTTGCCTCAACTGCTCTAACTGTGAAGTGATAGGAAAACGGACGAGATAGGTACGACTGAGCAATGGGTGTTGTCCGGCTGATGTAATCGGTGAGAAAACAGGTAAGACGGATTCTGCTCCCAATTTCTTGCTGAATGCATTGAGTTGTGCAAAAGTGCCATCTGAATGCAAACGGACAATGAGTTCTCCTGGTGTATTTGGCATCTCGGTGAGACTGTGTGAATGTGAAAAGGATTGAGATGTACCAATAATTTGTTCTGAAGCCTTGGTCGTGACACTACTCAGCAAACATATTAGAAGTCCGAAAAGATAAAAATAGATACGATAATTTTTCATTAATTAGACGCAACCTTCCGTTTTGAATTTTTGTTGTAAATCTACTGTTTTTTCTTCAGAAAAGTAAAATTTAATCTTGAATAGTTATGAATGCGTTGATACAACCAATAAAATTGCAATTTCGCATATAATCTGTTATAGTTAATTATATTGAATCCGCGTAGGAAAAACAACTTTTATCGTTGTGCTGAGGAGTAACACAATGAAAGCATCAGAATTGATTGTGAAATGTTTGGAAAATGAGGACGTTGACTATATTTTTGGGTTACCGGGTGAAGAAAACATGGATATGTTGGATGCATTGTTAGAATCTAATATCCAATTTATTCAAACACGCGATGAACGGGGTGCCGCATTTATGGCAGATGTGTACGGGCGGTTGACAGGTAGGGCAGGGGTGTGTCTTGCTACGCTCGGTCCCGGTGCGATGAACCTTGTCACTGGCGTTGCTGATGCAAATATGGATAGAGCTCCGCTCGTTGCTATCACAGGGCAAGCAAGCTTAGACAGAATGCACAAAGAATCGCATCAATATATGGATGTGGTCTCTGTCTTCAAACCAATGACAAAATGGAATACGCTTGTGCATCTACCTGAAATCATTCCGGAATCTATCAGCAAAGCCTTCAAGACAGCAGTAGGTGAAAAACCTGGCGCAACACACATTGACTTACCAGAAGATGTGGCAAAGATGCAAATTGATGCCCAACCGATGCGGCACGATTTCCCCAGCGAAGCGGAACCTGTTGTATCTTGCCTCCAACGCGCGGCACAACTGATTAACGATGCCAAACAACCGATTATCCTGGCGGGCAATGGTGTTGTTCGCCAAAATGCCTCCCGAATTCTAACACAATTTGCGGAGATGACAAATATCCCCGTTGCACACACTTTCATGGGCAAAGGGAGTATTCCGTGGACGCATCGACTCTCGCTTCTCAGTGTTGGACTTCAAGCAAACGATTTTGTCTCTTGCGGGTTTGACCGTGCAGACCTCGTCATTGCTATCGGTTACGATATAGTTGAATATCATCCACGTCTTTGGAATCCGAATCATGATAAAAAACTAATCCACATTGACACAGAACCGAGTGAGAGTGATGCATCCTATGTCACGGATGTAGAAATGGTGGGGAACATTAGACAGAGTCTCAGGCATTTGATGGCACAAGAGATATATCCCAAAGATGCAGAATATGCTTCAAATACTTTGCGAAAGATTATCCTCGATCAACTTTCTGAGCATCGTGATGACAAAGAATTTCCGATAAAACCACAAAAAATCTTAAGCGATATCCGTTCCGTACTTGCCGAAGACGATATTCTTATTTCCGATGTTGGGGCACATAAAATGTGGATTGCTCGGATGTATCCGTGTTATCAACCGAATACATGCATCATCTCAAACGGGTTTGCCTCTATGGGCATTGCGGTTCCAGGGGCTTTCGTGGCAAAACTGATCTATCCAGAGCGGAAATGTCTCGCTGTTTGCGGTGATGGCGGTTTTCTGATGAATTCACAGGAGCTTGAAACCGCTACACGAGTCGGTGTACCGTTTGTTACACTTATTTTCAATGATGAGGCGTATGGTCTGATTGAATGGAAACAGATGAACGGTTTTGGTAGACCCGCACATATTGATTTCACGAACCCTGATTTTGTAAAATACGCTGAAGCGTTTGGTGCTAAAGGATATCGAGTTGAAGGTAGTGATGAACTTGTGCCAATATTGAAAGATGCATTCAGTCAGGATGTTCCTTCGGTTATTGATTGTCCTGTGAATTATGCTGAGAATCTACGGTTAACGAATGAACTTGGCCAGTTGACATGTCCAATATGATAATAGCAAAGATGTCAATTTATAGGGAAATTCAAAATATGTCCACACTCCTTGGTAGGTGCGGTTTCTAACCGCACGATTTACATAGGTTCGGTTAGGAAACCGAACCTACCGTCATGTCCAATAATTATGGATTTTACTATAACGATTTTTTTATAAAAGATAGACAGCTACGTGTTGTCTGAATCTCGAATTAGGCGAATTTTAGTTTCATTGTTGGTTTCGCGTTCACTTTACACAACCTATTTTTTATTTTTTTGAGGAGGATACTTTATTTAACATGGCAGTTTCAACAATTGAATGGGCAGATGGTCGGATAAAATTAATAGATCAAACATTGCTGCCCAATGAATTTAAACAGATTTATTGTGATGACCTTCCATCTATTTGGGAGGCGATTAAATCTTTGCGTGTGCGCGGTGCGCCTGCGATCGGTATTGCGGGGGCATTAGGCGCGGTGCTCGGCATTTGGGATTCCACTGCGAAAACGTACGAGGCATTTGCAGCTGAACTCAAATCCGCAACCGATTATCTTGCAACATCACGGCCAACAGCCGTTAATCTTTTTTGGGCACTTGATAGAATCACGAAAACTGCGGAAGAGAATAAGCACCTTTCTGTTCCTGAACTCAAAGAGGTATTGCTTGCGGAGGCGGAAGAGATCGTTGAAGAGGATAAAGCGATGTGTCGTGCTATTGGGCAACACGGCATGGCGTTGCTGAATGAAAATGATACGATTTTGACGCATTGCAACGCTGGCGGATTAGCCACGTCTGATTATGGCACAGCGTTAGCCGTAATGTTCAGCGCACACGAGGCAGGTAAAAATATTCAGGTTTACGCTGATGAAACGCGCCCGTTGTTGCAAGGTGCACGTCTCACTACGTGGGAACTAATGCAAGCAGGCATTGACGTAACGCTTATCTGTGATAATATGGCTGCGCAAGTCATGAAAGAGGGCAAAATTCAGTGCGTTATTGTTGGTGCAGATCGGATCGCTGCAAACGGGGACACTGCAAACAAAATCGGCACTTATAATGTTGCCATTCTTGCACAAGCACACGAAATCCCGTTTTATGTCGCTGCGCCGACATCAACGTTAGACTTTGCGCTGGCAACTGGTACGGAGATTCCGATTGAGCAACGTTCAGCAGAAGAGGTGACAGAAGGGTTTGGCAAACTTACAGCACCTAAAGGCGTGAAGGTCTATAGCCCTGCTTTTGACGTTACCCCTGCATCATTGGTCACCGCAATTATTACCGAAAAAGGCGTTGCACATCCGCCTTATACGGAAAATTTGAAAGCATTGCGCGACGCATATGGTAACATTTAGAATTAAAGGGACATTTTGTAGCATAACCTGCCAGGTTGTGTTCCGTTTCTGCACAACCTGGCAGGTTATGCTACAGCGTCTGCGTTCGTTTCGGTTTGCTGGTTGAACAGCTTATAATGTTCAATTAATTCTAAAGTTTACTATAAATCAGGCATTAGGCTGCTTTTGCAATGTTTGCACGGGTGCCGTTGACATCAAAGCACGCGTACTGATTTGTATGCATAATCTGCGTAGCAAAGGTCATCGCTTGTTTTTCGGTAAGATATCCTTCTGCGATTTCTGCCTCAAGGGCCCGTCGGATTTCGTTTCGTGCTTGAATAGCGTACGCCATTGCACTTGTGGGCCACCCAGTGTCACCGCCAAATGCGAATAATTTGTTTGATGGCACAGCATGAATGCACCGTCGCAGAAAATCACGCGAGCTATATGGGTCTATACTCCATGCCCAGCAAAAGTCAACCCAGATGTTGCGATAATGCTTCGCAAGTGCTACCAATTCGTCATTGTAAGGATAGGAGATGTGCATCAGGACGAACTTTGCATCCAGATAGCGAGCGAATAAAGCGCACATATTTCCGGCGGGGATACGGCGGACCGGCATTCGGTCATTGCCTGCATAGTAGCCGGTGTGGATCTTGAACGGAAGATTATGTTCAATTGTGAGTTCAACGCCGCGTGTCCAACACCAATCACCAAGACAGAGGCGTGTCGCTTCATCAATCTCCTCTGCCGGTTTTGTTAGCACAGCATTAAGTGCTGCGGACGCATCAGCATCACTCCGTTCAATCCAATGAAGTGTGCGGTTGTAAGCGTGTTGTGCTTTCACCGCAATTGCGCAGGGCGCATGTTTAGCGAAAATCGCCTCCATGCCGCTTTTCAACGAGGCAAGGTCTTTGACTTCAACCCCTGTTTCAGCATGGATAGCACTCGGATTAACTTGCCCATTGCAGAAAGTTGCCCACGAAAGGTCGTATAAGAAAAAATCGGGACCAGAGGTGTCGGGAGTACACTGCCAACTGAAATCATCCGTTTGAATATGATCGAGTTTCGCAAGATCGTGTAGAATATGATAACGTTTACCTGGAGTGCGAATTGTTTTCAATTTATCTTGTGCTTGCGCGAGTCCGTCACCAGTCAGTTCGTCAAGTCCATAGATATGTTTAGCAATGAGGCTGACTGCTTCACCGTACCCCGTAAATTGTGTCGCTTCCCATGCTTCTCGGATACCTTCAAACCGTGGCTTGATATCTTTAGATGAATCCATTAAATCATGCATCGCTTCAGAGGTAGCACCTGCAGTATGGAGGTCAGCAGGCACATAATTCCCGAACAGATCCTGTAAGATATCAGGACCATTTTCAACCCAGTCATTTTCACGTCGCATGTGTTCATGTGTGTCTACTAAACGGATAGATTGAATATGATGTGTTAAATCTGTTGCCATGTAAATTCTCCTTAATGCTTGAAACTATGGACAAATTGTGTAAAATAGAAAATCGGACTTGACAAATACATTAGATTATGATGTACTATAGTATACTTTGGAATGTTTCCTGTTTCTGTGAGATTTGATACAGAACAAAAACTTGGCGTTTAGGTCTAATATTCAAAACGGTTATATTTACATTATAGAGAAAAAGTGTTGTTATGTCAAAGGAAACGTCCAATTCAGCTGCGAAACAAATTCTCGTGGCGTACCATTTTGTTGTTGCCCTTTTTGAGGTAACCGCAATCATAAATGCTCGCGCAGGGGGCGCGAATGGTGATATGCATCTTCCCGATGTGGAGGAAAAGCCCAGGAGCAGATAATGCCTACAGGACGAATTAAATATTACAATTTGAATAAAGGATTCGGATTTATTGCACAAGATAGCAGCGAAGAGGATGTCTTTCTACATAATTCTGCGATTAAGTACGCAGAATACGAGGAACTTCGAGTTGGACAACGGGTCAAGTATACCGTTGTTGAAGGTGAGAAAGGGTTAGTTGCTAAAAACGTTGAAGTGTTGTTAACACCGACAGAACGGAGATGGTTGCGGCAAGGCAAAACTATTATTCCGCGCGGCTACTCCGGATTTCCATCCCAAAATCAGGATCAGTTTTTTGATGCAGATAAAGCAGACGACGAAAATTCAGGGACAAACTCAAAACACACACAAGAACGGTGGCGAAAAAAATCTCAAAAGAACGATTCCGCACCACAACCCGAAATCGGCACAGAAGGAAAGGAACAAACTTCCAGACAGCTAAGTTTCGGTGACCTCTACATTCTCAAGCAAATTAATTTTGAAACACCGATGTTTTTTGCACTTTATCACCATGAGCAATTACCTGCTATCGTGTTGGAAATGACACTTGCTGGATTAACGCTCAGTTGCAACGGTAAGGTAAAAGTCGTGCCGAAAACTGAGATTAAGTATTGTTATAAGGACGTTGACGCAGAAAATGTAATGGCACTTCTTCACTATAATGAAGATATTAAAACAAAGCAACTCAAACCTGCACGCTCTCAAGATGAAGTGTATGCAATTGATGCAGAAACAGTTCGAGATGCCCGTAAAGATGATAACATAATTGAAATAATTCTGCGTGAAGGCGAAATTTTCCAGGGTACAGTTGACTGGATCAGTCCGTATGAAATCAAAATGGTGTTGAAAAACGGTTCTAAGATCGTTGTTTTTCGACATGCTATTTGTGAGTTTTCTGTTGTTGAAGAGGAGAAACAGGATGGCAACCCAACCTGAACATGTCACTGAGCATGTAATGAAGGCGTATCAAGAACTTGTAGCGGAAATAGACCAAGATGTCAAACGGATCCGTGAGGAATACGGCCGTGTGCCTTGTCCCACGGATTGTTTTCAATGTTGTCGTAATACCTCAACAATTCCGATTGGCGAAGTAGAAGCACGCGATCTCAAAATTGCTCTGGATGCACTCCCACAACAGGTCCGCGAACATATTCGTCAAAAAGCGCAGCGCACAATTAAGATATTGGAAGCAAAGGGCTATACCCCTGAAAATATGGTAAAAGATTCGGGGATGGAAGCGATTGAAGCTGTCAAGGGAAAACCTTTTGGCGAATGTCCGATGCTTATCGGTGGGGTCTGTTCTGTTTATGAACACCGCCCAGTGATTTGCCGTGTATGGGGTTACCCGATTGATAACGGTAAGGAATTGGCTTGCTGTAAAAAGACTTTCATCGGGCAGCATAAAAACTATAAACCTGTGAAATATGCAGATTATTGGCAGCGGTGTAAAAAACTTAGCGAGGCACTCGGTGCTGTTCAGAAAACACCAAACTGTTATTTGGTTATTCAATTGTTAGGGGCGTAATGCGGATTGACCGCGATTTATAGTAAAATCTGAAAATAACGACTTGTGCCAGTTAAGTAAAAGTTTTGTTGTTTTTCACAACTGTTCATATTTGTAGGAGCGATCTCCGAATCGCGACCGTTTGCAGTCGGGAATCGGAGTTCCCTCCTACCTTGAGGACAGCAGGTATCGGAAAAGTTGCGGAATGCAAACCCAAACAAGAGGAACATGTGAAATATAAATATACCAAATGTTAACTGGCACAAGTCGTGAAAATATGTTTACATTTCAATCAACAACAATCTCTACACACGCTCTCGCTGGCGAGGTTTCCTAACCTCGCGAACGTAAAGGTAACTGTGGATTTTACTATAACTTTGGCAGTTTGAAAGAAGCCAGAAAAGCAACTTAATTAACCTCTGAGTCAGACAGTTCGCGTAGAAAGGTAAATGTATAAATTCCAGTCTTGTGTCCATCGCTCCACATTAACTGAATAGCATAACGTCCAACACGTTGAATTCCCACCACATGTAATTTTTCCCAATATTCTTCCGATG
>PYJA01000095.1:18661-71941 GCA_003635185.1 Candidatus Poribacteria bacterium | reverse complement strand
CGCGTGCTTTTTGTGGACACATCAGTTTCACCCAGACGGGGAAAAGTGTCCACTCCGTGGCTGTTTGACATAACAGTCCGAGTGCTCCGAACTGATGACCGAACTGATACTTGGATTGATTACGGGAACGCCTGTAGAAACTGAAGTTTCTAAAAAAGTGTAATCCCCATTGTGTTATGCCCGTCTTGATCGCTTTGGTTTCATCATAAATATAAACCCAGACAGGAAACTCTTGTTGGATGCGTTTTATGAGATGGGCAGCGACCGCATCCGCATCCCATTTGCCACGCGATAAGAACTTGGGAAAAGACCAATATCTTGTCTGTGAACAACTGGATTGATAAAGACTTGTGAGGGTGCCACCCCCTCCATTAGCGATAAGACCGAAAATAAATGCTTGGAAAAGCATAAAGTTTTGTTGGTTGAATAAAGGGCGAAAATCTGATATTATTTGTTCTAAGCAGAGAAGAAGGTTCATTTTATTGTCCTTTCAAAAAAAAATTTTATTATTATTCTGAAAGGATACCTGCTTTTCTGCTTTTTGTCTCTAAAAATCTTAAAATTGTCCAAACTTTAGTTCATTAAAACACATCTACCTTATCTGTAATGCTGATTGAATACCAATATTGGATTATCGTACTCGGATGATTCGTTTTCCTATGAAAGTTTGGCCAAACATATCAGTAGTGCGGATGTTGATAACGTGTGTTCCTATTGGGATATTTGCGGGGAGTTTCGATTGCCAGATGTGCGTTGACTTTGGAACACCGTAAAGAAGCCGTTTTCCTCTTTGTGGCAGTTGGTTGTCTTCCTTCAGCATTTCCTTCATTTTTGCCCGTATTTCAGCATGCATTTGCCGTTCAAGGTGGTACGTATCGTCCCGTTCTTTGAGTGCTTGAAAGTACGGGTCTTTCTGAGGCGTATAGGTCATCGGTTTCCATTTCCCGTCTTCACCCAGACGGATTTCAACCTTTGAACGCTTAGTGCCACCAAAGATGTTAACCAGTACATCAGTTTTGCCAGTTTCCGATGATGCCACTTCCCATGGTGCCCATATATTCATTTGGTAATTAGCGGGTCGACGGGCAGCCTTAAATCGGATTGTATATTGATTTCCATCGAATGTGAAGATGCCATATCCATTGGGGGCACCATCTCGCATCGTTGTGTGGGGAATACCGACTTCATCAAGCGTCCCCTGCCACCAGCTGCCTGATGTGGTTGCATGATTGTGGTGATGATGTGCGTCATCACCATGCCAACCGTGCTCAGGTCCGATGAAATCATCATGTTGTACATGTGTGTGCGCGGACAAAGATAATGTGTGGGGACGGTCACCGAGAAGATTCATCAATTCTTGTACATCACGCATCTCTGTCAATGGAATATGCATGGAAATCACAATAAGCTGATTTTTGGGTACGAAAGCAAGATCATTTCGAATAAACTTCAACTGCCGTTCTCCTACCTCACTGAAGTAGATAACATTATTATCCTTATCACGGGACCAATGTACATTGTCGATAATGATGAAATGGACTGGTCCCCAATCATAGGAATAGCAGGTGGGACCATAAACGCGTTCGAAGGTCTCATCGGCGTATTGGTCAAGTTTAGCAGGACGGTTCATATCATGGTTACCATAGACGTTGTACCACGGTATCCCAACAGTAGCCATCACCTCGTTAAGCGGATCGAATAAGTTTAGATCGTCACCTACCAAATCACCAAGACTGATTCCGAACACTGCATCAGTACCAATAACTTCTTCAACCACATCATGCGCCAACCACTCAATCTCTTGCATATTATTGGGTTGTGTATCCCCGAAGACGAGTGCCTTGAAGGTGTCAGGTTCGTTCTGTTCAGTGAGGGGAAAATCAATCGACTCTGGTAACGGTCCCGTTGGAGCGACGCCGGGATACCCCAATCCATCTGGTGAACCGAGTGGTTTGTGAATGTAATAAAACTTCGGGAGTCGGTTTTTATTGATCGGTGTCATATAACCACGAGGTTTAATGACGAAAAGGATAGTGTCATCACTGACTGCGAGCGAGTATTTCCCGTTGGCATCGGTTTGGACAACATCCTGCCCATTAGAAACGCGAACCCCAGATAATCCTTTCTCATTATCGTCCATTACTTGATTTCTATTTGTATCCAGAAAAACAGTACCAGTAGCGGTTGAATTTGCTGCGGCACTGTTTCCAATCCAGAGCGAAATCAAGATAACTAACAAAAATGTAAAATACCATTGCCTGTAAATCATACGATTCTCCTTGTTGTAGATAATGATGTTATAGTAGTGGATAATAACTTTTTCTACCATGCCCTGCGAAAATCAATGGTATGTAGAATATCCAATTTCCAAAAAGAAATCAAGCAAAATTAATCGTCAAAGACATATAACGCTACGTATATCTGTTCCATCAATACTAATGGGGCCACCAATTTAACTAAAAAGTTACAGCATATCCATCAGTTCTCGGATCGGAGCCACCGATAAGCGCGCCCGATTCGGGATGAACCTGAATCATCTGTGCACTTCCTGGACCGCCCCAATCTCCGACAAGTTGGAGTTCATGTCCTCTTTCTGCTAAACCCTCTTGAGTATCTGACGAAAACCGTGTTTCTAACTGCAGATGATTAGAACACGTGTGTGGAATTGTGGATTCCATTGGGTTCTGGAGACTGCGCCAGCGCGGTGCAGAAACCGCCTCTTGTGGTGTCATGCCAAAGTCAAGGACATGTGTTACTAACTGTAAGTTCGTTTGTACCTGTGTGTCTGCACCCGGTGTTCCACATGCTAACACAGGTTTACCATCTTTTGTAACGATAACAGGATTCATTGTGTGACGGACACGTTTGCCCGGCATTAGGCAGTTGGGATGCTCCTCTTCCAAATGCCAATAGGTCATGCGATTGTTGAGCAGAATGCCTGTATCACCTGCGACTAAGCTGGAACCGAAACCTGATTGGATACTCTGTAACACACAGACAAGATTTCCTGCGCGGTCTGCGGTGCAGAAACAGGTGGTGTCTTGGTGTGCTTCGGGTCCACCTGCGGGAACATCAACGGCAGCTTTATCCAAGTCAATTCGTTTTGCTTGTTCAGCGGCGTAGGATTTAGATAACATGCCCTCTATGGGAACATCTATCCAATTGGGGTCTGCCATATATTTTTCTCTGTCAGCAAAGGCGAGTTTTTTCGCTTCAACCATTAGATGCACGCTTTCGGCAGTGTTACATCCCAACGTTTGCAAATCAAACAATTCTACTACGTTTAATTCCTGCAATAAGATATGTCCGCTTGAGTTGGGCGGCATTTCATAGACTTCATAACCGCGATAGTTAACGTGTATTGGATCGTCCCAATGGGCATGATAGTTTGCGAGGTCTTCTGCTGTTAATAGTCCATTGTACGCTCGACTGAATTCCGCAATTTTCTTAGCAATTTCGCCTTTGTAGAACACATCCCTCCCATCTTTAGCGATTTTGCGGAGGGTTGTGCCAAGATTGGGATTTGCAAGAAGTTCACCTGCGGGGATTGGTTCACCATCGTTTGTGAAAATGGCGCGGCTGTCGGGTTCGGCAGCGAAACGTGCGTTTTCACCTCTTAACCCTCCTGCGAGTCTATGGCTCACAGGAAATCCTTCTTCACAGAGGGAAATTGCGGGGGCAAAAACTTCTTCTAACTTGAGTGCGCCGTAACGTTCATGTGCAAGGATCCATCCGTCGAGAAGTCCCGGCACAGAAACACTTCGCATGCCTTTCATCGGAATGCCGCCATCTTTGAGATAGGTCTCGCGGGTTGCGGCACGCGGTGCAGGTCCCGTCCCATTGACGGCTGCGACCTGTCCTGTTTCTGCCCAATAGATGAGGATAAACCCATCCCCACCAACACCAGAACCTGCAGGTTCCACGACTCCGAGCGCGGCGGCAGTTGCGATGGCAGCGTCAACAGCGTTACCTCCTGCCATCATTGTTTGGATGCCTGCTTGTGAAGCAAGTACGTGTCCGGATGTAACCATGCCGTTTCTACCCATCACAGATGGTCGAAATGCTGAGCCGTGTGGTGATTGCATCTGTAACCTCCATTATTCACTGAATGATTGGGACGACTGTCGTCTGATCAATGCATACATTATTAACACACGTCCCACCTCTAAAATGCTCTATAGTCACATATCCGTCGCTGATGGATTGTCGGAAGAGTTCAATAATCTCTTCGCGACTTTTCTCTGAATTCTGAAAATAGATATAAAGAAACGTAACTGCTATTCTGTGAAGTGAAAAACCGTTTGTTTGGATACGTTCTGCAGCCTCCGGAATTTCTTCTGCATAAATATATGCAAGGTTGCGGACAAAAACATAATTAAAGAAATCCAAACCGCTCTCTTCAATTAGTATACTGTCTATAACATCCAAGTCGCCCTGACACCAAGCTTCATTGTATCTTACCCTTATTCGATCTACGATAACAAAAAATTGTTGCCCATTAAAGGTTGGTTCTTTCCAGATAGTCGGCGCGGGAATGTAGTCTATCCCACAGATACTTATACGCGCAACACCGGGAATAGCGATTAATTCCTTTCTAATAGAATATGGATTAACATCCGGATTTAAGTTTATGCTTATATTCTCATAATTGGTATATGGCAATAGCAATTCCTTTGGCACCTCCGCGTATCCTTTGAGAGTCAGAAATTCAACTACAGCTGCCCCCGTTATATTCACAGGCCGAATTGTTTCGTCATAGCTTATGTGTATTTCGTTGTTGCACGGAGTTTCGTATTCTACGCTAATGTTTGAGGGAAGATGGTCGGACGGTCTGTATCCGAAAGCAAAGGGGATAAAAGCGTTCTCTTCAGGAAACTGTCGCAATATCGTTCCTGCATTCAATGCTTCTTGAGCCAGGTTTTCCAATACTTGTTCCCTGTCACTTGGTACTACTGCTGTTTCTGTTAAGTATGGATTTGCTACGTATGCTTCTGCTGCAAGGCCGGATGCCATCTCAAATCCTTCCAATGTTATCCCGCAGCTTACTAAAGCAAATGCATCTTGTAAAGTGTATGCTTCCCGTAAAAGCTTCAAGAATGCTATTCCTGTTGTTCCTTGATCCTCTTCTACTGTAAGAACTTTTGCGACTTCATTTGCAGCGTTAGCGAGGTCGACAAATCCCCGTTCAGCAGCAGTGTCAGCAAGGTTCGAGAGTGCTTTTTGAGCAAATTGTGTATCGACTCGCGAGGGATCAGTAGGGGCTATCGGTGATACAAGTTGCCTCTCACACCCAGTGAGTATTGTTGCACTGAGTGCTGCGAGGAGAAATAGTTTAAAAAACTTCATTCGAAATGCTGATGCTGTGATACCGTGTAGGGATTGCATGTGAAACCTCCGTTATTGCATCAAGTGGTAGTGAGAGTGCTTAATTGTCACAGTTTGCATACCCATATTTCTATTTCTGACAGTTTGCCTGAAGATTTCAATAATCTCGTCAAAGGTTTTCCCTGAATGCTGAAAGTAAATAGTTAGAAATGTAATCCCAATTGGGCGTAGAGAGAAACCGTTTGTCTGGATAAGGTTTGCGTCCTCAGGAACTTCTTCTGCATAGATGTCAGCGAGGTTGCGGACAAAAGCATAATCAAAGAAATCTAACCCACTTTCTTTAATTAGTATACTGTCTATAACGTCAAAGTTACTTCGACACCAAGCCTCATTATATCTTGTTCTCACTTTGTCTATTATTTCAACACTGATAGGTGGAGGGGGATAGACAACTGCAGGATAGTAAAAAAAATTAGGCTGAACTAATGCTACGCCGGGAATAGTGATTAATTCTTCCATAATAGGAAGCGGATCAAAATCCACACCTAAATCTATGGCTTCAATAAGGTCAAGTACTCCTTCCGTCGTGACTGTGTACCCTTTGTTAGTTAGAAACTCAATCACGGCTGTTCTCGTTTCGGTCACTGGCCGAATTGTTTCGTCATACTGTATTAATATTACGCCAGGTTCGTAAGATGGAGGATTTGGATCCCAAGAGTAATATTCAGCATAGTCTGCATACGAATCAATGCCTATCCCATATCCGAAAGCAAAAGGAATCAAGGTCTTCTCAGTAGGCAGCAGCTGCAATGTCTTTTCCGCTGTCACTGTCTCATGAGCAAGGTTCTGTAATGCTTGTTTCATGTCCCTCGGTTCTTCGGCAGGATAGGCTTTAAGTAAGGATGATAAAGTCCACCATCCGTGTTCCTCATTAACTGTTGTTTCCGTTATGTGTGCTTTTGCTGCGTATATCGATGCTATAGCAAATTGTCGCAATTCTATTTTGCATGCTGCTTTAACAAATGCTTGTTCCAAAGCAGTTGCTTCATGAGCAAGTTTCAAGAATGCCGGTTCTGCTACTGTTCCTGCTTCTGTTGAAAGTACTTCTGCGACTTCATTTGCAGCGTTAGCAAGATCGACAAAAGCGCGTTCAGCAGCGGTGTTCGCAAGGTCCGACAGTGCCATTTGTGCAGCATATCGTGTATTGGTTATAGGATCTATCGATGATACAAACCGCTTCTCACACCCAGTGAATATTGTTGCGCTGAGTGCTGCGAGGAGAAATAGTTTAAAAAACTTCATTATCTGAACCTCCGTAGTGATTTAAGCGAGCATCTTCTGTGCAAATGCTTCTACATCTGAAGTCTCCGTTATTTTGAGTATAATTATTGCGGTAACATTTTATCCATGCGTTTAGCAAACCAAACGGACTGCATGTGTTGTCCCATAACCTGTTAGGTTGTGCAGAAACGGAACACAACCTAACAGGTTATGCTACAGAAATGTCCAAGTAATTATATGCTTTACTATACTAACCCAAGTTGCTACCTATAAGTTTTAGACATGAAAATACCGTCTTTAATGAAAAAATGCTGATAATTAGCGAATATTTGTAGCGTGAACTGCCAGTTTGCGCACATATAAGCACAATCTGGCAGATTATGCTACATAGGTGGCAACTTGGGTTATACTATAAACAAAAGACTCGTCCACAATCAAGTTGTGGACGAGTCTTAAGTGCTATTGCATCTGTCCCATTCCAGACATCATCGCAAAGGTTTGAATCAACTGCTTGAAATCGCCAAGGGTGAAAAGTAGTTTAGCACCAATTCCGCCATCTTGGACTTTCCCTGAAATGCCAATGCTATAGGCTTCGGGAATACCTCCGAGGATAGCTGTGAACATCTGCATTTGTGCTGCAACGTTGGGCTCAGTCTTTGCCGCCATATTCATAATACTTTTCGCTAAGGCTAAGGGGGAAATTCCTAAAAACAAGTTGTTTTCCCTTCCCAACTTTTCAATGAGTTTTTGGTAACTCATGTTTTCAGATAAACTTTCGCCTATTTTCGCTTTGCTATCAAGTGCTGCTTTAACCAGTTCTGGACCACCTACACCGAAGAAGAGATGACCTTCTGAAAAAGCGTAAGACCATTGCCATTCCTGGGGAATAAGATTTACAGTTTCAGGTGGCATATCAACGAAAACAGCACCGAAATTGGGAAAAACCAGTGTTTTAATTTCAACATCGTTATGCATTATTGGGTCTCCAACATAAACCCCGTCGTACATACTAAGCTGCGGCATGTCCCCCATTATATTTTGCATGATCTGCATTGATTTTTGGAGAAAATTCATGAACTGGTTTTCATAATAGTCTTTTACCTTTTGCTCATCTTTCAATGAGTAGATAACGAGATAATCGGGAATAAAACTATCTTTAAAGTTGGCGGTAAAACTCCATTCATCCCCCATAGATTCATAAACACTTGTCATCTGTTGAAGAAGGTCCTCAAAATCTTTACCCTGTTCTTCATTTTCTTTCAAAAAAGGCTTTATCCAAGCCAAACTCATGTCTGCCAGTAACTTTTGGTTGCCTTGGAATGCCCCATTAATGAAGGCACCGTTTGGCAAGTCATCGAGTAGTACAAATTCATTTGGGGTTAGTTCCTTTAATTTTGTTTGAATTTGCCCATCAGTTTTGAATTGCAGGAACGTTGCAAGCTGCACATCAGTCCCTTCAACTTGGAGTGTGGCACCGATAGATCTTAACTCTTCAATAAAATCTATAACCATACTAAAAATACTTTCCATCATTGGAACTGCAGCCATGGATGCTGGATCGCTTTCAATGGTATCAATTGATGAAAATAATTCCTCTTTTAGTTTTTCACTAAAGGGGGCGATGATAGATTCGAGATCAAAGTGAACGGCTAACTGATCAGTCTCTTTTTGGATATTAGTTAGAAACGAAGCGTAATGTTGGTTTGCTACGATAGATTTCTTTGTTCCTTTACTAATATCAATGACGTTTTGACAGATTTCAGGTTGTTCCGAGAAGACAAGTGTGTTCTCCAAAATAGCGAAGCTGCCACTACCTTCAGCGGAACTCCAATAGGTTTCGCCATTATATTGGATAGGTTCACTTCCTTCTGCTTCAGCCTCAATTACCTGTTTCATTGCCTCTGGGTCAGTTAGATGTACGGTTGCGGAAAGATTGAACGGGTCCAAGCTCGTGAGGAACACAGCAAAATCTTGGTTCAGATCCAAACCGATCTCTTCTAATTCGGCTAAACTTTCAAAGCCGGCACCGAAGGAACTTGCCAAAATTTGGGCAAGGAGTTCTGGAGATTGACCAGCTTGCGGGACAAGCTCTGATGCTACAGCGTTAATTCTGTCGTCTAAATCAAGTAAACTGGGACAATAGATTACACCTAAGGTGGTTTCAGGTATTAAATGTAGGACACTGTCTTTAGGAATTTCAAGGGGAGCAACCTCGGATTTTTGGGAGGTCGTGCCTGCCTCGTGACCATCAGCCTGTGCAATGTTAATTGGTTGGGTTACAAAATAAGTGCTAAACAAAATAGTTGTCAAGAATGCAACCACAAAAAGTGGTAAAGTAAAACGTTTGTTCATTTCTATTTTCTCCTTAGAGTCAAACACGCCAATAGCATATCTGCTCCGAATGGGTGTTATTTTAGTTTTTCGAGATTTTTGCTTCAAGTGCGTCAATCTCAGCGTTGGATGTCAGGACACTGATTTCGACTTCATAGTGGCGGCGCCCGCCAGGTTCAATATGTTGCAAGGTGCCGCGTTCACGCTCCGATGCTCTACCGTCAACTCGGCAGTTTGAGGGTTCTAAACCCATCACATAGTTGCCTTGACCACACAGTTTCCATTGGACAAAGTGTGGGAATTGTGTTTTGTGGTATCGCACGGCGATTCCAATGCCTTGACCGCCCTTAAAACTCCGGTTGATGAGTGCAACGCGAATGTGATTGTCAACATCAGGTACCATTTCATGATAGTAGACCTGTTCTTGGAAATCAACAGTGGGGGGTTCCCCGAAGTTATAATTTGATAAATTGTTTTTAGCGTGTTCATCGCGAGGCGTTACCTGGGAGGAAGGGGCTATGAGTTCACTTCCATCTGCAAGTATTGGGAAACCGATGTTAATATGGAAAAGGTACATGTGTGGACAATCCTGATATCCAAGGTTTTCAACAATATCTTCAATATGCAGTTTATTTGATCCCAATTCTGTCCAGATACGCCGCGTACGGCACAAATGCTCGCCTAATGCGGCGGTTTCTGTAACCTTTCCTTGCACCCACAGGATGTAACGGTCCCCTTCCCAACGACTATCGACCCAAACATTTTTCGCAGGAATATGAGAAACTCTGCCGTGGAGTCCAAGTTCTATGTCTTCATCTACGTTAGGTGCTCCAGCTTGTGTCATACCACATGTTGTAAGCAATCCGCCATAGAATCCACGCAACCATCCGAGCCCTTCCGGTTCATAATGTGCTGCGGCAACATCACCGGTACCAGAACGCCAGCATAATGGGATTCCGTTATAATTGGCATAAGATATATCCAAACCGCGGTTTGGAAGAACAGTAAAATTCAAACCTGAACCTGTTAGAAAACCGATTGCATCCGTGCCCTTTTCGTTTCCATCAGTCAGTTGGTATATCTTAGCCTCAGCTACTTGTGATATATCCCCCAAGTGGCGAAGCAGTTGGACTCTATCATAAGCTTCTCCAAATAGATGTATCAAATCATCATTCTCCTTAGCGTTACAGATGTGTGAATCAGATCAAGCACTCTTTAATTGTGGGAATTGTAGCATAAACGCATAGAAAACACAAGCACGGATTTCTAACCATATTGAGAAACAACTCTGAAAAAAGATAGTAAAAAATAGTAGACCTTATACTTCTGAACGCAAAATCTCTGCTGCTTTATGTATCGTTTGCAGCTTTTGAACGGCAATTTCTGTTGTATTTACGGGACGATCAGCAAAGGTGCCAAATCCACAATCTGGATTGAGATATATCTGTTCAGGACTCCTATACATTAAGAGTGCATGTACCTTGGCTAACACGAAATCAACGGATTCAACTTTGGTGGTACGCGGATCGACAACACCGAGCCCAATTTCTTTGTCCGTAGGAAGTTCACCGAGGACATCAATACTACCCGCGCGTTCTGTTGCATATTCCAATACAAACTGATTAACGTTCATTTGGCTAAAATATGGGATCAGTAGATCATAGGAACCACGAAGCAGTACATCTTCTTGCTGACTCCAATTGCCACGGCAGACATGCAGTGCCGTCTTCATTTTTCCGTTTATTCCTTCAACGACGCGATTCATTAGTTGGACTGCGAAATCAAGTTCTTCCTCTGGGCTGCTCTTTTCTGAAAGTGCGGCACACATAAATGTGTGGGTTTCATGCGGTCCTGTAAAAGCAACTTCAGTCAACACAGGCTCATCAAACTGCACAAATTCGCAGCCTGCCTCCCGTAACTCATGCAATTCTTCTCTTAGAATGGCTACCACATCATCGCCTAAAGATTCTTTATCTGGATAAAATTCATAGGAGAGCTTCTTAACCCACATTGAACGGGTCAATAGATAAGGGCCGGGAAGTGTAACCTTGATAGGTTTTGTTGTGTGCTGTTTGAGGAAAAGGTAATCGTTTCGTACAAGCGGCGAGATACGTTTTAATTTTCCATCAACGACCGGATTTTTTAGCGCAAAAGCGGGAACGTCTAAAGCGTTGAGTAGTTGTTCAAATGCTGCTTTGTCTTCAACATAGTCAAGCATCTCTGCAAGCGTCATCAATCGGATGCCATCTATACACTGTGTAATAAAGGAATAAAAGTTGTCGCGCCGTTGTTCTCCATCACTGACGATATCAACGCCGTTTGCTTCTTGCAATTTCAGACTTTCAATCACCGCATCGTCTGCGATTGTATTGAAGTCAGTATCTGTAACACGCCCCTTTTGTTTATTGCGCAATGCCCGTGCTACCGTTCTTGAGCGAGGCATGCTTCCGACAACAGTCACGGGAAACTTTGGTAAATTATTCATGGTGCCTACCTCCTTCCAATTACGTAAGTCCTATTAGATTATCGTTGATTTTCAACGGAAAGGGAAAAAGATTCTAATCGAGTAACAACTAATTCTTCTCTGCTTATCTTTGATACCTCTTGTAAAAGATCTAAAATTTGTTGGGGGCCATCATCTTGTTCGCGCACAATTTTGAGGTTCTGTCGTTTTAACTTTGATAGTGCTGAAAGCTTTTCCTTCTCGGGTTTAACTATAATACTTCCATCCTCGGGTTTAACTATAATACTTCCATCTGCCCATCCAAGTTCTCTTATAAGCTCGTTCCATTCGTAATTGCCATCAAAGAACGTGATAATCGGTTGCGGTAGTTTGAGCAATTGCAATTTAGTGTTCTGAATTGCGTTCCCCAATGCTAACGAAGTTGGGTGTTGAATCGTTGCGATGTGGACAAGAGGGAGGTTCCACAATAGTAATGGTTTTTGAAGACGTTGCGCAAGGTTGATTAATCGGAGAAAACGTCTCCAATCGGCAGGTTGTTTAAGACTTTCGGTATTTCCTTTCAATAAAACAATCTTCGCTTCTTTCAGCTGGGCAAATCCGGCAAATTCAAAATTTCCTTGCCCGCCTGCTCTGTCGCCGTAGAGTTGAATTGTCTTTTCGAACGGAAAATGGTGGTTAAAATTGAGTGATGACATTGCTTGATTACTATAAAAAAAGCAGGGGGGTGCTGGTGTGCACCATCCCTGCCTGAATGAATACTAAAATTACTTACTCACCGCTACGACCACCGACTGCATTAATAGCAAACCATCCGATACCAGCAGCAATTGTTGTGAGAAATACGAGGGCGCGCTTGGTTGAGGAAACCTCTTCATGCACACCTTTCGCATCTTCTATCATCATTTTCAGTTCACTGATACCCTTTTGGTTCATTTCAATCTGTGTCAAAGCAGTTTTCACGTCCCCTTGAACGCCTTTAATATGATCTTGTGTTGCTTTTAAATCCTTTTGGAGCGCAGCAAGCATCTCATTTGAAGAGTCAAGTTGACCTTTCAGGTTGTCTAATTGCTTTTGAATAGCATTTCTGCTATTCCTGACGACTTTAGTAACATCGGCAGCGGTATCTTTATTAGCTTTCTCAACAGCCGCAATTACTTTTTCTTGGGATTTCTGGTTGCTTTCAAGAGCCTTAATTTGTTTCTGAAGATTCGCCAAACTTTCATTTAAGCTCTTTATCTCAGCCATTAACTTTTCCCGTGTTGCTTCAGATTCAGCGAGTTCGGTACGTAATTTTTCTAACTCTGCTTGTTGTTCGGCAACGTCTTCCTCAGCCATTTCCACAACATCCTTCACCATAGACAAAGGTATACGCAATTTTTCACCAGGATAGATCAAATGAGGGTTAGTAAAATCGTTATATTTACTAAGTTCTCGCCACCGCAGTGGATCTTTCAAATGTTCCTGACAGAGATCCCAAAGGGTATCCCCTTTTACAATGGTGATAAGCGTGGTATCCTCACCACCTTCGCCCGGTGTAATTTTTGCTGAGGCGGATAAAGCGTATATGCCACTGAGTGCTACGCAGATATACAGAACCAGACTCAATTTGAGCGTGGATTTTATCATCTTCATTAGTATTCTCCTCTTAGATGCTAAAATTCATAGGATACGGAAACATAGTGCGTGCTTCCCACCCCATCAATTTCACTTGCCATACCATCTTGGATGGCGTAGTCAACTTGTAGTCCAGCGATGTTGACACCAAATCCACCGAAAAGGTTCTGATTGTCACGTGATGCCCTGATACCTGCGCGTAGCGCGAATTCGGTTGATTTGTTAGTAAGAATTGTGTATTCAACACCGGCGCGCATGCTAAATGGACTCTCATCAAGGTTAACGAATTCTTGTTCAATATCTGCTGAGAATGTGACAACATTACCCATATAGAGATCATAAGCCACACCGACATCAACAACCATTGGTACTGTGCCTTCACCAAGCGAAGCACCGAGGTATTTCGCTACAATACCGTAATGGAATGTTGGAGTCTGATTTTCGTCAACATCAATGTGTAGTGCATGTCCCATGAGTCCAATATCTACGCCGCCGAAACCGCTTTGGTTTTCAACGCTTTCTACGCCGAAGTTATCCATTAACATTCGACCTGTTAGACCAATGTTGAAATGCCCAACAGCAATGCCATAAGAGAGTGAGTAAGCGTTGACACTACGACTAAATCTGGCACCATCCTCTACACCATCTGCATCCGTATGTATAGGGATATCATCTACACTAAAGTTAGTAGCAGCTAATCCGATAGCCCCATAAGATCCGAGCATTTTCGTTAAAGCGATAAAATTATGGTTTCTATCAAGAGACAGTCTCTGTGTAGAAAAATTGAGGCTTAGGTCTGCCGATGAGCCGAGTCCTGCTGGATTCCAGACAGTGGCTGTGGCATCTTCTGCAATTGCTGTGAAAGCACCGCCTAAGCCAATTGAGCGGGCACCTGCACCGAGACGTAGATGAGGTTCAGCGTTAACGTAACCACCATCCTGAGCAAAACAGACAGGCGACACAGCAAGAATAAGAAGTAAAACGGGTATTACACCGCATAGCAATCTTTGCTTTGTGATAGACATTTATGTCCTCCTTTGTAGTCGCACCATCGGAAATTGGGAACAATCCCAATTTCCGATTCGCGAACTATCTTTTACTTAGCGCGTCAGAGCGAGCTTAAGAGTGGCGGATTCTGGCTCGAAACCATCAGTTACTTCGATTACGCAGTAATAGATGCCGCGAGCTAAGTCTTCGCCCCCGCTGGTTTTTCCGTCCCAACCGATTCCGTTCTGGCCGGTATAGTTACCAGCATTCATTATCACGTTATCCCGTAGTGTTCTCACCGGTCGTCCTGTAACGTCATAAATGACAATACTGACCGTGGACATTCTGTTTAGTCCAAAGGAAATACGTGTATTATCCTTGAACGGATTGGGAAAGTTAAACGGTTTCATCAATATAGGCGCATCCGCGAACTCCACAAAGAAACTGAACTGATAGACAGCCATGTTCGCTTTGCGAGCACCGTCGCTCTCTTCAGAGACGTTACCTTCTTGATGTGCATTGTCAGATACTTCAAGTGTCACCGTATACTGTCCGGGTTCTGCAAACCCGTTGGGGAATGCTGGGGCAGCAGGTGTATAAAGTACCTGAGTCGCTGACATCTGCTCATCTGTTAGGTTAATCGGTTGCGCTTGACTTCCACCACCTGCTTTTGGTGATTCAATCACAAGACGTATCGAATCAGGGTTGACCCCGGTTTCAGCATCACCAAAAGTGATCGAAAGAAGCGGTCTCGCGATTTCGTCATGCTTATACATCAGTCTTGCACCATTATGAGGTGAAGACGACGTGATGATCGGCGCTGCGGTATCAAAATCAATTGTGAAACCGCCTTTTGCCGTAGAGGAATTTCCAAATGCATCAGTCGCACGAACTTCTATCGCGTAAGTACCTTCAGAGAGAGGTGCTTCAGGATGGAAGTCTAAGCGGGTTATACCTGTGTTGGTTCTATCCTCATCGTCATTTTTGGTCTCACCTTTCACCTCTTCGCCATTACTATCCATCACGACGATAGCGATATTTTCTACGCCTGATTCGTCTGTAGCACTCGCCGAAATAATCGGGAGTCCTGCGTGGATAGTGCCAGCAGGCGTAATTGAAGAGATTACCGGTGCAGCCTCATCAACCTCAAGTGTGAATTGCCACTCGAATTCTCTTGTGCCACCTTCACTGGCTGCAATCAACTTAATGGTGTGTGTGCCTGGTGCAAAACTCTCTGTTATCTCGAACTTATTTGTAGCACGTTGAACGGGATAAGAACGAGGTATTCCGTTATTTATAACGTACTGCATATTCGAGATAGAAGATTGCTCCTCAAGGACAACTGCGGAGATGGTTATTGCCATATTCTCTGCAAGTATATCCGCCTTATTGAGTTTTACCACGCCCGCTGGAGACACTTCTGAAATGACAGGTGGTGTTGAATCCAACTTGACATTGAAGACAACAGTTGCCTGCGCTGTCTTTTCATTTGCATCAGTGACTTCAACAAAGGCGACGTGTTCACCAGTACCCAATGCATCTGCTGGGGTATAAGCAAATTGATTGTCTTCTGCTTCCACCGCAACATCTTCACCATTGACAGTGAATGTAGTTACCTCAACATCGGTCATGCCAGAAAATTCGACTCTGACAACCGGTTTGCCATGGTCATAGGTTTGACCCGAAGCAGGTGAATGAATCGCAACTGCCGGACCGGGTATATCTATTATAAAGTTAGTAGAAGTCTTTGCAGATTTACCGTTCTCATCTGTCACTTCAACTTCAATTACATAACTACCATGTTTCAAAGCATCATCAAGTTCACCAGTGAATTGGTTACCATCTTTAGATACCTCTACGTCCTGACTGTCAACAGTAATTTTTACATCTACGGCACCAACGCCAGTAAATTCACCTTCAATTACCGGTTCACCATGTTCATATACGGCACCAGCAGCAGGTGAGTGAATTGATACTGTCGGAGCAGGATAAACCACTGAGAACATAGTCGTTGCCTGAGCAGTTTCGCCATTCGCATCCGTGATTTCAACAGATACCATATGGTCACCTTCAGATAACTTATCTGAAAGATCATAAGTGAACTCGGTGCCTTCTACCATCGCCTCTACAGCCTTGTCATCAACCGTAAGATTGACAGCAACTTCACCGACACCTGTGAACTCACCCGATATATGACGATAGGTATGATCGTAAGTGTCAGCGGCAATAGGTGAATGTATCATGACTGACGCGGCAGGATAAACCACTGAGAACGTAGTCGTTGCCTGAGCAGTTTCGCCATTCGCATCCGTGATTTCAACAGATACCATATGGTCACCTTCAGATAACTTATCTGAAAGATCATAAGTGAACTCGGTGCCTTCTACCATCGCCTCTACAGCCTTGTCATCAACCATAAGCACAACAGAGACAGGGTCTACACCTGTGAACTCACCCGATATATGACGATAGGTGTGATTATAAGTAATACCTGCTATAGGTGAATCTATCAACACTGTCGGAACTGGTAATCTTACCGAGAAGATAGCAGTTGCTTCAGCAGTCTTACCATTATCATCAGTGACTACAGCAACAAGCGTGTATTCGCCATCCTCTAACGCTCCATCAGCATCTGCATCTTTTTCAGGAAGCGTATAAGAAAAATCATTACCGCTTTTTACTACGTCATCTGCGTCAACAGGTTCATCGTTAAGCATGAGGCTTAGCGTTTTTAGCGTAGCACCAGCATCAACTGAATACTTACCTTGAATAGTCGGGCGGCTGATATCATACATCTGCCCTGCATCAGGCACATGGATCATAACTGTCGGACCCGGTATATCTATGGTGAAATCAGTAGTTGTCTCAGCAGTTCTGCCGTTAGCGTCTTTGACAACAACAGTAACCTTGTGTGGACCATCACTCAGCGCAACTGCTGGCGTATAAGTGAATTGGTTATTGTCGCTACCAGCTAACTTCATAGCTTCACCATTATCAATAGAGAGTGAAACCTCTATCGGTGCAGCTCCTGAGAAATCACCAGCGATAATCGGTTTACCATTGTCATATACTTGACCCGCATGAGGTGTGGTAATAGCGACTGTCGGAACTGGTAATTCTACTGTAAAGGTTAGAGATGTTTGAGCAGTTAAACCACTACCATCCGTAACTTCAACAGCGACCGTGTATTTGCCATCCTCTAACGCTCCATCTGCATCTGCATCTTTTTTAGGAAGCGTATAAGAAAATTCATTACCGCTTTCTACTGGTTCAACAGGTTCATCGTTAATGGTAAACTTCGTAATCTTAACATCCCCACCACCAGTAAAGAAACCGGTAATTTTTTCCGTACTGTAGTCGAGAGTTTGCCCAGAAGCAGGTGCGGTAATCACGACTATTGGGTCTTCACCTTCAACGGCGAACATTACAGTCGCTGTACCTTCGTTATCAAGTTTATCTTTAACTTTGACTGTGAACTGATATGCGCCGCCAGCAAGTTTGTCTGTGCGGGTATAGACGACAGAGTCAAGATCCTGTTCAACCATATCCTGCTCAACATCAATAGGAACTGCATCTTGAACAACTTCTTCCGGACGGAGCCGTGCTAATGAAACAACAGCTGTGTCTGCCGCGCTTACACCACTCCCGTCACTTACACCACTGCCCAAATCACCATCACCGAAACCGGCAAGAAGCGTTGGCAAGTCATTGACTGTATGCCCTTCTGTGGGTGTTTCAATAGTGATCATCGGACCAGTGTTGTCCAAGTTAATCATCGCTAATGGGAAGGTTACAGAACCGTTCCGTTTCGTTACGCGACCTTCTGGTGTATACCATCCATCCGCTACTTCCGAAAGTTTATCTGCCATCAGTGAGAAAGCGTTCTCAGCATCGCTGCCAGCAGTAAATGTTACCTCATGTCCATCAACGAGAACACCAGTTAGGTCTTCAACGGCTAATGAACCGTTATCAACATTGAAACTTACAGCGATTGATTCTTTGAGAGGATACCTACCTTCTTGAAGTGGGAGCCTATCTGGCGATTCACCATCAACTGCTGTTACAGTAAGGTCGGTAATGTTACTATCACGGATGTCATTGTCCCTAACACTGATGTTTAGGACTTGGACGGTGACCACTGGTGAAGGTTTATCGTCTTCACCTTGCACTTGCCAATTCGTGGGATCGACATTATCACCAACAAGAGCATGATACATGTAGATTCCATCAGGAAGTACGCCTACATCAACCGTGATTTGCCCTTCATCAACATCAACAGGTGGAAGTTCGGTTACTGTACCATCAGGAGCTGTTTGAACCAGTCTGATCTGACCACCCTCATAAGTAATCATTTCGGCGGTCGGTTGAATGCTAAATATAGCAACAGGTGACTCAACACCAGGATCAACGATTCCACCGACAGTAATAACTTCTGGGTAGATGCCATCTTCACTCGCAGCGAGAGAACCTGCAACATCGGAGACATCAGTGATCAATGTCGGACCGAGTGGCGGTACATCATCATCGTTGTCCAATGAGAAGAATGCTTCTACACCACCCCGTTCCAGGTATTCATCCCGTTTTGGATATTCGACTTGAGCCTGATTTTTCGGTGTAAGTGCATACGCACGAACTACATACCGGTTTTCATCTTCAGATACGGCGCGTTCAGAATCACCATCTCCCCGGTTGATTGTATCATCCAGTTTGATAGTATTTTCTGGAGCGTCAGTATCTTCCAGTGCCAACTTACGTGTATCCACCTCATAAGACCATTTCATAAGGCTCGCGGGGCTTTCCCCTTCTGCCTCAGAAATGCCAACAAGTACACCGATAACACCAGTATTAATAATTCCAGCATTGGCAGCGTCAGTAAGGATATCTGACAAATCTGTAACTGGCACTTCGGATACACTCACAATTTCAGATGGCATCGCAGTACCAGTAATACGTTCCCACGTATCATCAACGGGACGTTTTACCTCAACACGAATACCTTCGGTTGGGGCTGAAGTCTTACCATAAGTATAGACATCAAAAGTGAGTATGCCTTGCGGTGCGCCACTATCCGGATTTACCATTCCATCCGAATTTACAACGCTGATTGCTATCACACCCGGATCGGGGCGGTAAGTGTTCTGAACATTGACTGTGATTTTGTTATCAACAGTGTCAATGATTTGACCCTCGGCATCACGATCATGGGTTTGAACATTTTGCATCTTCCCTTCCATGTCCGCGTCATACGCCAACGCATGAAGTTTGAACTCAAAGACTTTACCTTTTGGATTATAGATATTTTTGTCCGCATTTTCTATACGTGCATCTTCCATATATGTGTTATTGTGGACAAAATCATAGTCATCCATCAGTGTGCCGACATCAACGGTTACGGTAAAGACACCTACTTCAGTTTCAGTGATGGCACCGATAATAGCACCTTCCGGCAAATCGTGTAACAACTGGACCGAAGCGTAAGTGTTACGTTTAGCTGTTGGTGTAATCGTGAACGTAACGACAGGAGAGTTGACTTCCGGGTCATATTTATCAACAAGACCGCCAACCTTGTAGGTTCCATCGCCATGGTCTTCAAAAACCATGTCAACAGCATTAATGCTGGTTGCGACTATGTTTGTCGGACCGAGCGGGCCTACGTCGTCAACGTTGTCTAACGAGAATTTCTCGGTAAACATGTCACCTTCAGCAACTCCATCTTCATCTTTACCTTCACTGGTAACTGGATATGCACGCACCATATAACGGTTACCATCCAGATCCACATAAGTCATACCTGCTTTATTGGATGCAGCATGTGCAGCATCAAGATCCTCTTTAGTGATGCTGTCCGCTAAACCCGAAGCAACGGTATCTATGTCAAGAGACCATTGGAGGTAGCTGCTGGTGTCATCAATATGGAGCATATTGTCTTTATAGACATCTGCTAAAGTATTACCTTTAAACATGACAGCGGCTATTTTATCACCATCAATACCATGTTCAGGCTCAGTCATTACTTCAACAGTGCCAACATCTATCCACGTTTCGCTGTCCATGCTTACTTGGACACTAATGGATTCAGTCGCTGGAAATGTCCGACGTGCAGCATATCCGGTAAGCGTGATATTGCCTCTCGGAGCACCACTATCAGGATTCGGATCATCAGTGTCAGTGATAACATCAACGACCAAGACTTTTGGATCAATCGGGTAAACATCTCCATCCAACGTAATCGTGAACTCCGCTGGATTTTGATCAGTGAGTTGAAGTCTGTTGGTTGCAACAGCGCGAACTTTGACAGTGTCACCTGCTGCCACTAACGCTTGAAAAACATCAGCAGGGATGTTCCAAACAGTTGTTAACCCATCTGCGGGAGCATCTGCGCCTTCGTCTAATTTAAGTTCACCGATTTTCTGCCAACCATCTGCGCCCATGTATTGAACCATGATGGAATCAACAGGATGCTTTCCTTTTGAACGCTCATCGATCATAACAGTAAGCTGCACATTTGGCGTATTACTGAAAATATGGTTACTTTCATACCACTCATCAGTGTCACCATCATCGTTAAGGTCACCCTTACGAATAGTGGACATGGCAAGGCTAACGCGTGCCCTGTCATATTCTTTTTCAGGTGTAACGATTCTAAGGCGAGTCGGTACAACATGAGAACCGACATTAAAGAGCGGATCAATTCCCATAGCACGTATGCCCCAATCTCCCTCTGAGTGTTTCAGGGGCAACTTCTCACTTTGAATAGGATGCATCATAACACTTGATGGATCATAGGTCAGCGGTATTAAATTAAGGTCTTGAACCGTGGCACCTATTAAATCCACTAACAACGCGCTTTGTTCTGCAGTAAGTGTTATTCCAAGGGGTTTGAAAAATGGATTTGCGAACTGCTGAATAAACTTAGCATTTAACAACGGTAACACATCATTCAATTCTAACGTCGCAGCTGCCTGTAGAGTTGGATTGGGATTTCCTTCTAATTGTACTTTGACAATATCCCAAACATTCGATGCCAGCATGGAAGGCAGAATTGTCAAAAGCTGCCAAGTGTCTGCCGGATCCGGCTTACCATTTGCATCCAATTTAATTCTTTGATAAATAAGATACCCTTCATACAGATCTACGTCAGAACTTGAACTTTTAATGTGCAAAAAAGCAGGAGCATCTGCGTTAGATGTCGTGGCAACCCAGATACCCTCTTTATTCTCATAACCGGTAACGTTTTCTCCGAAGTTATTTACACCGTCTCCAAACACAATGTCTGCTGCCGGAGCAGTGGTGTCCACCTCAAAGTCAACAGTAATCTGACTCAAAAGTTCATCATTTGCATTATATACATCAGCTTGTAAATTGGAAACGCCATCAACAATTGAATCAATATTAGCAACCCAAAATGAATCCGTTTCTATATCAATCTCTGGCACACTGAACACAGAGGCTAATTTCGGATCGAAAGTTCCACCGCGATATACGCCATCTTCACCAGGTTTGCCTTCAAAGGGACTAATCAACCTATTGGCATTGCGGAAGAACCAATTCTGCAGCTGATTGATTTTTCTTTGTGGAATTGCCTTTACAATCGCAGCACTGTCTATTCGTTGGCCGGCAGCAGCAGCAGCAATAAGCGGTGCAACTTCAGGTGAAGCCAGAAGTGCAGCTATGGCACCCTTTACATCCTTGTCGAATAAGCCCTTAATGATACCACGCTCTACCAATTGAAGGTTGCGCGGATCGGGCATTGACCATTTTTCAATTTCATATACCTTTACGGCGGGTGCAGTAGACGTTCCAGCAGCAGCAATTTGAAGAAGCGCTTCCGGATTTATCACCTCTAACCACACAGGATGGGTAAGGGTTACATCAAAATAGTAATAGACATTACCTTTCGGCTTAATCCCTAATTCAAATTCCCAAACACCATCGGCATTTCGTGTCATAGCATGGGAATCAAAGAACTTTCCATCTTCCCCATACCGGAGTACAACGCTTGAGAAAATTTCGGTATCTGAACCTGGCCATGCCGGTAGGTTCGTCGCTGCAAGCGATTCATCCAATCGGAAGGTATAAGGAATAGTTTCCTGTTGATATTCAACTGGATTAATCCTTTTTCCCTCCACTGTCCTGCCATTGAGATTAAATTTAACATTCCCACCTTCAAGCACGTCTTTAACGCGTACATAAACGTTCAGGTTATCACTTGTCAGATATTTCTTAACTTCATACGTGCCGTCGAAAACATCAGCAAGGTCAGAGATAACAAGACTGGGCGTAATAGCATTCCCAAAGTTCTCATAATCTAACAGAGGCCTTTTTATATTATTATCATCAAGATAATAAGGTTCCTTAGGAAAAACAGAAAAAGATTGTTGAGTTAAAATCTGCTTGACTTGTTTCTTTGGGAAAGGAACTTGTTTCGGGATTAGATATAAAACAAAATCAACTATAGGCTCCACTAACGTGTCTGGACTTGATACTGGTAATCCAGATGCTCTAACAATTTCTTGAATAAAAGCTCTTCCAGAAACCCTGTTAAGTGAAAGACCACCAAGTCTTGCGTCAACAGTAGGTTTAACCGGTGGAACCGGATCAACTGGCGGTTTCTCCACTGTAGCAAATGTAACCGCAATGGTGGCAGAGGCTGAACGTTCCGTACCGTCTTCAGCTACCGTACCGTCCTTAGCTACCAACGTTAACGTAACAGTTGCGCCAGGAATGGTAGGCATTGCCGTAGTGGGAGCGGTCTGCGTAATCCGCACAGGACTGGTCAGCGTCCCGCTTGGGATACTGTAATAACTCGCTGCCTCAGCAGGTTCCACAGAAGAAATAGAACCTGTCACGGTAACCGTGTCTCCGTTAACATCTGCAGTCGTAAAAGCAACATTAAATGAACCACTTTGATCGGTTGTCGGACTCAAGGTTGTAATAGATATCGTCGGCGGTGCCGGATCCGGTGGAGTAGGATCCACTGGATCAACTGGCGCATTAATCAACCTCAAAAGTTCGTCAAGTCCTGCCGCAAGAGCATCACCTGTAAGACTTAATAGTGCCACGGTGGTATCATCAGCGAGGACCGCTTGAACATCTGCATCTGCAATAATGGCGATATGATCATCTGTTAACGTTAGACCTGCTTGTGCTGCAAGAGCCTTTAAATTGGTACCTGTAGGATCAGTTTTTACCGAATTGACAGCGAGATTAATGACACCCGCGGGTGTCAAACCAAAGGGTAAGTCACCCTTTAAACCTTCAATAATCTCTGGCAGGTATTGCTTTACATTTGCTCGTTGCAGTACCTGTTTGTGTTTGTCAAACACTTGTTGGGCTAAAGATGGATTATCTTGCCCAAACACAGTGTCTGGAATTGAACTGTGAAAAACACACAATGTAAAAATCAAAAAACAAACAAGTGTTCGTTTTTTCATTAACTTTTCCTCCTCGTTAAGTCCCGCGAAAACGAGACTAAATACTGAAGTTTTAGATGGGCAAGCGGGAAACACAACAAAAACGTCGGAGGTAGGTGTCTGCCCATCCAAATTAACAGCCTACTACCAAGTATTAAATTTTTTCCGTATACGTAACTCACCTTAGGATAATTTAAGTTTATCCGTGATGAATGTCAAAAAGCAAACAAAATTGGGCACCGAAGTTCTGTATTGACTACCGGAAATCGCTATGCAAGTATCACATAACAGATTTGAGTGATTACGTACACATACAATTTTATTGACTTAAAGTTTGATCATAATATAAGAACGTCGTATTATTTTAACAAAAGTGACAAAATTAAGCAAGCATTTTAATCGGTACGCGGCGTTTAATGTTAGAAATTCGGTAAATTTCCCCGCCTAATTATATTTTATCGATTAAATTGCAATCGGTAATTAATATGATACTATAATTTTTAAAGTATGTCAAATCAATTTAGCAAATTTTCACCTAAAATATTACATACTTGGACAAATTCCTTAAAATCTGATTGACATGATATCAAAAAACGAATAAATTGTCAAGAAAAAAAGTTTGTGTTGGAGGAAAATCAATTTATGTTGACAATTTCTGATAAATCTCAACTTGACCTAAACGGTTTTTTGCTTTTGGAAAATTTGATTTCCCCGCTTACAACAACGCAACTCCGAAAACGTGCCTTGGAACTTGCCACAGCAGAACAAAAAGCTGGCAAAGGGCATACCTATTTCCCAAACGGAAGCGCGCAACGTGTTTGGAATCTAATTGACAAGGGCGAAATATTTGAAGAAGCTATCCAACAGCCAAAGATGCTTGCTGCTATGGAGTATCTCCTTGGTGCAGACTGCACGCTAAGTTCTTTCACAGTAAATATCCTTTATCCAAATGCACCAGATGCAGGTCTCCATATTGACTATCCGTTATCAGGGCTTCCAACACCGCGTCCTAACTTTCCAATGGTTGCAAATAGCGTCTGGTTTTTAGACGACTTTACGCTTGAAAACGGTGCGACCAGCTGTGTTCCGGCAAGTCATCTAAGGCTTAAAGCGTTACCTGAAGCTGACGTTGAATACGAAGACGAACAGCAAATTTGCGGTTCACGCGGTTCAGTCTTAATTGTCAACGGTGCTGTGTGGCACGGTTCTTCAGAAAATAGGACTGATAAGCCCCGGGTTGCATTGCTCGGTTTTTTCTGTCGATCTATTTTAAAACCACAACAAGATCATCTAAAAATTGTATCGGAGGAAGTCATTGAACGCGCAACGCCGACACTAAAACGTCTGCTTGGTTTTAATTCATTGCCAAGTTTAAATACATAGAGTGATTATCAACTATTGCTGCACACTTTTCTATTGTAGGTGTATTTTATAGCGCGCTGTTTTTAAAGAGTCCGAGAATGCTCTTATATTTTACGGTACAATTTTACTTATTTCTCCCATTTGCACCCATTCAGATTCTGGCGTTTTTGGTGTAAGTTGATACCGTAGGGCTGCTTTTAGCGTGTCACCACTGTTAACATCAAAAACAAAAGTTCGCTTTTCATCAGGTTTAAGCCGGTTTTTCGCTTTTTCGGAAATTAAGACCTGTTTTTTCTCATGCTGTGTTCCATCAGGTGCAAGATGCGTTAAATCGAGAACAATAATTCGTAACGTGCCACCTGGTAGGAGATGCCCCGCCTTATTTTGAAGGACCACAGTCGCTTTCTTATCAGCAAATTCAATCTTAAGAGTCGCAGCATTTTTTAGCTGTGTGACGCTGCGGCTGCCTTGCCACGTATGTTTCCTCCCCTTGATACTTTCATAACTTGCTGTGCTTTGTAACCGATTGACAACCGGCATGTGGCATGTAGCACAACTCTTTTTTTCAGCGGCAAACCGGCTTTCAAGAAAACTGGATACTTGATCATGTTCAGGCACACTCGGTTGACCATGACACGTAGCACAAAGTTTTGTTGGTGACTGATAGATAGAATTGGTTACATTTGCATGAAAATTGGTTTCGGCACTTGCCGGAGGCCCTTGCATTGCACCATCCTTATCAAGGTGACACACAAGACAAGAAACACCAGATTCTTGTTGTACGCTACGTAATTTTGGCATCTTCCCAATCCCGGTCACGAGGATCGGTTCTGGTGCATGGCACGGGTCACAACTCTTTTCTCTGTTAGCAATTTGTTTTGCGGCTTCCTGATAAATTTCATCTACCCATGCTTGTGCATGCATGGATTTTTCCCATTCGCGCCAAATTGCAGGATGACAACTCTTACACCTTCCATCCTTAAACGCTTGATACATTTCCTGATGTTGATTCTCATCACTCTCTACATCAGAAATAGAGTTTCCGAAGAACATTAAGATGCCTAATCCTAATAGAGACACACAAAAACCCAAGACACATCGCTGAAGAATTACAGTATAACGCATCTCTATTCCTCTATATTGCATCAAGCAACTTCAATGCTGCTTGCTCACCGCTGTGTATACAATCTGGAATACCGATGCCGTGATAAGCATTGCCTGCCAAGGCAAGACTCGGCAAGCCTTTTGCAAGTTCATTAATCTCGCTGACAAGCTTTTGGTGACCGACCAGATATTGTGCCATCGCTTGTGAATGTTGACTAACAATCGAAAAGATAGGTTTCTCTTTGATTCCGAGCAAATTCGATACATCTTTTAATGCAAGAGTCCCTAAATCTATTTGAGTCGTATTACGATTAGCATTGGTTTCAAAGGTGTTTCCGCCTGCAAACGCGCGTAGCAGTACATGTTTTGCAGGAGCGCGATTTTCAAATTTCACACTGCTAAACGAACACCCAATAAGGTTAAGTTGTTCTGTAACAGGGACAACAAACCCCATCCCGTTGAGTGGGTGCTGGATATCCTCTCGACGAAACGCCAAATTAACCGTTGCAGATGATGTATAAGGTATAGCAGCGAGTTTTTTGGCAAGTGGCGGTGATACATTCATTAATATTTTGCTTGTTTGTGGTGCGGGGAGCGCGATACAGATTAAGTCCGTTTCCAAAGTCTCGCCATTATCAAGGCAAACGCCCCAATCACTTCCACCTTCTTTTTTTAGAATCGCGGTAACACAGGATTGAAAACGGATACATCCCGCGAGATTTTCTGCCAATGTGTCTACCAACGTCTGCATCCCTGCTGCAAAAGATAAGAACAGACTATAGCGCGGACCACTTGTCCCACGACTCGTTTGAGCTGTCTTACGTTTTTGTGCTAAAAGCGCTTTGATGATGCTACCGTGTTCTCGCTCCATTTCCAGAAATCTCGGGAACGTTGCTTTGAGGCTTAAATTTTCTGCATCCGAAGTGTAGATACCACCTATCATCGGTTGTGCCATTCGCTCAAACGCCTCGGTTCCGAGTCTGCGCCTAACGAAATCGGCAACCGATTCATCATCTATATCGCTGCGCCGTGAGATAAATAAATCTAAGACTATACGAAATTTACCCACCAAACTGAAAATAGGGCTTTTTAAAAAAGGCCCGAACGATCCCGGGGCCATCATATAAAACCCTTCTGGTACCGGTAGCAGTTTACGTTTTTGGAGGACAAAACTTCGCCGGACCTTTGAATTAGTACCTATCAACTGATCCGCTATACCGAGTTCTTCACATAACGCTTTTGCCCACGGTTTGGTTGAGATAAAGGCATCAGGACCGTGTTCAATGATAAATCCGTCTCGGTGTTCGGTCTGAATAATACCACCTACCCTGTTGCTTGCTTCAAGTAGACTAATCTCAAGTGGAATATCCCTTTTTTCTGCTTCACGTTTCAAGCGATAAGCAGCAGATAAACCTGTGATTCCACCACCGATAACGATTGCACGTTTCTGTTCCTGCGCCATCAGAGTATTCCTTAAAATGCCAATAGGTTAGTACTTAAGACGTAATCCTACTTTGCAGACTTTTCACACACAAAGTCTGCTAACATACCGATAAATTTCGGATGATCACCAACAGTGCCTGCCCGAATAAAATCAATTCCACATACTTCCGCTGTTTCCTTTGCCTCTATGTCTAAGTCGTATAGAACTTCAACGTGATCGCAAAGAAATCCGATGGGGGAAGCGACAACAGTATCAATCCCTTCTTCTCTTTTAGCTTTAAGCCAGTCGTTAATATCGGGTTGTGTCCACGGTATTGGACTATTTTCCACCTCACTCTGGTATGCAAAGCTAAACCGTTTTTTTCCAATCGCTTGTGCCACTGCTTCCCCTGTCTTTTCATACTGTTGTGAATAGGGTGAGGTATCTGCTGCGACTTGCGGAATTGCATGAGCAGTAAAAACCAGTTCAGCACGGTCTAACCTATCGCCACATGCCGTTTTGATAATTTCTGTGATAGCACCTACATAGCCATCATGGGTATACCATTGTTCAAGATAGTCAATAGTCGGCTTTTCACCTTCGACTGCTTCAATGCCTTTCTTGACGGTTTGTTGGTACCATTCCCAACTAACTTTGGCTCGGTGGGGTGCCATGATGATACCAAGCATTTTGCGATGTCCCTTCTGTGCCATTTCAGCGATGACATCCTTTAAGTACGGTGCCCAATGCCGAAATCCAGCATAAACAGGTAACGGTAAGTCACGTTGTTGCAATGCATTTTGTAATGCTTTGGCTTGTTTGAAAGTCAATTCGTTAAATGGTGAAAATCCACCTAATTGTACGTAATGGGATGAGATGTCTTGGACGCGTTCTTTTTGAGATTCAGCTTCGCCAGCAATTCCTTCAACAAAACAGTATGCTTCACCAGGACAATTTTCGGTATCATATTTTTTACAGCAGCCCGGAGTTGGACCGCCGAATGCTACAAGTAAAACGCTATCGTATTTCATTTTCTCTCCTATGCCATGTTCGCAAATTGCGCGGGCATAAAACTCGGATCAACAGCAATTGCTTGTGCAAATGCTTCACGAGCAAGTGTTTCATCGGAATTCGTGCGATGTGCAAGTCCAATGGAAAAATATGCCTGTGCAAGTTGTGTTCCTTGAATTCCGCTAACTAATGCCTTATAGATTGATTCCATACCTGGTGCGGGATCATCACCGTTCCGGTAAGCTGAGAGGATATAGTTGGATCCGCGTAAAAGATGTGCAAGCGCGTAATCAGGGTCTAATTCAAGTGCGGTCCTGAGCGCATTTTTTGCCTCATAGAAAAAATCGCCTTTTTCAAGCACACTCGACACAGTACGAGATGTTTGTGTGAGTAGATTTGCGTATTCTGTCCATGCTTCTGGAAGATTAGAGAATTTTTCGGTTGCAGCTTTCAAAATGGCGATGGCTAATCCGAAGTCGTTTCCTTCTGCGACCTCTTCCGCTGTTTCACGATACGCCTCAAAACCTTTCAGTTCCTGTGTCTGTTGGTTAAGCACCTCAGTATCTGCTATCGGGATAGCCGAAGGTTTGAAGTGTTGCCATCCCGGTTCTGGGTCATCAATCAATCCACGATATACACGCAGAATAGCATAACGGGGTGTTCCCCAAACTTCAGCAATGTCGCGAATCCAATTAGGCATGTTAGTCTCCATGTCTGTTAGCAAATCTGCCAAAGACATGCCTTGTTCAACCCGTTTTCGGACTTCAGTTAAGAAATAGGACTCAATTTTGAGCAATAGGTCAATTTCGGTATCGTGTGCTAAGGGACCGTGGCCGGGAAGCACATGATCTGGTGTGTATGTGCGCAATTCTTTAATTGTATTAATCCAATCGTGGTTTGCCATCAGTCCCTCGTTCATCACAGGCTGTCCAAAAATAGGAAAACTACCGGTCATCACTGTATCACCTGAAACGATACATCCTTCTGCTGGAATTCTGATGGCAGTTGCGTCATCCGTTTCCGCTTTTCCTAAGTGAACAAGATGTAAAGGCTGGTTGCCCAAATTAAGTTCGGTTTCATGCGTAAATGTTTCCTGTGGTAGAAATGGCGGATCACCAAGGGTAAACCCGCGGGAACGGAGAAAATCCTCTTGGCGCGGTGCTCTATTCACCATAAAGTCTTTTGTCATCTCCCGTGCGACAACGGTCGCGCCTTCTTGCCGAAATATAATATTCCCATTTGTATGATCCCAATGATAGTGGGTGTTAATCGCATAGAGAATCGGCTTATCTGTGATGGTTCGGATAGCCTTGAGAAGTCGTTTTCCCATCATCTGATTTACTTGTGTATCAATTACGGCAACCCCGTTATCTCCTATTATAATAGAAGAGTTGACAATATTGCGAAACAGATATACTCGATCTGTTACCTTAATAAGTTCTCCGTATTGACGCGGCGCGAACGGGTTTTCTGAAATGTTTTGCATCAACTATCCTGACATGTTTTGGCTATGTGGACAAAATGTTTGACGTTTTCAAAAGGTGTGTCTCTATGAAGTCCATGGCTGAGGTTCAAAATGTGCCCTGTTTTTCTACCCTGTTTTATGCAAGTGTGTACGGCTTCTGTAATGTCTGAAAATGTGCCATCGCGAAGAATATCGTTATCAACATTTCCCTGAAAGGCAACCGAATCGCCTGTTTCCGTTCTGGCTTTTCCAAGGTCTACGCATTTTCCGACACTCAACACATCCGCTCCACTTTGGTGCATTAAATTAACGTAGGGACACTCCTTTGCAAAAAGGATTCCTGGTGCATCTGAATTGAGTGCAGCGAAAATCCGTTGATGATACGGAAGGGCGAAATCTTCATACATCTGCCGCGATAGCACATCCGCGATCGATTCAAATAGTTGCACTATCTCCACACCTTCGCTAATTTGGTAATTCAGATAGTTAATCGTCATTTCGGTCAATTTATCTAACAACTCATGCAGAAGCTTTGGTGTATCTTTCATCATTTCAAAAACAGGAATTGCTTTTTCCGATATGCCAGCACCTTTTTTCATTGGGCTTTCCCCTGCTATAAGGAAAAAGGCGAGCGTTAATGGGGCACCCGCAAAACCGATAAGCGGCAGTTCTTCATTCAACGTCTTACGCAATGACCGAATTACTTGTCCAGTGTACTCTAATTGTACGGGTGGATCATTCAGCGGTTCAAGTGCATCTATTTGTGACTGCGTTCGTATTGGCGGGTTTAAAACTGGTCCGGGGGAAAATCGGAAGTGTGCCCCCATCGGCGCAAGCGGTGTGAGAATATCTTTATATACAATTATGGCATCCACACCGATGCGTTTAGGAAGAAGTGAAATTTGGACTGCCCATTCCACATCGGTGTCCGACATCGGGGTCGGACAAGTGCGGAAAAGACGTTCTAATGGAAGGTTACATTTTTGCCGAATCTGACGATAAAGCGGGTCTGATCTGCCTGCCTGCCGCATCATCCATACAGGCACCCGTTCCACTGGCAGACATCTTGATGCGCGAAGAAGTAAGTTATTTTTTAATTGTTGTTCCATATTAAAAAAGGAATAATCGCTTTACCGTGTTTTTAAGCGGGCAAGTTCTTCTTGGAGTCGTGAGGCTTCTGCTTCCGCCTTCTGTCGCGCTTCAACTTCATGTTGCACACGTTCTTCAGCTTGTTCGGCACGTTCTGTCGCTGCCTCAGCAGGTGTCTGCAGCCATTTCTCCGCACCCGGATCGTAAACCCCAAACCCCTTATCCCGTAAATGAAAATTCAAGTTCAGGACTTCAGAACACAACCCACCATCAACGGCTGGAGAAACTTCAATATAAACACCATCAACAAGACGATAGCCCATCAACGGTGCCGGTAAATAACGCCTATCCACATCATAAAGGAAATACTCCGGAATGCCCATTGCGGCATAATGCAAAACTTTCCCTTCTAAATCATTTTGATAGGTGCGTTTGCTTGAGAACTCCATTACGAAATCGGGAGCTTTGCCCTCCTCCCATACCTTGTAGGTGCGGCGGTCTTTCTGTCCTATCCCGAAAGAGACAAGAATATCGGGAGACACAGCGGTCCGAAGAGGGCCCTCAATATCGTACATCATGATATTGCCAGAGATATAAACTTCCGGGCTCTGTGCAAAATGTCCTTCAAGGACTTGCCGCAGCCAGATTATCCACCGAATATGGAGATCAGTATCAGCCATAGGTTTACCATCCGATTCAGGGTAGAGATCCGCCATTTCTGTCGGAGCGTAAGGTATTTGGCGCACGTTTGGATAACTTTCCATCGGTGTCCCTCCTATTCATGAAGTTATGTGAGTTCATCATAAGTGCCTAACGTTACGTGGATAATTTTGTTCTCGATTATACGAGAGGTTTCATTGAGATGAACTTCTCTTCCGGTGCCGTTCTAAAAACTGACGTAGTTTCACAAAACTTTTCACGTTTTTCATAATCCTGCCGCTCTCCCGCTCTTCAAGATAGAGTAAAAACCCCATAAGGTAGAGACTCGCCAAAAACAGCAAAAAGCCTGTTAAGCACTGTGCAATCGCCCAATAATTTAATTTTAAACCGAGGTAAGGGGTGACAACTACTTCGTCAACGGTCGCAGCCGATGGATTCTGCTCAGGCCATTCAACCGATACAAGGTCACCCCACCCAGTTATTCCAATCGATAGGAAAACGATTGATAAGGCAAAAACGATAAAAAATGGGATACCCATATTAGATACCGAATCTTAAGAAGAAACTTTTATCAGTCCTTTGGTGCAGCTATCTTCTCGATTACGAACCTTTGTGATTCCTTCAACAAGCGATTCAAGCGGGAATTCGTGACTGATGATTTTGTCCATGTTAACATCGCCACTGGAAATGAGTTGAACCGCCTCTTCCCACGTGTCTGGTGCTAACCATGAGAACCTAATGGTTTTATCCATAAGGATAGTGTCAAGAATCGGAACCTGCATGACATCTTTATCGCCAGGAAGACCGAAGATAACAACAGTTGCGTGTCTTCCCGTAACTTCAAGTGCTGTATGGATTGCATCAAGCGAACTCGTGGCAGTAATAGCACGGTCAGCTAATTCACCGTTATTGAGTTCCTGAATTGTAGCACCAAGATCCTCAACATAGTGTGGTGAGTTCGTATCGCTGACGTTCACAACTACGTCTGCACCAAGTTCCTTACCGCACTCCAAACGATAGTCGCGAGTACCGACAAGCAAAACGTTTTTCAAGCCACGACTTTTCAAAACTTGCACCATCATTAAACCGATGGGACCGGGTCCGAAAACAACGGCAGTCTGTCCTTCTTCAGCATTGAGATTGTTAATAGCATACAATCCACAGGCAAGTGGTTCTGTGAGTGCCCCTTGATCATACGTAACATTTTCGGGAAGTTTGACTGTCCAACGGTAATCAGAAACAGCGTATTCTGCAAAACCGCCATCCACACCCACACCTAAGATACGTTTTTCTGGACACAAGTTGGACAATCCTTTTTTGCTCCAAAAAGAATTCGGGTTGGATTGTACAGGATTGACAACGACTCTATCGCCGACTTTAAAGCCGCCTGTTTTTCCGGCTTCATTTCCTACTTCAACAACTTCGCCAGTAAATTCGTGTCCGAGAATAAGCGGTCCCTTACCATCGTCTGTTTCAAGAGAACTATTGCCGAAATAGTATGCTACATCCGAACCACAGATACCTACTGAACGAACTTGAACTAACAGATCGTTATCACCAGCTGTAGGCACTGGCCGATCTTCAAGACTCATTGATTCAGGTTCATAGAAAATTTGGGATTTCATTATATACCTCCTTAACTTTAATGAATATCGTTAGTTTAACGTACCTACGTAAGATTTTCAATGGAATTATATTCCGCGGTGTGTAAATATTTTGGCAAAAGTTTGGATAAGGTGCATTGTCTGAGACATTTACCGTTTTTTCTGTCTGAATCGCGGAGGACACACATGCCAAAACTTTACACGCCCATATTTCGCCAGATATGAATCCGTTCTACCCAATCTACACGTTACCTCAAGGCAGGACTTTGGCGTGAATATGGTAATTTTTAATAAATAACTCTTTACCTTTAGCCGCTGAATCTTTTCGGTAATTGTTCATTCCGTATTGCAGCGTCCATTCATGAATATCTGCGAAATCAAACAGCTCACGAATCTTTGGCGAGTCGTCATAAGTAATGAGCCATTTGTGCTTACACTTTTTCATATTGTCAGCAAACTGATCGTGATTGAAAGTAGTGTGTAAAGCGCCTCTCGTTCCGTATAACTTAGATTCCGTTGCTTTCAAATAGGGTGGATCAAGAAAGATAAAGACATCGTTGTTCTCATCAAAAAGACTTGCTGTGTAATCTTCGTTTGTGATTTTGACACCAGAAAGCGCGCGTGAAATCTGCTTTACCCGATCAATAGACGAGCGCGTAAACCGCTTCTCATAAGCACCTTGCGAATATCCTCCAGAATCTACGACACCTGAAAAGGTAATACGGTTAAGAACAAAAAAACGCACTGCCCGCTCAAATTCGGATAGCATATCTTTGTTATTGCACAGCAAATCTCTATCCTTCGTCAATTCCTCAAATAAGGCACGACCATCTTTAGTGGTTGTGTATATTTTTGTCAGTTCATCAACGAGTTCTGCAACATTATCTCTTGCCTGCTTCCAAAAACAGTATAGATCATAGTTCAAATCATTGATCCAATATGATTTGATATTGTTTCCAAAAATGCTTCGGACAGCAAAGAAGACGGATCCACCACCGACGAAAGGTTCACGGAACTCGGTGATCTTTGTAGGGATAAGAGGGAGAATCTGTTTGATTGCTCTTGATTTCCCGCCAGGGTAGCGCAGTGGACTTTTAACGTTTTTTGTCATCAGATGGTCTCTGAAATTTGTCATAAACCGATGCAGAAAGTATATCACACATGGCTGCAATTTTCAAAAAAGAAACTGCATTGATAAAAACAGATACCGACTACAGAACTCACCCAAAAACACAGTAATTATTGCAATAAAAAGGAAACCTGTCGCTGCCCGCGTTGCTCCAACTTCATCTTTAGCAACAGATTTTGGACGCAAACAATCCCAACTAATAAAATAAAGAATCAGTGTGCCACCGAACCCAATGCCTAACCGCATCCAAAAGATAAGTTGATAATGAAAATTAAAAGGGGCGATATCTTCTGCTTGCGACCTGAAAAACATATTTATGCAGAAAAGGGATATTGTTACAACAAGCGTACACAACAAAACAGTGTTAAACCGTCTCAGATAATGGACAGGTAACTCTGGCGTTACAAGATACCAATGTCCAAACCACATCCCAGTATGAACTGTGCCAAGTAGCACTGCTGACACTAAAAATTGGAAAGGTAATAAAAATGTTTCACCGGGAAATTGGACATTTTTGAAGTGTGGAAAAGCACTAAAAACAATCCACATGCTACCACAGAGAATCCCACCATAAAATAGGACTTGGGTAAGTATAGATGATTTGAACCACCAACGCAGTGTATAAGCACAGGTTATGAGAACGAAACTGATTACTAAAACAGATTCGATGTCCTGCCAAAATCCAAAAAAATTGACAAAGGTAACAGGTTGTTCCTGGATATACAGATTAGCACAGCGCGCTAATCCACACACAAGCAGATAGATGCCCCCCATCAGGCGATAAAAGTTCGCACCGACTAAACCTTTCGGTATAAGGAGCATAGTTATAAACCCACCTACAGCGAGTTGACTGAAAACGAGATAAAAAATTTCTGCGATACTGAACATCTGTTTGGTAAGAGAAACCCCATCATAGTTTAATACCATAATGGGGTTTGCTTAAGTTTGCTTTTGAGTTCGCCTCAACAATATGAAGGCGACGACTCTGATTAGATGATTTCGATGACTGCGCCGACAGCTTCAAGCTGCTCTTTGGTTTTTTCAGCATCTTCTTTGCTGACACCTTCTTGGATAACAACTGGCGCTGATTCAACCTTTTCTTTTGCCTCTTTCAAACCGAGTCCTGTGATGGCACGAACTTCTTTAATAAGCGGAATTTTCTGTCCGCCGATCTCTTTAATCTGGACATCAAATTCGGTTTGTTCTGCTGCTTCCTCAGCTTCTGCTTCTCCAGCTGCGCCTGCCGCTGGGGCCGCCCCTGCAACTGCCACCGCCGGCATGGCAGAAGCACTCACACCAAATTTATCTTCAAGCGCTTTTACCAACTCGGAGAGTTCCAAAACAGTCATCTCACTAATTTCATCAATCAATTTTTCTATATTTGCCATTTTTACAATCCTTTCTTAATAAAAAGTAAAAGTTATGCCTATTCGGCTGCTTTCTTCTGTTCACTAATCTGTGTGAGGACAGATGTCACCTGACCTATTGTCCTACTAAGCACATTAACAAACCGCGTCATGGGAGATCCGTTATTCAAGACTCCGACAAGCCCATACAGCGGCGCACTGATACCCCCAATAGCCTGACCAATCAAAACCTCTTTTGAAGGCATATCTTGGAGTGCTTTAACGCCATCCGCGTCAACAACCTGTTTTCCAAGGATACCCCCTTTAATTTTTAAACTTTCATGTTCTTCGCTAAACTCAAAGAGGATTTTACTGGAAGTAGCAGGGTCATCGCTCGCCGCAAGTGCGGTATTCCCTTTTAAATATGGCGCAAGCCCTTCGACTTCTCGTTCTTGCGCAACAACGTTAATTAATGTATTCTTGCAGACTTTATATCGAACATTTGCCTCACGTAACTGCTGACGCAAAGCATTTGCTTCAGCGACAGTGAGTCCTTGAAAATCTGCCAACAGAATTACATCTGAACTTTCAAAAAGTTCACGAATTTGTCCAACCTGCTGAATATTCGCTTCATTCGGCATAGGTTAGCTCCTTTCACATCTTGACAACTCCATCCAGAAATAGAAAAACCCCCAGAGATCTGGAGGCTTGACCTAACTACGGCAGTCAAAACTTGCTTCCTTGCATAAGCACGAAGTGTCTTCAACCTTATCCGAGTCTCGGTAGGTAATTAAGCCAAAAGCCCCTACTTTCTACAACTCTATTCTATTTGCGGAATTTGTCGTTTAGTATCTAATAATTATATTCCGTTCACTTTGTAAAATCGGTATTCCACAATATGGCCGATTTTACGGATTACATAAATTGCTGCGGATCAATTCGGATGCCGATACCCATCGTTGAAGAGATCGCAACACTTCTAATATACCGTCCTTTTGCTGCGGCAGGACGCGCCTTCACAAGAGCATCCATAACAGTCATAAGATTGTCCTTAATTTGCACTTCTTCAAACGAGGTTTTTCCTATCGGCACGTGCACAATACCAGAATCTCGCTCAACCCGGTATTCAATCTGTCCCGCTTTAATGTTCTGCAGTGTTTCGGCGATATCCATTGTCACAGTACCAGCTTTCGGGTTGGGCATCAACCCTCGTGGTCCAAGGATTCTTCCCAACTTTGGCATAATGCTCCGCATTAAATCTGGTGTCGCGATTGTTGCGTCAAATTCAAGCCAACCGTCAGCAATTTTATCAACCAAGTCATCAGTGCCGACAAAGTCTGCGCCTGCTTCTTCAGCCTCACGTGCCTTATCACCTTCAGCAAATACAGCAACGCGAACAGATTTACCGGTCCCGTGCGGAAGCGCAACTGTACCACGGATATTCTGCTCAGCGTTACGCGCATCTATACCGAGACGGGAAGCTAAATCAATAGTTTCATCAAACTTCGTAGTGCTTGTTTTTTTTAAGAGTGAGACAGCTTCGTCGACTGTGTAAAAATTTTGTCTGTCGACATGCTGCTGCATATCACGATAACGTTTTCCTCTTTTCGCCATATTATTCTCCAAATAATATCAAATTTATCTCTCAGGTTGCTTCACCAAAGCTGCACATTTATAGTGAAATTCACAATTACCTGGACATTGGCAAGGTTAGGAAACCTTGCCAGCGTGATGGTGTGGGATCGTTGTTCCTTGAAATGTCCACATATTTTCGGATTTTACTATAAAGGTAACCGAAGCATCAATTAATTGTTAAACCCATACTTCGCGCTGTGCCTTCAACCATTCGAATTGCTGCTTCTATATCCGTAGTATTAAGATCCGGTAATTTCGTTTCAGCAATTTCACGAATCTGAGCCTGACTCACAGCGGCGACCTTATTCCGATTTGGTTCTCCAGACCCTTTGGCAATTTTCGCCGCAGATTTGAGCAGAACCGCAGCTGGGGGCGATTTAACTGTGAAGGTAAAGGACCGATCACTATAACATGTAATGATAGTGGTGACAACCATGCCACTTTGTTGCTGAGTCTGCGCGTTGAAGGTTTTTATAAATTCCTGCAGGTTAATCGCATAAGGCGCAAGACTAGGCCCCACTGGTGGTTGTGGAGTAGCCTGCCCGGATACTAACTGAAGTTTGACTTCACCTGCCACTTTTTTTGCCATTTGTTAATATCTCCGTATCTTTACTAAATTTAACCTAAGTTGCCACATAAGTAGCTAATCTGCCAGATTGTGCATATTTGGGTGCAAACTGGAGTTCACGCTACAAATATTCACTAATTATCAGCATTTTTTCATGAAAGAAGGTGTTTTCAAGTCTAAAACTTATAGGTAGCAACTTGGGTTAAATTTATAGTCTTTCAACTCCAAGGAACCCCAATTCAAGAGGTGTTGAACGCCCAAAGATTGTAATTGAGAGGCTTAAGCGTTGTCGTTGCATATCTATTCCAAGAATTTCTGCGGTGAAAGTACTGAAAGGCCCTTCAATAACGCGAACTTTATCACCCACAGCAAATGTCACCTCCGGTACCGGCTCCTGTTCCTCAACGGTTGAACTTTCCAACATCCGTTCTACATCTTCCGAACTAAGTGGAATTGGATTGGCATTTGGATTGTTGGCATTTCCAAGAAATTGCATCACGCCGGGGGTTTCTTGAATAAAAGCCCAACTTTTTTGTCCAATCGAATTTTCTGAGTGCGGTCCAATTTCATGCCGAGAATTGATAAGAACATACCCTGGATAAGTAGGACTGCTTCTCACCTTGCGTTTTCCATCTTCATTCTTTACGGTAGTGGAGATCGGAACGTTAACCTGTAAAATTTCATCCTGAAGTTCCTTATCACTATCCGAATCGGATGACAAACGTCTCTCAAGATTGGACTGTATTTTCTTTTCGTGTCCAGTATAGACCTGAACAATATACCAATAACCAGTCATGACAATTTCCATTATTTTAATTCCTAAAGTGCCAGAAGTAGAACTATGACAATTTGTTGGTGCTCAATCAAATGAACTTTTTTTCGCACGAAACAGGTATGAGAATGACAAGAAATCTCACCGACATTTAAATTAGCGGAGAAAAATATTCCTTAAAAAAGACATTCCGAACCCTGCAAGTGGATCTTCAGGTTGAATAATGTATTGACTAACAAGAACAACGACTAAAGGAATACATGCTATAGCTGTTGCAAGTAACCGACGGTTTTCTAAGCCTTTACTAAGCCAAAAAACGACGATAGGAATTGCAACAAGGATCAATTCAGCGGGCCATTTCCATGTAGGTTGTCCAGAACTACCGTCAACAAGCCAGATGAAAGCGCCCAAAATTGCAGAAGCAATTAAAACTACAACTGTACTGCCCCGCACCTGTTCCATGTCAGGTTTAGATACCTTCTGCCATTCTAAAAGTATGTTTTGAATGTAATTTTTAATTCGTGCTATCATGATAAAAGGCAGGCCAGGAGGGATTCGAACCCCCAACATCCGGTTTTGGAGACCGGCGCTCTACCAGTTCGAGCTACTGGCCTATGGACATAAAGTCTATCGTGTCTCCTTATGCAGTGTATGTTTTCGACAGAAACGGCAATATTTTTTCCGCTCATACCGATCCTGCTGTGTCCGTCGATTCCGTGTTGTTACATAATTCCGTCGTTTACATGCATCGCATGCTAAAGTTACAATGTCTCTCGGCATAATTTCTTACCTCACTATTATAGGTGGAGCCGACGACCGGGATTGAACCGGTGACCTCGTCCTTACCAAGGACGCGCTCTACCGACTGAGCTACGTCGGCAAATCATAAACTCACACAAGCGGGAGACGGGATTCGAACCCGCGACGCATGGCTTGGAAGGCCAATGCTCTACCAGCTGAGCTACTCCCGCACAAAAACGGATGGGGGCGGACGGATTCGAACCGCCGTAGGCATAGCCAACAGATTTACAGTCTGCCCTTTTTGACCGCTCAAGCACACCCCCAAAATAGGAAGCTGACGAGAGGAATCGAACCTCCAACCTAGTGATTACAAATCACTTGCTCTACCATTGAGCCACGTCAGCACGCAACCGTGCCGCTCTTCAATCCTTTTTAAAGTATACACGCTTTAAGAAGCATTTGTCAAAAAAATCTCCTAATCGCGTTTTAGTCTCCATCATCGGTATCTTCATCGGCACCGCTGGCTTCGGCATCCACATCTTCATCGGTATCAGCACCGCTGACTTCGGCATTCACATCTTCATCAGTGTCAATGTCTTCGGCATCCACATCTTCATCGGTATCAGTGTCGATGTCTTCGGCATCCACATCTTCATCAGTGTCACTGGCTTCGGTAAGACTTTCACCGAAGAGTTCCGCAATCTGTTCATCTCCATCTACTGCATCAAAACCATCAGATTCAGAAGTGAAGATAAGTTCAGCCTCGGGTTCCGAAGCATTTGGATCAAGTGTATTATATGTTAGTTCACCTGCAGCCAATTCTTCTGTTGCCACAGATACAGGTTTCTGCTTTTTGGATAAACCGGCTCCGAGAAGCTCATCATTTAATGCACGCGCCCGTTTTGCGATAACGTTAACTGCTAAATACTTATTCGACACCTGTTTTCCTAACTCTTCTAAGTAGACAATTGCCATCGTTTTTCTCCAAATTTTCAAGACTCAACTTTTAATTATATCCAATTTCTTCAGCAAAGTCAAATTAATTTTGACATATTCCTAATAAAATGTTAGAATTATCTCATATACGTAAAGAACCTTATAGAAGGATAATAAAACTGATGGATAGTACCATTCAACCCATATTAGAAAAAGTACTTGCGGGGGAACGTTTAAACTTTGATGACGGACTAACGCTTTTTAAATGTCATGACCTGCTTGCGCTGGGACACGCCGCAGATGTTATCCGACACCGAAAACATCCAGAAGGCTATATCACTTACATTGTTGACAGAAACATTAACTATACCAATTGGTGTTATGTTGATTGCGAATTCTGTGCCTTCTACCGCCACCGAAAAGACCCTGATGCCTATGTAATGGAACGTGAAGAACTCGGACAAAAAATCCAAGAAACCCTTGATTTAGGTGGTAAACTTATTCTAATGCAAGGTGGACTGCACCCTAAACTCAAACTGGAATGGTATGAAGATTTACTCCGTTGGATAAAAACCAACTACCCAATACACATCCACGGATTTTCGCCCCCCGAACTGGATTGGTTCGCCAAGATCAACCGCATGTCATTGCGAGAAGTCCTTACCCGTCTTCGCGATGCTGGACTTGACTCTATACCCGGTGGCGGCGCAGAAATCTTAACCGATCACGCCCGGAACAAGATTAGCCCTAAAAAGTGTACAGCGGACGAGTGGCTTGAAGTCATGCGACAGGGGCATGTGATCGGTCTCAAATCAAGTGCTACCATGATGTATGGACACGTCGAAAGTTATGCTGAACGCGTGGAACATTTAATGCGGTTGCGCGATCTGCAAGATGAAACAGGCGGGTTTACAGCATTTATTTGTTGGTCTTTTCAGCCAAGTAACACAGAACTTGAACACATTCCACCCGCTGGTAGTTTTGAGTATCTAAAAACTTTAGCGATCTCCCGTTTGTTTTTAGATAACATTGACAACTTTCAGTCGTCGTGGGTTACGCAGGGACCCAAAATTGGCCAACTCTCGCTCAAGTTCGGTGCCAACGATATGGGTGGAACGATGATAGAAGAAAACGTGGTCAGCAAAGCTGGCACCGTCTATTGTATGCCGATAGAGGAGATCGAACGAACTATCTCAGAATTAGGATTTGTCCCGAAACGCAGAAACTTTTTCTATGACATTCTTAATTAGCGATAGTCTTCATGAATCCAGACATTCGCAGCTTTTTTTCGTGCAGCAAACCAATTATCCCATGCCCCATTCTTCTTGTCCTGAAGAAGTGTCTGATAACGTTGTGCCTTTTGTACAGGATCCGTTCGGAACAATTCTACATCAGGTTCTACGCGTTCGACTAATTCAATGAGGTAAACCGATACGTCTCCTGTGATCGATTCGGTACCTCTAAATGGTCCACCGACATCCCCTACAGACATTTTAAACGCAGCGAACATCACTTCCTTTGAATCACCCATACCAGAAACGTAGTGTCTTCCAGGTGTCCGATTAAATAGGTTGCTCTCTTGAACAGATTTCTGGTCTTCAGTTGTCCCTTCAGGTGCTTTATATTTTTTTACCAAATCATCTAAAGACTCGCTATCTGTCCGTTGATTAAACAGATTTTGCGCATCTGCAAAAGCACTCTCTTTGGCTTTTTTCTTACGTAAATCCTCAATAACTTTTGCTTTAACGTCCTCAAATTCAGGAATAGCAGCAGATTTTTTCCCAAGAACAGTTGCAACAAAATAGGCTGTAACATCTCCGCCAAAACCTTTTGTTTCAATTGTTTTCGTCACGCCTACTTCCATATCAAAAACTTCCTCATTAAATCCTCGGTAGCCAACTGGTGATCCGATATTCGGAATTTGCCTGGCATCTTTACTGAAAAAATCTGTTTCCCCCACAGCAAGTGACAGTTCTTTATACCTATCAAGTCCGATGGCAGTTTCATAATCCTCAACCTCAATTTCAAAGAGTAGGTCTTCAGCCACCTCTTTTGCATTATCCACGCCATTGATTTGAATCAGCTTGGTTCTGATTTCGCTTTCTACTTCAAGGAATGGTTTAAGTGTTGGCGCATGCTTTTCTTCCAATTGGATAATATGATATCCAAATCTTGTTTCAACAAGATCACTTACTTCCCCAGGTTTTAATATATCAAAACACGCTTCTTCAAACGGTTTTACCATTTGCCCGCGCCCAAAATACTTACCAGGGGGGAGGTGCGGTATACTACCCCCTAATGCACCGCCATCTTCACGAGAGGGGCCGTCTGAATGTGTTTTCGCTAAATCCGCAAACGATGCCCCAGCTGCCAATTCAGCATTGACGGTTTTAAGTAATTCTTCTGCAGTTTTTTTCGTTTCTGCTTTTTGTTCATCAGTAACATTGTTTGGGTCTGAGAACTTTTTCAAAATATGCCGCGCTTTGACAAGCTCCTGAGTCATGAATTCGCTCTGATTCTCAGCGTAATACGTTTCAATATCTGATTGTGAGACGAAGTCAGCAGGATTAATTTTGATAAATCTAACGTTTACCTGCTCATCAGTTTTATAGTCGTTCGGATTTTCCTGAAAAAACGTTACCGCTTCTGCGTCATCTACATTGGCAGTTGAAACATAGTCGCTGTGCCGAAATTCAATAAATTTTATTTTTGCCTTGTCTGCTTCAAGCTGATAAGCTTGTTCAGCCTCTGTATCGGTAACCAATTCAAGGTTTTGGACATTATCTCGGAGCGTTGCGGCACTAAGTTGAAACTTATACCAGTTTGCTACCCCGGCCCCGATTTGATTATACAGTTGAACTCGGTTTTCATCGCTTCGAATATAATGTTCAATTTCTGCATCGCTAATTCTTGCACTCCCTTCAATTGCCCGTTTTACCAAGGAATTAATAATATCTTTTTCTGTCTGTTTCTCGTCGCGTGGAGGACCAAACCTTTGGTTCTGTTGTTGCCGCATCTGGTCCGAGACCATACTATCAAAATCACCTCTTGTTACTTCTAACGCATCAATTCTAAGGACGACTTCTGCCTCAGCTCCCTGACTGCGTCCACCGCTTGAGCCGCTGTAAAGCATAATTGACCCGATGACGAAGACAATCGCAATGACCCACATAAAGATTTGGGCAATAAATTTTTCCCGTAGAAAGATAATCATCTGTAATCTTCTCTCCTCAATTTGACAGGACTTACACATTTTCTCTTAAAGTCCCCCTTGATAAGGGGGATTTAGGGGGCGGGCCCCCATAGCGATAGCGTATGGGGAGATAAAAAGACTAAAAACACTGAAATATCGGACAATTTAACCCCCCTGCCCCCTTATCAAGGGGGAATGCGTAAGTCCTATTTGAATTATACTACCTTTAATGATACTCTATAGTAAAGTATTTTTCAATAATTTTTTAGTTTAACACTTGCATTTTGTTGTGTTTTAACATATAATTTCGTTTAAGAGTGCCAATGAAGATAGATAATGTCGCGAATCAACGTCAAATATGTATACAGCATGTGACAGATTTTAACCTAAAATTTACCTTAGAATCTGGACAGTCATTTCGGTGGAACCGAGTGGATGACGCGTATTTTGGTGTCGTTGAAGCACAGATACTCAAAATCCAGCAAAGAGGGGATACCTTAATTATAGATAGCTCAAAAGGCAAACCAATTGCCACAGAGCACTTGCATCACTATCTTGATCTACACAGAGATTTGGGATCAATTTTAGCTGCAGTGAACGTTGATGCTTACATTGAGCAAGCAATAAATCGGTTCTGGGGAATGCGTCTTCTGAATCAGGAATTATGGGAAACTATCGCGTCGTTTATCTTATCGCAAAACAATAACATGGCACGTATCCGCAGCATTATCCAATTACTTTCTGAACGTTTCGGGCAGAGGTTGGCGTTTGACGGTTACGTGGATTACACTTTTCCTTTACCGCAAACACTCGCGGATGCAGGTGTTGACGAAATTTTTGCCTGCGGCACCGGATACCGTGCACGTTATTTGTGGAATGCAGCAAGCACCGTTGCCAACGGAAAACTTGAACTTGAGGCACTCAAACGGATGGATTATCCGGAAGCAAAACAGGAATTGATAAAATTAGAAGGAATCGGCGAAAAAGTCGCCGATTGTATCTGTCTTTTTTCTCTTGGACACCTAACAGCATTGCCTATTGATGTCTGGATAAAACGGATTTTTGAACGTGTATATCTTCGTAAACGCGCAACGTCACGTGAAATTCAAGAATTTGCTAAAAACTATTTCGGTGAATTTGTCGGATATGCACAACAATATCTATTTCACTATGCCCAAAATCAACCTGACTGGGCAGATGCTGAACATCTGGCATTGCGTGATAAGAAAAGATAATCAATTTGAGTTTTCACAGCTGTGAATATCATCAGAATAACCCTAACAAATCGCATTTATGATATGCGTTGTCAATAATACCAAATTAACGGAATCTATTTTTTCGGTAGGTGCGGTTTCCTAACCACACACTTAGCAAGACGAATCACGTTAATGTTGGTATAATAGAGATTAGTCAAAAGTATATTTAGGAGGATTCAATGTCTGAAACAACAGGGAAAAATGTAGTGTCTCTTCTTGAAGAGCATGTAGACCTTGCCATTTCGACCGTTAAAAAATTAAGAGATGAAAAACTGGAGCTTGAAGCTGAAATTGCTCGGCTCAACAGCAATTTGGTACAACGTGACGCAAAAATTCAAGAGCTGGAAAGTCTTAATAGTGACTTACGAGAAGCATCCGAGCTTGCACGGTTAGCCACTGAAGAGGAACGGGCTGGAATCCGACGGCAGCTTGAAGGGCTAATGGATGGTCTCGTTGAACCAGAAGGCGCATCAGCAGGGACTGATAAAATAGCCGACAGCTCTGAAGATGAAGTGCTGTTTAAGGCTAAAAGTTAAGATCAACATTCTGAAACCAAAATTGGTGCGTGTCTTAGTTCTTTCCCATTCTTATATAATGAAACCGTATCGGAGGAAGTTCAATCTCATTGCGGCAAAGCCGGATGTCACAATGCGGGTTCTCACGCCTGACCGTTGGTACGAAAGTATTCAGGAGATTAGTTTTGAACCTGAGTCTGACGTTCATTGCGAAGAGGTCCCTTGCCCGATACGGTTTTCTGGTTATGGTAGCCGTTTTTTCTATCGGCGAGGTATAGCAAAGCATTTCAAGGACTTCCAACCCGATATTATCCATCTGGAAGAGGAAGCATGGAGTCTAAATGCGTTGCAGGCAGTGCGACTGAAACGGCGCTTTTGTCCAAACAGCCGCTTCATCTTTCGCACCTCACTTAGTATTCCATCTAAACAACGTTTTGGTCCCTTACCTGTTTGGATTGAAAAACAGGTTTACCGCGAAACCGACATCGCTTTTCCGCTCAGTGAGAATGCTGGCAAAATTCTAAAGCAAAGAGGTTATGTTGGCGCACAGGTTCCGTTTCCAAACGGTGTTGATATTTCGCTATTTCAGAAACGGGATATGAGCCAACTCAAAACATCTCATGGGCTTGCTAACGACTTTGTTATCGGTTATATCGGTAGGCTAATTCAGATGAAGGGCATTAACACGTTCATTGATGCAGCAGCGATGCTTGACTTCCCCTTCAAACTTTTAATTGTTGGACAAGGTGAGGATAAGCAAAAATTTCGCGATATTGCTGCAAAACATCAAATCACAGAGAAAATTGTTTGGATTGATGCTGTTCCCCCCGAAGAAGTTCCTAACTATCTCAACTGTATGGATACCCTGGTTTTACCTTCCCGCACCACAGCGGACTGGGTAGAATTTTTTGGCAGAGTGTTGATTGAAGGCATGGCATGCGAAGTGCCAGTGATCGGCTCAGATTCAGGAGAAATCCCGCAAGTTATCGGTGATGCGGGTTTAGTTTTTCCAGAAGGAGATGCCGCAGCTTTAGCAGAAAAGATAAAACAGATCGCATCTGATCCAACGCTTCGTCAGACCCTCCAAAAACGGGGTCTGGAAAGGGTGCAGAATTTTACATGGGAGACAATCGCCCAACGCACTTATGAAGTGTATCAGCAGCTGTTAGCAGAGTAGAACCTACTCATAAATAGTAAGGTAATTTTTACGGAGAATAAAATGGAATTAAATCAAACACCCCTTGAGAATGAAATCGCTCGTTTGGAAGCAGAACTTTTGGAAAAACAAAAAAGACTTAACTATCTTAGAGGGCAGCTTCCACCAGAAGAGGTGCAAGACTACGTTTTAAAGGGATCAAATGGAAAACAGGTGAGGCTTTCTGATATGTTTGATGACAAAGAAGATTTAATTGTCATTCATAACATGGGGAAGAGTTGTTCTTATTGCACCTTGTGGGCAGATGGGTTTAATGGTGTGCTTCAACATCTGGAAAGCCGCGCGGCATTTGTCGTCGTATCGCCAGATCCTCCTGAGGTACAGGCAGCATTCGCTCAAAATAGAGGTTGGCAGTTCAAGATGTATTCCAGTGAAGGGTCAACATTTACCGAAGATATGGGTTTCAAGCGTGGAAACGGTTGGCTACCGGGTGTTTCAACCTTTTACAAAAAGACGGACGATAAAATTGTTCATATTTCAAAGGCGAATTTTGGTCCGGGAGATTCCTTCTGTGCCTCCTGGCATCTTTTTGATTTGCTCGCTAATGGTGTTAATGGCTGGCAACCTGCATTCAAATATTAGTGGATGACACAGATTAAACGGTACAATTTTGGGTTGATGGGAAAACTTTAAGGTCCAAATCCGTTTGCAAAAGATAAGATGTTTTAGGAATGCCTCCGACTGGACTCGAACCAGCACGCCAATTAAGGCACAGGTCCTTAGCCTGCCGTGTATACCAAATTCCACCACAGAGGCACTTTAAAATAGATTTCTTAGAAATGCCTCCGACTGGACTCGAACCAGCACGCCAATTAAGGCACAGGTCCTTAGCCTGCCGTGTATACCAATTCCACCACAGAGGCATTTTAATTATTATACTTCCAAACGTGCAGAAAGTCAAATTTATTGCAGAAATCGTGTAGGTTTTACTATACTTGACTTTTGGGTGTATTGGTGTTATCCTCTAATTGTGTTTAGGATTTGATAATCGCACTTATCAAACTCGATCCAATTTTTAGCCACTTTTTTACTATTCTGACATCAGAATATCACGAGGAAGAATAATGGAAAAACTACACGAAAACCCGTTTATTGTCCATGAACTGGAGCGTATTCTAAAAGAAGATTATCCATTCTTGGAATATAATGATCAGGTGTCTAAAAAATTGTCAGAAGATTTTTTGGAGCAAGTGAGTAATGATCTACTATATGTCCGAGTAAAACCAAAAATGGAGCAGACAGAACGTGACGGAAGGGTTATTGAAGACATAAGTGAAAAGTTATTTCAAGCGACACAGATACAGTTTATGTCAACAGTGTGTCCCCCAGCTCGGTACTACAGCGGTTTTGACAGTTCTCGGCAAAATGTAGATACAGAGTGGACTGCGTTTCGTTTATACAAAGCAATGATAAACCAAGACCCCGAGATTCACCACGGAGCGACAGTGTTTATCGGCACTCGTGTGCCGATACAGTCCTTAATTCACCATCTAAAAGCAGGAGATAGCCTTGATGACTTTCTTGAAGGATTCCCTTCTGTGTCGCGAGAACAGGCAATCGCATTTTTAGAATTCGCATTGACAACGGCAATTGAAGCATACGCACAACAAGATAGGAAATCAAAGGGACATGCGCGTTCTACTTGACGAAAACTTAGACTGGCGATTGGCCCGATATTTTGATGACGATTGCCAAGTGGAAACTGTGAATCGCCAAAGGTGGAAAGGAAAGCGAAATGGCGAACTCCTTGAGCTAGCCGCAGCAACGTTTGATGTGCTGGTGACAATGGATAAGGGCTTTGAATATCAACAGAACATCAGCAAATATGCTATCGGTGTCGTTATCATTTCTACCGGAAAGAATCGAAACAATCGACTTGAGCACATTCAACCGGCTATGCTGGAAGTGAATCAAGTGATCAAAGACGTGCAACCCGGACAAGTTATCCGCGTGAATGCTGATGTGGCTAAACCTTAAACAAACGCTATCTCATTTTTAAGAATAAAATTGAAAGGAGAACGAAAGATGTCTGTGGAAAATTATGAATATGAGGGGAAACATCTTAATCAGGGGATCACACAAGGAATTATCAAGGATTGGTTTAAGGTCAGAGGTAGTCTTACACAGATAACCCAGTGTGTACTCATAGAACACGTAAAACAAGGAGGATTAACGACAGACCCACATGAAATTACTTGTCGGCGCGATTTAGATTTTATTGTCCGAAATGCATTGTCTCGACTACAACGGGACGGTTGTGCAATAGAAGTATCTCGCGAAGATGATACGTGGGAAATCTCTGGTAAACCTCCCTGTGTTTACGATGACGGTAAGGGAAATGAGTTTGTATATCTCTTTTATGACCATTACCAAAGATACATCATGGATGACAGATGGGAATGTTACATTGGCCAAACAGGTGATCTTCAAAAAAGGATGTATAATCATGCTCGTAAACTAAGAGTAGAACCAACAGTCGCCCTTGAATTCAAGACAAAAGACAGCAGGCATTTGGAACGGCAGATACGTCATGTTTTGAAAAGGTTAGGACGCTGCCGAACAGACAAAAAGGGAATATCGTGGTATGACACTTCACCAGATGAGGTTGTATTTGTATATAAATATATCAAAAAATGTGAAAAGTTGAACGCACTGTACGATGAGTTGACAAGTTTGGATGGACTGAACCGAGATGAATTGAAGGATGATGTCTTTGAACTTTAGTATAAAAACTGATTTTCGGTCTTACTTAAGCGTCCTACGCGGAGACGTAAACTCCTGCACTAATAACAGAAAGGGATATTATGAATAATCAATATAAACATGCTGGAGAACCTTTTACTGCCAAAATTGCTGCAGAACTTATCCTTGAGTTATGCAAAGGCGAAACTCTTAAAAAAGAAAAGATTAGAGACAGAGTGTATGAACATCATGAAAAACAAGGCGGAGAAAAATACGAAGGTTCACGAACATTAAACCAATGCTTCAACGATGCACTGAACAAAGACCTAAAACAAAAGCGTGGTCTGGCGGATAACAAGAACCGCGGTTATTGGACAATTTTGGGCGAACCTCCAAGTAACGATGCTCCAGATGAACCAATCGAGGGCTGTGTCTATATCTATTACTACCCAGCCTACAAAGAACTTGCGGAACTCAAAGGCAAAGATAAATGGCCCTGCAAGATCGGACGCACTGAACGTGATGCAGAAAAAAGAATAAAAGAACAAGGGACAGGGATGCCAGAACATGCTACGCAAGAGGTTGTCATCAAAACAGATGACCCAAATAGTTTAGAGCAAACTATTCGTTCTCTTCTAAAGAGAAAGGGTATGCACATTCAGGAGGCTCCAGGAGATGAATGGTACCTGATCAACTCAGAAATAGCGAAAAAAGTAGCAGAGGCATTTGAAGATTTCCAGAAGAAATTAGACTTTATCTAATTTTACCTAAATCGCCACCTATCACCAATGAGATAAATTAGGAACAGGAAACAGATGCAAAATTCTGACCCAGCACTACAACAACTTCTCACGAAAGAACTTGAGGGAGAAGTGCGCTTTGACACATACTCAAAGGCACTCTATAGTACAGATGCAAGCCTCTATCAGATTGAACCAATCGGTGTTGTTGTTCCCAAACATAAACAGGACGTAATCAGAACGGTAGAGATCGCTGCTGAACGTAAAATCCCGATTCTCCCACGCGGTGGCGGAACGAGTCTCGCAGGACAAAGCGTCGGCAAAGCAATCGTCCTGGACATGTCCAAATACATGAATCAGCTGATTGAGGTAAACGTTGCTGAACACTGGGCGCGCGTTGAACCGGGGATCGTTCTTGATGAACTAAATCACCAACTCAAACCGCACGGACTCATGTATGCTCCTGATGTTGCTACGAGCAGCCGAGCAAATGTCGGAGGCACAATCGGTAATAACTCTGCAGGTTCTCATTCACTTATCTATGGTAAAACGATTGACCATGTTATGTCGTTAGACCTTGTGCTTGCAAATAGTGATGAGATCACAGCAGCCCCTTTATCATTTCCTGAAGTCGCATCAAAAAAGCAGGGGGATTCTTTAGAAGCACACATTTATAGAGAGCTCTGCAAAATCTGCGATGAGAATGCTGATGAAATCCGTAAACGCTATCCCCAAATTTTACGTAGAGTCGCAGGTTATAACCTTGATGAATATGTTTCAGATGCTGGTTCAAAAGAGGTAACGCCCTACCGTCGTGATGGATGCGATGCCCATCGCCCTTTCAGTCTGGCGAAAATAGTTGTCGGGTCCGAAGGCACACTGGCAACCACTGTTGAGGCGAAAATTAATCTTGTTCCCGTTCCCAAAATGACTTGTCTGTGTGTCGTTCATTTTAAGTCGCTTATCACCTCTATGGAGGCGATGCAACCCATCTTAGCGTGCAACCCAACAGCAGTTGAACTGATTGACAAAACAATACTTGGTATGGCACAAGGATCCTTGGAATTTTCACGACTAACCAGTTTCATTGAAGGCGAACCGGAAGCACTCCTCGCTGTTGAATTTTACGGTGAAACAGAAACTGAACTACATGAACAGATTGACCATCTCGAAAAAACCTTGAAAAGTGCTGGATTCGGTTATGCGTATGTACGATGTTTTACTGCTGAAGAAAAGTCACGTGTGTGGGAAACCCGAAAGGCAGGACTCGGTTTATTGATGGGAATGAAGGGCGATGCAAAACCGATTGGGTTTGTGGAAGATGCTGCTGTTCCCATAGAGAATTTACCGGAATATGTCCGCAGATTTGACAATATTGTCACAAAACACGACACAACCGCCTCTTACTATGCACACGCCAGTGTCGGATTACTTCATAATCGCCCGATTATCAATCTCAAATCCGAAGCAGATATACATAAAATGCATAATATCGCACGCGAGGTGCGCGATCTACTTATGGACCTTGGCGGCGCAATGAGTGGAGAACATGGGGATGGACTCGTCCGAAGTGAATGGATTGAAAGCATGTTTGGTCCCCAGATTTATCAAGCACTTCGCGATGTCAAAAACGCTTTCGATCCTGACGGTATTATGAATCCCGGAAAAATCATTGACCCTCCCCCGATGACTGAAAATCTTCGATTCGGCGCAAAATACAACACCATTAAAATTGATACTTATTTCGATTTTTCAGCACAAGACGGGTTCGGCAGGGCAATTGAGATGTGTAACGGAGTCGGTGCGTGCCGTAAAACCCTCACAGGTACCATGTGTCCATCCTTCATTGCCACACGAGAAGAGGAACATTCTACGCGTGGACGCGCCAACGCGCTTCGCTCAGTGATCTCTGGTGCTTTACCACACAAAGATTTCACCAGTGACCGCCTATATGATGTTCTTGATTTATGCCTCGGTTGTAAAGCATGCAAGGCGGAATGCCCCTCTAATGTGGATATGGCGAAAATAAAATATGAGATGCTCGCGCATTACCGAAAAGCAAATGGGCTTCCGCTTCGTAATCGTCTTTTCGGAGAGATTGGTTCCCTTGCTGTTTTGGGATCAGCGTTTGCACCACTCTCCAATTGGGCAACGAACAATCCGCTTTCTAAGTGGGTTGCTGAAAAATTACTCGGTGTTGATCGCCGCCGAGATATGCCAACCTTTGTACATCAATCTTTTGAAAAATGGTTCAAAAAACGCAAGTCCCCACAAACTTCTGACAAAAAAGTTGTGCTGTTTCACGATACCTTTATGAATTTTAGCGAACCCAATGTAGGAAAGGCAGCAGTACACGTTTTAGAATCTGCAGGATTTGAGGTCCTCTTACCGAAAAAACGGTGTTGTGGTAGACCGCTTATCTCTGAGGGCATGCTTGACAAAGCCATTGAGAACGCAAATTACAATATTGAACATCTGCATTCTTATGTAGAGGCGGGAATTCCAATTGTCGGATGTGAACCGAGTTGTACCTCTGCCTTAACTGACGATTATGTTGAACTTATTAGCACAGCTAAAGCAAAACGGGTTGCTGAAGCTACCTATTCACTGGAAGAATTTCTACTTCATTTACATGAAAACGGTGAACTTCCCCTTACATTTAAGACTGAACCTCGTGAGATTATGTTACATGGACACTGTCATCAGAGAGCCCTTGTTGGTATCCAACCGGTGCTGCAAATGCTTGAATTACCAGAAGCGCATGACATCACAGTGATTGATTCCAGTTGTTGTGGGATGGCAGGTTCATTTGGCTATGAAAAGTCACACTACGATCTATCTATGAATATTGGTGAACTCCGCCTTTTCCCAACTATCCGTGAAAAATCTGGGGAATTTACGTTGGCAGCGTCAGGATTTTCTTGTCGACACCAGCTTGAACACGGGACCGGCATCCTACCGAAGCATCCGATTGAAGTGTTAAGTGAAGCTGTTAGGGTGGATACCGAAATATAGGAAATATGTCCCGTATCTATTTGAGGAAGAAGTCATATTGAGTAAAATCTATAAATATGGTAAAATAAAGATATATTAACGACTTGTGCCAGTTAACATTTGGTATATTTATATTTCACATGTTCCTCTTGTTTGGGTTTGCATTCCGCAACTTTTCCGATACCTGCTGTCCTCAAGGTCCGAGGGAACTCCGATTCCCGACTGCAAACGGTCGCGATTCGGAGATCGATCCTACAAATATGAACAGTTGTGAAAAACAACAAAACTTTCACTTAACTGGCACAAGTCGTTATATTAGTTATTAATGTCCGTCCTATTTTATTGTCCGAAAGGTTCTCTTATGGCTAACACAACTGAAAAACAACTGAGTTTCAATTCATGAAACAAGTTTCGCTTAAGGATT
>PYJA01000095.1:18506-18641 GCA_003635185.1 Candidatus Poribacteria bacterium | reverse complement strand
CCGCAGCGTTCTCTGTTATTTTTCGCAAAAAACGGCACAACCTAACAGGTTATGCTACAAAAACACTGCTTTTTTTACCCAAAAAGTGTTTAGAGCGAACGGACATTTTTATTATCAAACTCACGTTATAGTAGT
>PYJA01000095.1:0-18486 GCA_003635185.1 Candidatus Poribacteria bacterium | reverse complement strand
GATTTCTTTAACTTCGCAAGTGCTGAGGCAGCGTTGAATACATTTTATAAATTTGACACAGAACGCTGGATTCGACTCCGATTTTCCCGTGTTTGGGTCCGTTTTGAAGGCAGACAAATTCGGGACGAAACCCGGAATATTATAGAAGATGCTGAAAATAGAAGCGATACACAATGGGGATTCAACACCCAGGTTAATTGGAAATTCACCCCCTATTTGACGCTGAATGCTGATTATCAATTTACGCAAAACCGCACCAACGAATTAGATCCGGTACTTGATTTTCTTAACTATAATCACAGTATTGTGAGTTTTACATTGCGCGGAAATTATTAGTCTCTACTTCATAAATTACTATAGTTACGACTTGTGCCAGTTAACATTTGGTATATTTATATTTCACATGTTCCTCTTGTTTGGGTTTGCATTCCGCAACTTTTCCGATACCTGCTGTCCTCAAGGTCCGAGGGAACTCCGATTCCCGACTGCAAACGGTCGCGATTCGGAGATCGCTCCTACAAATATGAACAGTTGTGAAAAACAACAAAACTTTCACTTAACTGGCACAAGTCGTTATAGTTGGACAATTTTTTAAGATCTCGTGTAGTCCGTTAGGTTTTATTGTTGTTTGAACCAGGATTAGCAGCATTACAAGTCTAAATTTGGATTATTTCGATCAAACAAGGGGTTGGTTTTATGACATTAGATCAGGTCAAAGCTTTAGTGGAAGCGCGTGGTATTGAGTTTTTTCTCTGCTCTTTTGTAGAAATGAGCGGAGCACCGAAGGCAAAGGTGATTCCAGCAACACATCTTGAGGATATGGCGAAAGAAGGGGCAGGTTTCGGAGGATTTGCCGCAGGGGAGATAGGACAGTATCCTCATGATCCGGAGATGGCAAGTATCCCTGATTTTAATTCGCTCACAATCGTGCCATGGCGAGAAAACTTAGCGTGGGTTGCAGGGGATATGTTTGTTGAAGAAAAATCTTGGCACTATTGTCCACGGACCATCCTACGGCAGCAATTGGAAAAAGCAAGGCAGAAAGGTTACGTCTTCAATGTCGGCATTGAGGCGGAATTCATGTTGTTAAAGCAGGATGAAGATGGTCAGTACACTCCATGGGATAAACTTGATACCTTGGATAAGCCGTGCTATGACCTAAAAGCGTTGTATCGCAACCTTGATATGATGACAACCCTGATAAAATACATGCAGGAATTGGAATGGCAACCCTATGCAAACGACCATGAAGATGGCACTTGTCAGTTTGAAGTGAACTGGACTTATGCAGATGCACTCACCACAGCAGACCGACACACCTTTTTCAAGTGGATGGTCAAAACGCTTGCTGAAGAAAGTGGGTTGTTGGCAACGTTTATGCCGAAGCCTTTTACCAATCTGACAGGCAACGGTGCACATTTCCACATGAGTCTCTGGGATGAGAACAACGAGACCAACCTATTCCTTGATGAGAATGATGCTAATGGTTTATCTCAACTTGCATATTGGTTTACGGGTGGTATTCTCAAACATGCAAAAGCGGTCACAGCGGTCACAAATCCGCTTGTGAATAGTTACAAACGTTTAGTTCGGAGGGCACCGCGTTCGGGAGCATCATGGGCACCTGTTTTCGTTACTTTTGGCGGGAACAATCGAACGCAGATGATTCGGACACCTGCCTCCGGACGGATTGAAAACCGATTAGCGGATGGCGCAGCAAATCCTTATCTCGCGGCGACAGTCCTACTTGCTGCTGGTTTGGATGGTATTGAAAATCAGATTGATCCTGGAGAACAAAATGTGGATAACCTTTACGAAGTGCCAGAAGATGAACTGCAGCGGCGCGGTATTGACTCTCTACCTATGACACTTAGTGAAGCCGCAGATGCGCTTGAAGCAGACGAAGTTATCAAAAATGCACTCGGTAATGAATATGCCGACTACTACATTCAGGTCAAACGTGAGGAGTGGCGCAACTACCATTTGAGCGTCAGCCAGTGGGAAACCGATAACTACTTGGCGGTCTATTGATTGGGGTAGGATGCTGCTTTTCTTGTAGGAGGGATTTGAAATCCCGATTTAGAATCGCTTTGACAATTAGATATTTGAATGTTATACTGCTCTCTGTTGAATATTAGTTTCTGTAACAAAAAATTGCTGTCGTAGTGAGAAGGACCTAAAATGCTTCTGACACTCAAACAGGCAAGCCAATGGGCATCAGACCACCTCAATAAGAACGTTACAACTGCGAATATTTCCTATTTAATTCAGTATGGACACATCGAATCTGTACTTGAAAATGGGACATCGTTGATTCCATTGGAAAGCCTACAAAATTATTATGGTCAAAACAATCGGGAGAAGCGATGGAAAAATGAACTCGGTGACGACCTGAATTGGGCATTGTCCTTTGAAAAAATCAAAGAAGCAGAAACAACAAAACACGTCCATCGGCTGCATCCTTACAAAGGCAAATTTATCCCTCAATTAGTCGAATATTTTTTAGATGCACATACAGACGATTTTAAGCATGATGTCTATTTCCAACCTGATGATATTGTGCTTGATCCATTTTGCGGTAGCGGGACCACCTTAGTACAAGCGAGCGAACTCGGTATGCATGCAATCGGAATTGATATTTCAGCTTTTAATGCATTTATTAGCAATGTGAAGATAGGGGCGTTCAACTTTGTCCATCTGTACGAGAAAAGTCAGGAAATCACGGCAGCACTAAGAAATTTTGTTGACAAGTCTGGAATAGCCGAATTTGAATCTAAACTTGCTGAAAGCCTTACAGAATTCAATAATCAGCATTTTCCAGTATCGTTTAAACGTCAAGTCAGAATGGGTGAAATAGACCAGAAGCAGTACGGAATTGAAAAGGAAACCGCTTTTTTAAAGACATATCATCAACTTGTTGCCGGATACCAAATTGATGTCCAGATGCCAGCCGATTCTGCTCGCTTTATGAAGCAGTGGTATCTTCCGGGAGTCAAAGCAGAGATAGATTTTGTCCACAGCGAAATTCACAAGGTGAAAGACACGTCAACACAAAACGCTTTGATGCTCATTTTAAGCAGAACAATTCGCTCTTGTAGAGCTACAACACACGCAGATTTAGGAACATTACGAAAACCTGTGACAACAACCTACTATTGCAGAAAGCATGGAAAGGTCTGTAAACCGCTCTTTTCAATTTTGGGATGGTGGGAACGATACAGCAAGGATAGCATAGAACGATGGATTGAGTTTAGTAAGTTAAAAACAAACACCTTTCAACATTGCATAACTGGTGATTCACGGACAATTGACATTTCTACAATGTTGAGAAAGGAAAATTCACAATTTGCAGATACTGTCCAAAAACAGCGAATTAAAGGTATCTTCACCAGTCCACCTTACGTTGGACTTATTAACTACCACGAGCAGCACGCCTATGCCTACGATCTCTTCGGTTTCAAAAGGTCAGATGAATTAGAAATAGGACCATTGTTTAGAGGGAGAGGACGAGAAGCGAGGGAATCTTATGTTCACGGTGTAGCTGAAGTTTTCAAAAACTGTAGGAGATTTTTAGCTGATGATTACGATGTTTTCGTAGTGGCAAACGATAAGTTTGATATGTATCCGACTATTGCTGAGATAGCAGGAATGCACATCGTTAATCAACACAAGCGACCTGTGCTAAATCGGACAGAAAAGAATCGGGAAACTGCTTATCCTGAAACGATATTTCATCTTAAGGAGGCACGAAAGAAATTAGGACTTATTCATGAAACTTTCTTGTAGACGCGCTTTGTAAGCGCACTATTGATCGTATATACAAATTGGAGGATAAACAATGTCACAAATCAAATCAGTGTTACTATGGGAAAACCAGCGGCGATATGTCCGCGAAGCGATAGATGCTGGCACGCTCAAAGGTGCAATCATTCCCACAGGCAGCACAGAACAACACAACGAACACTTGGCGATGTATCACGACACGCAAAGCGCGGTGTATGTCTCCAAATTGGCAGCAGAAAAGTTGTTCCCACAGGTGATTGTCACAACACCTCTGGCGATCGGCGTTTCGGAACACTGGATGGACCACAAAGGCACACTCACGCTGCGTGCAGACGTATTCGGTGAAGTACTATACGATGTCGCTGATAGTATGCGTCGACACGGCATTAATAATATCCTGATTGTCAATGGGCATGCGGGCAATGCCGGTCCAGTACATCAGCGGTTGGAGGGCTACCGCGAGAAACTCGGCATTAACATTGCATTTCATTCCTATTGGGAAGCTTATACGAGCGAATTGGTCAAAGAACAGATGGAATCTGGAGTCTGCCCGGGGCACGCTGCAGAGTTTGAAACAGCGTTTGCTCTTGCCGCTTTTGCAGAAAACGTCGATTGGAACGGTGTGGATTACGACAGCGCAAAACTCACAATCTCCGATGCGGGACAGGCAAAATCTGACCGCGAATATCACCATCAGGCTAAACTTGCCACATCAGAGAAAGGGCAGGTTATGATTGATGTCGCTGTGGACTGGGTCGCAGAAAAGATGCAAGAGATGATGTCATAATGGGTATGTAAAGTTTTTGGCATGTGTGTTGTCTGAATCACGGATTATGCGGATTTCACCAAATCAACGGTATGAATGCGCTTGGCAGAATACGCGTATGGTATTCTGCATGATTCAGCGGGTGTCAATTTTAAGCACATAATTACCAGATTATCTCTTGTGGGAGAGCTTTGAAAGCCCGATTTTCTTCTTGTAGGAGCGACCTCCTGGTCGCGACCGGGAGGTCGTAATCAACGGTATGAATGCCATTTAGGCATTCCCCGCCTACAGAATGTAAGAGGCGCAATGAATTGCGCGACTACAAACGCAGTGCTTCTTAAGATGCGTTTACAAGCGCACCTACTCATAGGTATAGGTATTTTTACAGTGCCAAGAAGTTCCCTAACAAATCCTTTCCAGCAGCAGTTAAAATAGACTCCGGATGAAACTGAACGCCCCATATAGACAAAGTTTTATGGCGAAGTCCCATGATTTCATCCTGGTCTGTCCATGCCGTAATTTCAAGACAATCCGGCAATGTTTCCTTCTTCACGATCAGCGAATGATAACGCGTCGCTTCGAATGGGTTATCCAAACCTTCAAAAAGTTCAGCGTTATTGTGGAGTATCATTGAGGTTTTGCCGTGCATCAACCGATCCGCACGAACAACTTCACCACCGAATACGTCTCCGATACACTGATGTCCGAGACATACCCCTAAAATCGGCACTTTTCCAGCAAAATGCTTTATCACATCGTTGGAAATCCCCGCCTCACGTGGTGTGCAAGGACCGGGTGAAATCACAATCCGTTCCGGTTCCAGCGTGTCTAATTCCTCTATCCCTATTTTTCGACTGCGATGCACTTCCAATTCCGCGCCAAGCTCACCAAAATACTGCACGAGATTGTAAGTAAATGAGTCGTAGTTGTCAATCATTAAAACCATCTTTTTTGCCTCCTATAATAGCAGCCCTTGTTGTGCCATTTCAATAGCAGTGAGCAATGCCCATGCTTTACTGACGGTTTCATAATACTCATTTTCAGGGACTGAATCAGCAACGACACCGCCGCCTGCTTGCACATAGGCAATACCGTCTTTGATAACCGCAGTTCGGATAGTAATCGCTGTGTCCGCACTACCGGAAAAACTAAAATAGCCAACTGCTCCACCATACGGCCCGCGCCGTGTCGATTCCAGTTCATCAATGATTTCCATTGCGCGTATCTTCGGCGCGCCAGAGAGGGTACCAGCGGGTAGACATGCCCGCATCACATCAAAAGCAGATAGATTGTCGCGTAGCCTTCCAACAACGTGCGAAACGATGTGCATCACATGTGAGAAACGTTCAATTATCATTAGATCGGTCACCTCAACGGTATGGTATTCACACACACGTCCAAGGTCATTCCGTCCCAGATCAACAAGCATAACATGTTCTGCACGTTCCTTCGGGTCGGTGAGAAGTTCCTGTTCTAATGCCCTATCTTCCTCAGCAGTTTTGCCACGCGGGCGTGTTCCAGCGATTGGAACGGTCTGGACGAGTCCATCTTCTACACGTACCATCATTTCTGGCGATGCCCCAACTATATCAAAACCATCAAACTTTAAGTAATACATATAAGGTGATGGATTTACCATCCGCAATGCACGATAAATGTCAAACGAGTCAACGGATACCGGACGACTAAACCGTTGTGAAGGCACAACCTGTATGATGTCACCTGCTGCTATATATTTTTTGGCACGCCGCACCACATCTTCGTAAGCAGATTGTGTAAAATTTGATTGTGGGTCGGATATAGGTTCGGGCGGGTTTTCTGTCCCCTGTTTTCTATAATCAATTGAAGTCTTATCTGAAACAGTCATCAATTTTTCAACTAATGCATCAATTTTCGCAACAGCATCGGCGTAAGCTGCATTTACATCTCCGTCAATATGAGCGTTTGCCACAACTTTAATCTGATGATTTACATGATCGAAGATCAGAATTGTTTCGGCAATCATGAAAAAGCAATCCGGCAGTTGTAGTTCATCTTCGTTATCATCAGGTAATTCTTCCACGAAACGCACCATATCATAACTCATATAACCGACAGCACCCCCGTGAAATTCTGGTAAACCCTCAACATTAACCGGGCGATAATTCTGCATCACTTCTTCAAGTGCTTTCAACGGGTCTTCATATTCTTTAGAAGCATTTTCACCTTTTGCCAAATACTCAATGGTAACGTGATGTCCTTTACTCTGGAAAAGTACGGACGGTTGACTTCCCAAAAATGAGTAGCGTGCAACGGTTTCGCCGCCCTCAACGCTCTCCAATAAGAACGCATAATTATCGGGCATCAATTTATAGAAGGCAGACACCGGTGTCTCCATATCTGCCAAAATCGGACGATATACCGGGACCGTGTTGCCTGTTTTCGCTTTTTCCTTAAATTCTTCCAACGTTGGATAATACATTGAATAACTCCTTTTCGTATACTTTACATCAATAATTTCTCTAAAGTGATAAGTTAGGTTTCGCGTTTGCTCTACCCAACCTACGGACTCCTCACGAAATTATAGGTGATTCAATTAACATATTCGTAATCAGATGCAAGATACGAAAGTTAGGAATATCAAAACCTAATAGACCGCATCAGCATCAAAAATCTTTTCACCTACCACACGCGTTGACTCACCATCGGGGGAGACTTCCCGAAAGAAGCAGGAGCGATACCCTACATGACATGCTGCTACCTTCTGCTCAACCTTTATGAGCAGGGCATCACCGTCACAATCAACAGCAACAGACTCAACAGTCTGCGTATGCCCTGAAGTCTCCCCCTTTATCCACAACTTTTGACGGGAACGACTCCAGAAGCAGACACGACCCGTTGACAAGGTTTGTTTGACCGCTTCCGCATTCATATAACCCACCATCAGCACTTCGTTATTTGACTGATCCTGAATTACTGCGGCGACCAAACCATCACTATCATATTTCAGTTCCGATAAAATTTTCATGATTTCTCCTTCGTCATATTAAAAACCTAAGTTGCTACTTATGTAGCACAATCTTCATGAAGTTTAAATAAATATTTCGGTAGGAGACGAGGTTAGGAAACCTCGTCAGCAGCAGGTGTACATCTCTGCTGGCGAGGTTTCCTAACCTCGCCAAATTACCCAATTTATTTTTTATTCTTCATCCAGATTGTGTCATAAGGCGCAAACTGGAAGTTCACACTACAAATATTCACTAATTATCAGCATTTTTTCATTAAAGACGGTGTTTTCATGTCTAAAACTTATAGGTAGCAACTTGGGTATATTAAAAACAAAAAGCCTTATGCCACTGAGGTGCGTGTGCATAAGGCGGACAGATAACTTCAAAATAGAATGACCCAATTTTGCTTAGCGCGCACACTCCTCTTTAATGGAATCGGAACGCCACCAATGCCAATGGTCAGATATTCTATGCAAACTGGAGTGTGAACGAATATATTTCATTTTTAGGTCTTCGTAGTCAAGTTTTATTACATATCATTTCTTGTGCTTGTTTTAATAATACCACATTTAGGCTCTATATGCAAATAAATTTAGGACTCTTGTAGAGGCATTCAATTGTCACAAAACATCTTTGTTGGAGGGGTTTGTAACCCCGATTTTCAGGCTGTCCATCTGACATCGGGGTTACAAACCCCTCCAACAATAGCGAAAATCGACAATTGAATGCTTCTGAGGACTCTTGTAATATTGAATGCATTATAGGCACGTCCAGGGCATTTACCTAAACGCGCCTACCACTCTTTTATGTCATATTTAACTTCGCTTTTTTATACATCCTTCACTTAGATTTCCCCGTTCCATTCCAACGGGCGATTTTCCATATACGGACGCAGCAACTCCCGAAGACGCCGATGCGCATGATGCAAATGCGTTTTGACCGTTCCTTCTGATCGATTGATCAGCACCGCAATCTCTTTAATCTGAAGTTTCTGATCATAACGCAATCTGAAAACGCGTTGCTGTTTCGGAGCAAGTTGACTCACCGCTTTGCTAATAATATCTCCAAGTTCCTCCATCTCAATGTGATGAGATGGAGATGGGGACTTGCTAATCAGCATCAACTCCTCCGGACCTCCTGTCAATTCTTCAAGCGCAACAGTTTTCCTTCTACTCTGTTGACGTAAAAAATCAATACAGCAATTCATCGCTATGCGGTAAAGCCAACTATAAAAAGCGGATTCACGTTTAAACTTTGGCAACGCTTTAAAGGCTTTCAGGAACACTTCTTGGCAAAGGTCTTTTGTTGTTTCAGCGTCGTTAATGTGTCTGTAAATAAGTTTCGCAATGCGAGTCTGATATTTCAGGACGAGTGTGTTAAAAGCACTTATATCACCGTTTTGGAATCGGATGACTAATTCCTGTTCATCAATTAATTCTAATTCATCGGTCAATGGCAAATCCATGTGTCTTTTTGTGTCTGGCATGCTAATTCTCCATGATGGGTGTGAACATTTTTGGACTAATTTGGACAAATACAAAGTGGAAATAACTTTAATTTACACACCTTAAGTTTCTAAATGTTCCTACATTCTAAACAATTAGACATTTTTTTCAGTCTTTTGTTCAGAATTAAAGACCAAATCATGTTATTAGAGACACATCTACAGTAATTGGATAGTAGATTTTACACTTATTAGGATGGACGCATTCCCCCCTGATAAGAGGGTTAGAGGGTTAAAAAGGCGTTATTTCAGCGATCTAACCCCCTAAATCCCCCTTATCAAGGGGACTTCAAGAGAAAATGCGTAAGTCATGGAAAGTTAAGCTGTAGATGATTCAACCACTTGTTCCGTGCTTGTCCCTAATCGCTCGCTTGATGTTGTCAACTGTTGGCTTACGGACGCATCGCTATGCTCTTCCGCCGTTAAAGGTTCAATTGAAAGCTGCCATCCCAAAGCTTTGAGGATAGTCCTAAAGATGCCAAGATGCAGCGGTCCCTCGCTAAATAGGAATTTTGAAAGCGCATCTGGAGTAATACCAGCTTGCTTCGCAACCTCAGGAATACCGCCTTGTGCTTCTACTACATTTCGGACACCTTTCAGAAAAAACGGGGTGTCACCATCAATCAGATATTCTTCAAGTGAAACCTGTAGGTAACCTAATGCTTCTTCTCGGTTGGTAAGTTTTTTAAGTAGAAACTCGTTCCATGTCATAAAATTTTCCAATTTTTCCATTGTTATATCTCCTTGTATTGTAACCAATAGTCCTTTGCACGTCTGATGTCTCTTGCTTGTGAGGATTTATCACCTGCACAGAGGAGCAGAACAATCGTGTTGTCCACTTCACCAAAATAGATACGATAGCCGGGACCAAAGTGAAAACGCAACTCAAAAACCCCGTCACCAAGCGATCTGCAATCGCCAAAATTGCCATCTTCAAGTCGGTCAAGTCGATTTTGAATTCTGTGTCGAGTACTACGATCTTGAATTGTAGCATACCATTCGGAAAAGGGAACTCTTCCGTTTGGTGTGCGATATAATTTTATTTCTCTCGGTTCTGTATGACGCATTGATGATGTAGCTTTTTATGCCCCTGTAACATAAATTCAGTTTGTCCAGTCTTTCGTACAACATCACAAATTCTAAAAGTTAGGGATTCATCACCATGACTGGAACGGAGATTCTTTCGGACGCAGCGTCACTGTTCTGTGCCAGAAAATCAAGTTTCTCCAGTGTGTCGGCAGCATAATACCGTTGTCCACACTCCTGGCAAACACCCACAGGCACATCCTTAATAATTACTAATTTGCCTTCATAAGAGTGATTGACAGTAACTTTTTTTAGACGTATCTCACCACTGCAATATTCACATTCATTCGCTTTCATTTTTTATCTACCTGAAAGAAATTTGACGACTTCCTATTTGTCGCGTGATTCCAAATTGGTTCGATTAGAAGTGGACAAGCAATACAAGTTCCCAAGAGGAACGGCAAAAATTTCGATTCCAAAATTGGTTCGATTAAAAGTGAATACTGAATAGTATGTATTGTACATTATTTAATTTGAGGATGTCAAGTTAGAAATTCGGAGATGAGCCAATAAGGTAAGGCAAGATTGCTTCACCATAAACGGGAGTTCGACAACTTACCAAACGTTGTCGAACTCCTATTAACTTGCATCTATTGATGCCTGAAATTTTTGACGTTCTTCTTGAGAACACATGTATTTCTTGTCGTCTCATTTTTCTCCTTGCAGCAGTCGGATTTTCTCAGCCAACAGCATAAAGGAAGAAAAAACTCAATCTGCACCAGCATCCCAGTACATCGCTGAAAAATCAGCTTGAAATGAAATTCCATCTTAATCACCTCCTTTCGACGTAAGTTCGACAGATGGGAATACTGCTAAAAAACATCAAGAATGATAACGTATTTTTATACAACATGAGCAAAATTTGTGCCAACATAATTTAGCAGAAATTAGGTAGATATCCTGCTTTGCTCTGCCAAATTGACACTTTGATGAGAACTTCAATAAAGCCACAGGACAATTTGACACATTGCAAGTTAAAACAATTAATTGTCCTATGCTAAAATCTTCACACCTCCATCCCAGCATCCCGATATGTCTGCTTAATCAACTCAATCTCTCGGTCTGTTAACCCATAAAGATGATATACCATCTCATCTATTTCCCGCTCAATTTCGCTAACCTGATCACTTTCTGGGTTTGCCAATATCCGTTCAACAAGTTCTGATAACGCTGCTTTTTGCTCCTCAGTCCGATCTGCTATCGGGACCTTTTCCATATACTGTGCAAAAAACTGCAAGCCACCGCCTGCCCACGGATCATTTAGAGGTAAAACCTTGTATCGAGCATACCAATCGAAAAGTTTACTATTTAGGATAGCAAGTAAAGAGGGATCGTCGGCAGGTATGGAAAACGTTGTATCTAAACCATAAGATCCTACTGTGTCATAAATCGCATCAAGTGATTGTGCAATTCTTCTATAGACAATCTTCGGTTTTTCAAACTCAGCATAATAAGTACACGAACGGAGTTCCCAATAAAAACTGCCTTGGTCGTCACGCGCCATCAAGCGATCCCTAAAATTATTCAGATGATTATAGATTGCAGGATACGTTTCAGCAAAAATCCGCTCGGCTTCTGAGGTGTTTCTTGTTCTTGACCAGGGCCATTCTCTGTTAGCACTGCTTGCAATAACTATTAGATACTCGTTTGCAGAATTTGCTTTCCATTTGCGAAGATTCCGCCCTCTTAGTAATAGTTTTATAAGTTCATCACTTCTCGCGTCCTCTAAAACTAACTGCTGACGCATAGATTGACTGATAACAAATGCTTCGTTGCATCCTGTTACTATTCCGCGATAAAACCCATCTACATAATCCCCCAGCTGTGTACCTGTCCGTTGCAATTTTTTAAGTAATCGTAATACTTCCGTTGATGTCAATGCCCATCCGTCTGGTGATAAGTCGTCAGTATGCATTAAAATGGCTTGTTCTTGGAATGCCTCCGACAATCGATGGATATCTGCTTCGTCGCGAAAAGTTGCTGCGAGAAATGCCTCACTACTCGGTGCAGCGTTTTCAACAAGAATAATACACGTGTCCACACTTGCTTTAAAAACCTGAACACTTCCAAAATCAAGCAATCTATGGATGCACTGGTCATTGGTAAAGAATGTTCGGAGTTTTTTTCCGTACCCTGCACGCAGGAATTTATTAGAGGATATGTAAGTAAGAACACCCCGTAACCGGAGCAATTCTGTACCGCGCTTGTAGAAATAAACATACAGATCTGCCATACCCGTATAAACTTCAGAAAACAACCGTTCCAAAATCGGTTTAATTGGTCTGATAAGTTCTTGTCGTACATAAGGCGGATTACCGATGACAATATCAAAACCACCTTCTTGGAACACCTCAGGAAACTTAACCTGCCAGAGAAACCCTTCTGGATTCTCTTGCCACCCCTGGATTTGTTCTTCAAGTTCGGCAATCTCCCCTCGGAGTCTCTGTCTTTCTAAATCACTGTGGGTCACCAGAAATTCTGCTTGATGTTCTGTTATCTGCTGAATGAGAGGGCCGGAGAAACCGATCTGTTCTGTTGATGGTGTGGGACCTGTCAAGCTATCCCCTGTTGCAACTTTATAGTCCAAGTTTGGTAGCGGTTGCGGTGTGTCACCCTCATAGTCAACAGCAAGGCTAAGCCACAAACGGAGCATAGCAATGTTAACAGCGAATTCGTCCTTGTCTACGCCGTAGAGATTATTCTGAATAATGTCAAGTTTCCGTTGATATATTGTTGGAGAATCAATTTGATTGCTTTGAAAAAGTGCATCGCGTAAACGGAGTAATTCACTCATCATGCCGAGTAGATATGCACCACTGCCACACGCAGGGTCACATATACGGAGCGTTTGTAGCACCTCTAACACCTTTTCTGGATCGCGAATTTCGGTTGCATCGCCATCATCAACAAACTTTTTAAGGCATTCCTCTGTTTCATCGGTCTTGTTTTTGAGGCAAATTTTTAGACTCTCGCGGCACATGAAAGAGACAACGGGGCGCGGTGTGTAGTAGCTGCCCGTATCGTGCCTACCGGTAACGAGTTCCTCAAATACCTTTCCAAGCATTTCTGGGTCAACTGCTACTTCAACGTCAAGTGGTGTGGATTCGGTCACCGTGAAGTTATATCGCTCAAAAAGTTTCAAGATTTCTGCAAACTGTTCATTAGGAATCTGGACAGTGCCGCGCGCATCATAGTCCTGCATCTCAAAGAGTCCACCGTTGAGGAATGGGACTTCTCCGCGGCGTTCAACAGCTGCGGCAGACTCCTCGGGACTATCCGATGCATTTCCAAGTCCATGAAAAAATGCCCAATAGAGTCGGGCATTGAGAAAGTTTTCATCGGTTTCTGCTGCCGTAGCATTGAACATGGCGCGTAAGTACTCGCGGTCACCGTTGTAGGTAAGCCACCCTTTCTTTTCAATAAACCGCAGGAACATCAGGCGGTTAAAGAGACGTTGGGTATAGAGTCGTTTTGCTTCAGGGTTGTTCTCTATTTCTCCAGTTACAGCATTTTCAACGTTCTCAAAAACCTCTTGGTAGTCAGCAAAGAATTTGTCGGTAACCGACTCTACATCAAATGCCTCTTGCCACGTTTTTAGCCATGCTTCGTCATCAGAAAACCCTTCGCCCGGAAAAGTGAGCGCAGGAAGGTTATATTCGCAAAGCGTGCGGATATGTGTATCTCCCTGTTCCCAAGAGAAGATGGAAAGCACAGAACGGCGCCAGTTTTCATTTGCAGCAAAGTGAGCGAAGGCGAATCGTTGATAGTCCGTTGTGGTACAGATAAAGAGAAGTTGGTCATGTTCCCAATCGGGCAGGTTTGGATTTCGGTCACGTCTCTGAACGAGTCCGCGTAGCACACGGCGCAGCGCAGTACGGTAGACAGACTCGCTGTTAAATTGTAGGAAAAAGATACCCCACGGTTGCGTTTCTTCTCCAAACAATGTGGGTCGGCTGGGTGGGAAAGGTGGCAACTGTTTGCAATCGACGATGCGTTCTTCAGTAGGTTCGTCAAGGTCCAGGTCTTCGGGGGACCAAGGAAAAGCCACATCTTCAAGTTCAACATCTTCGGGGATGGGCCAATCAAGTTTATCACGGAAAAAGTTTAAAAGCGAGTCAAAGTCACGGATGTTTTGAATATCGTTTGGTGTAATATGGGGCATTCGTTTTCCTTCACACTTCCAATTTAAAATCGTTTAGTGGAATATAGTCATCAACAATAGGACGATTTTTCTTCCCCATGAAGCGTACAAAACCGATGTTTTGAAAATCTGTGGTAGTGCAGATGAAAAGAAGTTTGTCGTAGCTCCAAAAAGGGAGTGAAGCGGAGTGTTTGGAGCCGCCTCCAAGACCTCGGACAATCCGACGCAGAAGGGTCCGGCAGGCATCAATTCTTACGTTATTTTCAAATTCAACAATAAAGATTCCCCATGGTTCTTGATTATCCAAAGTATTCATGTCAAAAAGCTGCATCTGTTGAGAATCGTTGCCAAGATTACGGTGTCTTGTGGGTAGATCAAACGCAAGGTCAAAAATTCGCAGTTGTCGGCAACTGATAATCCGTGCTTGAATTTCATGACTAAGTCTTAGATATTCTGCTGCCCAGTCAAAGGTAACATCTTCAAATTCTAATTTTGCATCTGGAATGGGCCAACGGAGTGTATCTCGTAAAAACGTAATTAAAGATTCGAAGTCGTGGACTTTTTGGAATTCGTAAGAAATATCAGTACGCATCTTATCACTATAGCCTTATAGGCATCCTCCTTTCTAAATTGCAAATTTAACAGTAAAGATATAAGTATTAACAAATCTCCAGCCATGCGATGAGTTTTGGTTTTGCTCCCATCGGTGCTTGTATTTTCATAAGGTGCTTTTGAATGTGCTTTTCAACTTTTTTGAGTGCATCTCTAAGTCCCCCTGGCCCCTCCTCAGTATAGCGTTTCGTTTCTATATCACAACGGATTTCGGGCCAAATACCACTAACATCTTCAATAATTGAATCATTGTCAGAGTCATAGAAGTACCACTTAATTTCACCTTTTGATTTCTCATCTTTGGGCTTCTCAACTATGGGCATCTCATAACAGCAGAAAACACCGACATCACCAATACGTTTGAGGGGAATTATCTCACCATCGCGATTACGCATCTGTGGGGGTTTGACGTTTACATCTTTGCCAGAAAAGAGACGTTTTGGCAGGTTTGGCAGTTGACGCCACAATTCAGGGTTCGATTCGGAGATCCGTTGACGTTCCAGATTCATCAATTCCTCAACGTTTGCCGTGCCATCATAGCGTTCATTGAAAAGACGTAAGGTTTCGTTGTCGTCATCAGGTGAAACAAACTTTCCTTCAATACCGAGTGTTCGGCTGATGCGTAGAATTTTGCCATCAACCCGCCTCCGAAGTCTAAGGATGTCCTCAAGCTCTGCAGGTGGTAGGAAATTCCAAACATGAACGGTTGCCTCCGTGCGGTTGAGTTTTGCTTCAATGTTTGCATCAAGTCGTCTGTCTAACCTACCGATACGTTGCATAAGGCGGACAGGATTCCAATGCAGATCATAATTGATAATAACGGATGCATCCTGCAAATTAAGACCTTCAGCGAGAACATCTGTTGTGATAAGTGTGTTAACAGGTTCTCCGCTTTGATAAGGTGTTTTGTCGTTATAGAAAGGGGAGAATCGCTGTATTATCTCTTCACGATTTACTTTACGTCGGCTATCAATTTGTGCGATATCCGCAACACCCGCGTTCTGCAGTTGTGTGTTAAGATACCTGGCAGTGTCACAGAATTCGGTAAAGATGAGTCTCTTTTCGTAAGGTGCGGATTTTAAGAGTTTCAGGAGTTGTTGCAGTTTATCATCTTTTTCTGTGTCAGGTTCACCACCCACCTCGTCAGCATAAAAGGACCTATATATTTTACTGAGAAGCAGCGTCAAGAAGTTCATATCGTCCACAACATCGCCAAACAATCTGTCTAAATCGTGGTCCTCAGGAACAAACTCATCTTCAGTTTCAACCGAAGCGATGTCATTTTCCTCTTCAAGCGGATTGGCTGTAACATACGTTTGTAAAGTTTCAAATGCAATTCTATCTTCTTGTAGTCTGAAAACTTGTTGAGATTGTTCTTGTAAGGTATCATCTTCTTCAAGACGTTCAAGGATGTGATCCTGCACAACGTTCCACCATCGCCGATTCGTATTTTCCCACATTTCAAAACGTTCTGGTGCATATATTTTGAGCCATTCTGCCATCTTAAGAAGCAAATTCTCAATGGTGGCTTCAAATGATCTCCATGAACTTTCCAAACGTTTTAGCACAAGTGTGCGAATGAGACCTACAATCTGTTTTTGGCGATTCTCCAACTGTTTTTCTGGCTTTTTGTGATACCTGACTGTGTTGTAGATTGCCAGATTGATAAACGGATAATTTCTGTCGAAAGCAGTCCTAAGTTCATCATAGAGCGAACCGTAGACTTTTTTGAGCGAATAATCTACTGTCGGTTCAATCACACGTTTGGGAAAAAGGATGTCAACACCCGACTCTTGTTCAGATTCCTTAATGTATTTACGGCTGCGTTGAATAAGGACCTGTTTTAATATCGGGTCTTGACGCAGCAGATCGCCTTCCTCCACCTTTTCCGCTATCTCCGTCCCTTCATCCTCAAGTTGTTTGTCAATGTCGCGAAAGTGTTTACGGAAATTAAACACGCCGATACGTGAGAAGTACTTACTTCGATTTTGTCCAAAATAGTTTATTAGATGATAGATATCGTCTACACTGTTATTGATTGGTGTGGCGGTAAGTAAATAGAGTTCTTTTCCTCTTGCAATATCCATCAATAGTTTGCCACGATTGGAGCTTGCATTCCGAAAATGGTGTGCCTCATCTATAATAATAACATCTATTCGTTCCTGAAAATGCTCAAGGTCGTCTTCACTGATACCTCCTTTACGACCAAGGTCTGTATGCAGTTTAAGATCGAAGTGATCCCTAAGCAAGCGTCTATATTTTGACTTTGATCGAAGTTGACGCTTAATCTGACTGTTCCAAACGCTTTCTGCAACTGACTTTGGTGTAATAAGCAGTACGCGTTTATTTTCTTCCAATGCGCGTTCAAGTAACATCAAACCGATGTATGTTTTACCGCTACCGACACCATCACAGATAAGCGCACCATTCCATGTATCTGCTATCTGGAGTGCTGCATGGTAACCGTCTTTTTGGTATTGTGAAAGCGTTCGGTAAATAACAGATTCATTTTCTTCCCACTCATCTGCAGGTTTTTCACGTCCTTCAAAATAAGCGTGAAGAGCTTTCGCATAGATAGTAAATGGCGGATGTTCTTTAAGGTGTCGTTCAATAGCCCGAAGCAGCTCCGCTCTAACTTCAGTTCCTTCTTCCCAACGGTCATTATACCAATCACGAAGTTTGCCAATATGTGTGGAGTCTGTAATGAAGGTGTTTAATTCTACATTTTGGGTGAGGCCGGGCAAGGTAAAATTAGAACTACCGACAGTAGAAAAGTTAACAGGGCTTGAGTCTTCTGCTTGCATCAGGTTGAGTTTCGCGTGAAATTTTGCACGATCATAAACGCGAATCACAATCTTTCCGCGACGAATTGCGGTACGAACATCTGCAAGACCTTGCAAGGTGTCATCTTTTTCTTTTTCGGATTCCAAACTTTCATCCGTGACTGTTTGCAAAGCCTTGATAAGATGTTCCTTTGTACGTTTTGACGTTTCGTCCCCCATGAGAATACGAATTCCGTCAAGATGTTGCCACGTTTTCCCGAGCGATAAAAATGCTCCAATTTCAAATGTTCCTGTCGCTATATCTAAGTTAACACTTTTCAGTATAAGAGTTTCAAGAGCTTTAAGGAGAGTATTACCGTTTACATTATCAATTATTGTCGGAATCTGCATACACAGGTCTCACTTTCTATAAGGTTTATTTCATTGTATCAAATAAAATAAAAATTTTCAAGTTTTATTTCTCTTGAGTATGAGATGTCAAATTGTACAATACCTTCGCCAATAATAGACATTCTGTTAGATTGTGCATGTTGTAGCACATTCTGTTAGATTGTGTATTGTAGAACCATTAGCGTCAATTTTAGAAGTTAACTTTTCTGGGTTTTCTTTAGTCCCGTAGGGACGATATGTTTATAGATAAACGTCTTGGAACCCTCTTTAGTCCCGTAGGGACGATATGTGTAGAATAAACACACAAGATAAACATATCGTCCCTACGGGACTGAAAAGGGGACACTCCAATCACAATGCATATTAATGATAGTTAAAAACACTTCAGCATAAACCTGAAGCTATTTTTATTCAGGCAATTCTGCAATATGATA
>PYJA01000094.1 GCA_003635185.1 Candidatus Poribacteria bacterium | reverse complement strand
TTTTCAACTCCGATAAATCGGTATGCAAAGTAGTAGGCACACGCCGTGTGCCGTCTGCCGTCCACCCAAAAATGTCAAGCGGACAGCACGCGGAGCGTGCCTGCTACCTTTAAATCATTAAATCAACGCTAAATTGACGTTTATGGGCAGCTCGGAGGCCGCCCCATAAGCGTCAATTTAAGAAAAGAATTATGCGCTAAATGCCCCAGGCCCGGTAGGTTCGGTTTGTAACCGAACCGGATCGGACGCAGAAACCTTCACCTATCCTGTCCACTCAGCAGTGCTGCTGAACAAAACACCCAGGATTCGCCTGGGATCAGTCCAGTTCGATTACAAACCGAACCTACCGGGCCTGGATGCACGCTAAATTGACGCTTATGGGTTCGGTTAGAAACCGCACCTACCGGCCTGGGGCATTAACTTTGAGTCCACCTTAATAACGGAAAACTCTTAAAACTAAATAACCCTGGCACTAAATTGACACCTATGGATAATGCCCCTATTATCATATAGAAATGGTATAACACATGAATTTGAAGATGTCTTGCACCTACTGCAACTTCAACGGGATGTCCAGTGTCTGCGGTAGCAAACACTCCGTATCATTGCAAGCTTGATAATTGAGCTTTAAGATGATCGAAACGTTTTTCTTGATAGATGCATTCGCTTTCTGTTTCAACTTCAGAGGAATTGTAAACGTTTTCTCATAAACGTTCAAAGATTCTGTGCTAAACCCAAATTGCACCGATTTGCCTTTCGGATACTTTATTTCAGAAATCTCAACTGGAGCGTCTTTTGCTACAGTGATAGTAGTCGGAATTAAGTTATCCTGACCTGCTGGATTTGCATTAATGTGCCAACCTGCCGCAATTTTAACCTGAATTTCCACGTCAAATTGTTTGCCCGTAGTGAGCGTTTTAACTTTTGCTGTTGCCGTTAAAAGTGATTGCGTTAGACCGTCAAGTTCCTGCTTGCTTTGCTGTGTTGACATATCACGATTTTCACCTAAACTTAAGTACCCGTTGAGCGCATAAAGCATGTGCATAAAAGATGAGGGCGTTACTTCCATTGCTTGGCTAAAACTAAGGAGTGTTTTCTTAGCATAGTTTCGGTAATTTGGCTCAAGCATTAAGAGGTTGTTGATTGCCACTGCGTTCCCAGAAGGTACTGCGGAATCGTGAGGTTTTTTGGTGCGGACAATCAGCTGCTTTGCATCTGCCTTAGTAAAATAGAACCCCCCATTTTTGTCGTCCCAAAAGAGTTGAATCATCTTATCAGTTAGGGTTGTCGCTTCACGTAGCCAACGTTCTTCCCCAGTAGCACTATGCAATCCGATCAAACCACGCGTGAAAAACGCGTAATCATCAAGATAAGCATCGTACTTCGTAACGCCAGCGGTGTATGTATGCCATAATTCACCGTTCGGTTTTCTTAGTGTGTTGAGAATAAACTGTGCAGCTTTTGCTGCAGCAGTGAGATACTGCTCTTCGCCAAGCACTTCGTACCCGTATGCAAGTGCATCTATCATTAAGCCGTTCCAACTGACAATGATCTTTGTATCCAGCAGTGGGCGTTCGCGTTCAAACCGAGCTGCTAAAAGCGTTTCTCGCGCAGATTTCAAAGACTTGAGAGAGGCTTCCGATTCTGCGGCGTTAGGCACATAGAGAACATTTTTGCCTTCAAAGTTTGGCCCCTTATCCACACCGTAAACGGAGGTGAACTGTTGGATATCTTTTTGAGGGAGAGCGTTTTTAACTTTATCTGCTGTCCAAACATAGTATTTTCCCTCCTCTGCGTCCGTTTCCGCGTCTAACGCAGAATAGAAACCGCCTTCAGGTGCTGTCATCTCACGAAAAATAAAACTGAATATCTCCTCAGCAATGCGGCGGTACTGCGGTTTTTTTGTTAACTGGAAAACTTGAAGATATATTTTCGCCAATTGCGCGTTGTCGTAAAGCATCTTCTCAAAATGAGGCACGAGCCACTTCGCGTCAACTGAATATCTGTGAAATCCGCCTCCGATTTGGTCATAAATCCCACCGTAAGCCATCATATCTAAGGTCCGTGTCACCATTCTCATCAACGATTCGTCAGCAGTGCGTTCATATTCCTTCAACAAAAATTCCAGATTCGCAGGACTTGGAAATTTAGGCGCATCGCTAAATCCGCCATAAGCGTGTTTGTAGTTAGCTTTTAAGTGTGCAACAGCGGCAGAGATAAGGGAACGCTCAAGGGATTTAGCAGTGAGAGTGGTAAATCCTGTACTTATTGCACCTTCAATGACTTGTGTGATCTTGTTTGCCGATTCAATTACTTCCGCTTCTCGCGTTACCCATGCCTCATGCACTGCGGTCAAAATTGTTGGAAAGCCGGGTATATTCGGCATATCTGTTGGAGGAAAATACGTGCCAGCAAAGAAGGGTTTCAAATCAGGCGTAAGAAAAACTGAGTTTGGCCACCCACCACGTCGCATTAATAGCTGTGTTGCGGTCATATAAATTTCGTCTAAGTCAGGTCGTTCCTCTCTATCAATTTTGATGTTGATAAAGTTTTTGTTCATCTGCTCAGCAATTTCTGGATTTGAGAAGACTTTCCGCTCCATTACGTGACACCAGTAGCACGTGGAATAGCCAACGGAGAGAAAAATAGGTTTGTTTTCTTTTTTCGCGCGTTCTAATGCTTCATCACTCCAAGGATACCATTCAACAGGATTATGCGCGTGCAGCAGTAGATAGGGGCTGGTTTCATGGATGAGCCGGTTGGTCCATTTCCATGAACCGTCCGGATTTTTGAGAGCGCTTTCATCTGCACTTCCCATCCAGACGATATTTAGCAGAATTAGACTACAAAAGATATTTCGCACTGTTTTTTTCATGATTTTACCTTGTCATTTTTATATCATCTATGGATTATTACTTCAACTCAGAAAGCATATTTACACAAATTATACACCTACTTACACAGTTAGTCAAATCAAAGATTGACTCCAAATTCAACCTTCACAGGGTTATTACCTTCGGGTGTGTAAATATTTTGTCAGTTGTCTGAATCGCGGATTGTCACCAGATCAACGGGACCAATGCCATTTAGGCATTCCCCGGATTTCGCAGATTATGCCTATGATACTGACAGATTTTTCTGCCAGCAGAAGGGCATCGTTTGTCTATGAGGACATCGGGACGCTGATTCGAGTCCAACACTTCATCGGACAGTGTGTTAAAATCCGCGTCCTCTGCGCAATCCGCGATAATCCGCGATTCTGACAGATAAGTGACAAAAACTTTACACACCCAAGGTTGACTTTCAGTTAAATATTTGATATACTTGCAGAAAGACCTAATAAATTGTAAATTCAAATATCTTGCACACTTCCTTGGACAGTAAACAAAATGGATAATAATGAATTGTTCAGCAGCAACACTCAATGTGAACTACCACCGAGTTTTAAGGAAAGACTCAATAAAAAACAGATAACTGATATCGCGTTTTCACCGGATGGATCACGACTTGCTGCGGGCGGTGACGATCGAATCTGGGTATACGATTTATCCAATAGCGCACAAATCGCGATGCTTGCAGGACATTTAGACCGGGTCCGTGCAGTGGCGTTCGGACCAGATAATCACACCCTCGCCAGTGCAAGTGAGGACAGGACCCTTCGATTATGGGACACAGATACTGCAAACGAAATAGCAACGATCGCGGGTGAATCGTCAAGTTTAGTGAGTGCATTGGCATCATCTCCAGACGGTGTGCCACTGATCGCGTGGAATGAGGAGACAGCACGTTTGTTGTCTGGATCAACTGCTGATCCAAGCAGAATTAGAGCCTTAATCTTCTCAGCCGATGGAGATACGCTTGTCAGCGGCGGGGTTGACGGTAAGATTAGAGTATGGGAATTGGAAACTGGTCGGCAGTTGTCTTCTATTGCAGCGCATGATGGATTAGTTTTGTCCCTGGCATTCTCCTCTGATGGAAAACTGCTTGCCAGTGGCGGATCAGATACCACGGTGCGGTTATGGGAATTGGACAGTAAACATCTTCTTTCAACCTTTACCGCACATTCAGATTCGGTAAATGCGTTAGCGTTCTCTCTTGATAGTCAAATACTTGCGAGTGGTGGGAGAGATCCAGAAATCCGATTATGGGACGTGAAGGTGATGGGGCACATGTCCAACATACCAGCACCAGAAGGTTTTGTATGGGAATTAGCATTCTGGGGCAGCGATCAAACCGATCAACAGCAGCTTGTTAGTATAAGCAGAAATGGAACGCTTTCTATCAGGGAATAGGAAAATATGACATTTCAATATAATCGCGAAACAGATATTTTGTATATAAACACTTGTGAACCTTACCCTGAACAGGAAAGCGAAGAACTTGAGGATGAAATTATAGCAAGATTCAACCCGAAAACAGGTGAAATCGAAAATCTTGAAGTTTTGTTTTTCTCTACGCGTTTGTTACGGGAAGAACTCTTTCAATTGCCAATTTCTGCGCGTTTGCAATTATCCAAAACTTAAACCGTTCTGCAATCCACTGAAACAGACAATTCATGTGTACCACTTCCAAAAACAACCCCTTTAAGCGGTGCTACGTCTGTGTAATCTCGCCCCCAAGCAACAGTGATGTGTTGGTTAGTGGGGATTTGATTATTGGTCGGATCAAAGTCTATCCAACCAATGTCAGGCAGATATACTGAAAACCACGCATGTGATGCGTCTGCGCCTATCAACTGCTCTTGGTTAGGTTGTGCTACTGTTTCAATGTACCCACTGACATATCGGGCTGCCAAACCCATTGAACGTAAACACCCGATTCCGAGGTGTGCGAAATCTTGACACACACCCCGACGGTGTTTTATCACCTCTGCAAGCGGTGTGGCAACCGTAGTAAAACCTGGGTCATAAGCAAAATCTTTAAAAAGACGATTAATTAAATCTTCTACTGCTTCAATCAGCGGACGATCCTTAACAAAGGAACTCTCAGCATAAGCGTGCAATTCAGGCATCTCTTGGATCATCGGCGAATCAAAGATGTACTGTCGTATCTCCAAAATCTCTGCGTTCTGATCCGTATGTAACCGCTCTTGAACAGTTTCCCATACTATATTTTCCACGATATCCATATCTATTTGGGACTCTTTCACCTCTACATGACTTGTAACTGTAACGCTTAAATCTTGATGGGGGTGCTGAATGGTGAAATAGCAAACAGTATTGCCAAAGAAATCTTTTCGTTCACGGTAACTTGTAGGCTCTGGATCGACTGTAAATTCACTTTGTGTGCAGATCTGTTGTGCAAAACTGCGTGGAGTCAACCGAGCTTCGTTATGGCAGAGATTGACAAGACTGCTATAACTGTACTGCGTATTATGCGTAATTTTATAGTTTATTGACATTGCCTAAACCTACGAAGGATCGGTCCTAACCAGCTGTTGAGGTCCTTGGACATGACTGAAATATGTTTGTGTAAGAACATCAGATACTTCTATCAATATCTGTGCAAGTCGAACCAAAAGTTTTTCTAATCCTTGACGTTGTGTGCTTTGTTCAGGCCGTTGTGCAAGCTGGAATGTATTAGAAAGTTGCAGCTGTGTTAATGCTTCTAATATTAATTGTTCTTCCTCACTAAGGCGGTAGCCAGACTTTTCCCGGGGCAGATCGCGTATCTGTTCCTGAAGCCGTTTTAATTGATAGACTAACGAACGTGGGTTAGTTTCATCAAGAAGTAACATCTCAAGTGCTGTTGGCAGGTGTAACGCAGATCGATAACGGCTTCGATAGGTAATTAGGCTTTCCGCGGCGGCAAGTATGGATTCAAGCAGCAGATGCTCAATCCATTCTTCTTGCACTGCCACGAGACTTGATCGACAAAGCACAATGAGAAGTAATGCTCGTTCAATGCGCCGCCCCATATCAAGACTCACCCACCCCATTGTTTGCGTCATGCTTTCCGCGTTAAGACCGCTCAGTGCTGCAAGAAAAATCATTAACTGATCAAGTTCCATTTGGATATGTTGCAGCGTGCGCCCATCAGATTCGCTGAAGGAGTCTTGTGATTGTAAGTTTTCGTCGGTAGTGTTATATTTTTCGAGTGCGTTACATAAGTTTTCAATGCTGTTCATAACACGCCATGTATCCGTAGACCAGCGATCACGGACAGCATAAGCAGCACTTACCAGTGATTGTAGTATTGACACAAGGCTGCCACTGTTTTCTGTATCAAGCATGATGAATAGCAATTCGCTTTCTAACTCTTGTCCGGTTTTGCTAACAAATTCCGGATGAGATGAGGTTAAACCGGTCAATGATCGGAGCATGCTGCGTAGATAAGCAAGTTCTGATACATTCCTTGACTCTTCTCCGTGTATTTCTGTGAAAACTGCTGAAGGGAGAGGTTGTCCTAAAGGCGAAGCTTCCAAACCTATCTTAATTTTGTCTAATGTAATCCTCAGCAGACGTGCCTGCCCTTCTGCGCGTTCCGCATAGCGCCCTACCCAAAACAGGTTTTCAGCGGACCGACTTGATAACCCTTGTGAGTCTTCAGAAACAGTGGACCCACCTCTTGAATGCTGCCATAAACTGATATGTGGTTCCGGTTCAAGTGCTAAAACCCATGTATCTTTACTAACGCCACCGTCTTGAATAGTAAGCGTTAATTCACCTGCTTCACCTTCACAACGGGTAAGTCCACCCGGCATCACAGTGTATCTGTCTTTTTCGGCAAATAGGAAACTACGAAGGATCGCACGGCGCGGTTCAAGTTTACCTTCAATCAAAGAAGGTGTTGTGGAAAAATCAATGTCCTCCTGCCCAACATAGAGATGTGGTTTGGCATTAATCTGAGCGAGGAGTGTGTCAAGTTCTGCAGAACTGAGTTTCGTTCCAAACAATGGCTTTGTGTTCGGCGGGCGATAAATCGGTTTGATAACTAATTTTTTGATATTTGACAACACATAGTCTCGGTGTTCCGGTTGCCCGCACCACCATGTCGTTACGGAGGGGAGACGTAACTCTTCACCGATCAGCTGTTTGGCAATGTTCGGCAGAAACGACATGAGAGCAGAATTTTCCAAAACGCTGCTCCCAGGCGGATTTACGACAACAACGTTGCCTTGTCGGATTGCCTCCAACAATCCGACAACACCGAGCCGTGAGTCCTGTCGTAGTTCCAATGGATCACAGAATATATCGTCTACCCTGCGTAAAATAATATCTACGGGTTGTAAGCCATCAAGTGATTTCAACCACACACGTCCATCCAACACCGTCAGATCATCGCCTTGGACCAATGTGTAGCCGAGGTAACTCGCCAAGTAAGCATGCTCAAAGTAAGTTTCATTGTAGGGACCAGGTGTCAGGACAACGACGTGTGGATTGTCTTTTTGACGTGGCGCAAGTTCCGCTAAACTATTCTGCATTGTCCGGAAGAAGAAAGAGAGACGGTGAACACCAACTTCACCGAAAAGGTGTGGCAGTGTACGTGCCAAAACAGTCCGGTTTTCAAGGGCGTATCCAGCACCTGACGGTGCTTGCGTCCGATCATTCAGCACCCATAAATTCCCACTGGAATCTTTAACCAAATCTGCAGCGTACGTTAGTAGGAGATTATCATCCTGCAGGACCAACTCCTTACAAGGACGCAAAAATCCAGCGTGTGTATAGACGACTTCAGGGGGGACCAATCCGTCTTTGATTAACCTTCTTTCTCCATACAGGTCCTTCAAAATCAGATTAAAAAGTTCAGCTCGCTGCGTAAGCCCCGCCGAGATGGATTCCCAGTCCGTGTTTGAGATTATCAGAGGAATAGGGTCTAATTCCCATGGACGATGTCCCTGTTTTTGACCATGCACGAGGTATGTGACACCGTTTTCCCGAAGCAGGCGTACTGCATCCTTGTGTCGAGTGGCCATCTCTTCAAGACCGAGCGTGCTAAGTGCGTGAATAAACGATTGCCAGTGCGGGTTAACCTTCCCCGACCTGTCCAGCATCTCATCGCCCTTTTCAGTATCAGTAAGATATGCTTTGGCAAAACTGTCGTTAACTATGTTGCTATCTGTTTTATTTGTGTGTAGCATGTTTTTAGTGAATTTTATAGTCCAATCCGAAAATATGTGGACATTTCAATAACAACAATCCGGACACCATCACGCTGGCGAGGTTTCCTAACCTCGCCAATGTCCAGGTAATTGAGGGTCGGATTATAATCTACGGTTTGTTTCTCACAGCACCTCGCGGGTAAAGGTATATACACCTCTCAACCACGACCCGTAATAGATACCATTTGCATAACAGAAATAGATAACTTTTAAACCGATGACGCAAATCAGACATACAAATAGCACCGTAAGCAAACAGTAATCCCACTTCCCCATCTGTGAAGTGCGTAAAGATGTTCGTTGTGTTGCTGTATCAGGAGAAAACCCGCGGCTTTCAACTGATTCGCCAAGATTAGCTGCATGCCGAATGTTACCTGCAAGTATAGGTCGGAAACTGTTGATAACACCTTGCACAGTAGCAAACAAATTGATTTGTAAGTAGCGGAATCCGCGCAATCGTTGAGACCGGATAACCGCAGTGGTTTCACTTGCAATCACAGGAATAAAATGTAATGCTGTCGTTACCATAAATGCAAGTGCGCCCGGCACACGCAATTGTCCCAACGCGATGAGTAGATCGCGAGGTTGGGTGCTCCACACAATATAGCAACCGATCACAAGCGTGGTATTAAACCGCAGAGATTGAATTATACCGTGAAATAGTCCTTCGCGGTAGATTTTGATGCCGCCTGTCCACTCGCCAATAAACGGAAACTCCGCTGGAACAAGCGTTATCAGGACCGTGCGTGGAAATGCGTTGTAAAACATTCCTTGACTGTAAATCAAGCCCCACGTTGTAAAAAAGAGGAAGATGAGTAGCAATCGGATTTGTCTTAAGGTCGGCTTTGCAATAGCGATTAGCACAAGACTGGCAAGGAAACATGTCAGCAAAGCGGTTGGACTATCCAGCAAAATGACAAGGCATCCGCAAATCATCATGATAAGTATTTTTGTGCGGGATTCCAGTTTGGGGGTGTGTCCAGTCATTTGATACTATTTCCTTATCAACATCTTCCGCGTTGATGTGAAATCGCCAGCAGTGAGGGTATAGAAATAGATGCCGCTTGCAACGCGTTCACCTTGTGCGTTTCTGCCATCCCAATACGCCGCACGGTTCCGATTGGTATAATACCCTGCTGTTTGATGTTCCAACTCTAAACGCCGCACCACCATACCTGTTGTATCAAAAATCGTGATTATCACCTCAGCATCATTGGAAAGATGGTAGGGAATTGATGTTGTTCCTATTTCATAATCGAACGGATTTGGGAAGTTAGGTAGAAGTGCTGTCTTTTTTGGCACCGCGCCCGAAATATCGTCATAGTGAAATTCAACTGTTACGCCTCTGCTCTGAAGGGCTGAAATGTTTGCCAATGCTGACTCATTCAAAGGATTGTTTCTCAGAGTTACAACATCTCCTCGACCTAATCCAGTATTCCGCTCAAGTGGTGATATATCGGAAATTGTGTTCCCCTCAAGATTTAAGGTTGTCAGTTTTGTTAAGTATGCTAAAATAGTAATGTCCGATACAGTGTTGTTGCCGAGATGTAGTTCGGTTAAATTGAGCGCAAGCTCAAGTCCGGTCAAATCACTAATGTTGGTGTTTTCTCCGACAAGACGAGTTAAAGCCTTCATATCAGCAGGAGCTATCAGGTATTCTGCTGTCCTATTGAACGCGCTATTAATGGCAGCACGGAGATTCGGATCGGGGATGTTCGCTGGATTTGCCACAGCGTTGAAGGTTACTGCCTCTCGGATCCATGTGACTGATACCTCAACGGTGTTTGTTCCTGGGCGCTCTCCAAGGGTAAGTGTTGTCTCTGCTTTTCCTTCAGCATCGGTTATAGCGGTGATTGTGTTGAGCTTCCCTCCACCTTCAATGACAACGAACTTAACAGGAACGCCTTGACGCACATAACTACCGTTCAAATCTCTTACTTGCACAACAAACGGCGCGGGCAACTTTGCATCGGGGAAGTCGTATTGGTTATCACCAGATACTTTCTCAAGAATCTCTGGTACCGTATCATCTATATCAACTACACCATCATCATCCACATCAACCAGCACTAAATCATCTCCCCAAATTGAAAAAAAATCTTGCGTAGAGTTGCCGTTGATATCTATTCCAAGAAGTCTTGCAAAAACTTCACGTCTTGTGGTTAATTCGGTTATGATGAATTCGATAGTGCTGCTTTCGCTGTTTAAAGATTTACAACTATGCAATTTTAGACCGTCAGTCGGATCCGATGCGTTTGTTCTAATCAACAATCGTGCTTGATGAAGTATATCGGCATCGGTTATTTTAAAACGGAGGCGAATATCATTCGGGGGATATACAATGGCGGCAAGAAGATCATACGTTGTAGGGTTGTCAGTTGAAAATTGTGCTAAATTAAAGGCGGGATGAACATCCAACCATTCGGCGGTACAGTGCGACAATTGGACTTGCTCTTTGCCATAAGACATCATGTAAGCATCATTACGAAAATCATGTGGTAATCCAAATGCGTGTCCGAGTTCATGGGCAGTCACTTTCAAGTTGAAACAAACACCAGAGGCTGGAATGAGAGCCTTCTTATAAGAGTATTTACCTATGCCAAGATAGGCACTACCACACCGTTGAGTGTCAAGGCGTTCAGTACTGATATCTAACGCAGTCAAATAGATGTTCTTGTTCTTAGATGTATCAAACTGTTCATCAATTTCTTCCCACACTACACTTGATGGGTTATGATAGTGTGCATCGTTGAACTTTCCATTCACGCGGTGGACCACAGTCTTCCCAGTCGAATCTGTTTCAAACCTAAATGTTTTTCTGCCAAAACCGTGTCTCTCCATTTCATCAGCGTAAAACTGCTGTACATTTTTTATCAATGTATCCATCTTAGCATCTATGTCTTGCTGAGCCACACGGTCGTTTGGGAGAAAGTAGATTAGCCTTACAATAGGAGGTTCCTGTATCACTTCCTGAGCAAAAATAGGAGGAAAAAAACTTAATAAAAATGTTATCAGCAAGAATACACGTTTAACTTGCATGTGAAAACCTTCTAATTGGATGCATCGTTTTCTTTTAAAAGTAACGATGTCAGCTGCAGGAGTGTCGGATCAGCAAAGGCAGTATCGGGTGTGCCATCAAAGATTAATTCTCCTTCGTGCATCAACAGAACGCGATCTGCATATTTCAAAGTGAGTTCTGTGTTATGCGTTGCAAAAATGAGCGTTTTGTTTTCTTGTCGGATTTGATTGCAGAGTTCGTCCATCATAAGCTGAAGATGTTGCGCATCTTGACCTGTTGTCGGTTCATCAAGCAGAAATATGTCGGGGTGCAGCGAAAAGGTTGCAGCAACAGCGACACGTTGCCGTTGCCCGCGTGACAGTGAGTACGGTGGTTCTTCGGCAAAATCTGTTAACTTGAATTGTGCTAAAGTATCGGTCACTACGGTTTGGAGAATGTCAGGTTTCAACTTCAAGTTCTTGGGACCGAATGCAACTTCACTCTTGACGGTTTCTGCCTGTAGCAACAGATCAGGATTCTGAAAGACAATCCCCACTTTTCCCGCTAACTGATGGAGCTTTCTCCGTTTAGTCGTTTTTCCATCAATAATAACTTGCCCGGATGAAGGTTGAAGCAACCCGCCCATCAGATGGAGGAGCGTTGTTTTGCCGGACCCGTTTGCGCCCATAATCGCGATTATTTCTCCGCGCGACACTTCACAAGAGATGGTCTGGACTACATTCTTATCGCTGTTTGGATAACAAAAACTAATATCTTTGACGTTAAGGAGCGGAGGGTGTGGCGTTGGGTTGGGAGAAGGTTTTCGCTTGATGGGACTTGGTGGGTTCTCAGTCTCTGGCACCTCCACACCTAAACGGCTAAAAACTGATGTGTCTTGAAATGCATCTGTTTTCGGCAAATCTAAACAGAGTTGTCCTTCGTGCATGAGCCAGACGCGATTGCATAATGGTGCAACCTCTTTGACTTGATGTGTTGCTAAGATAACTGTAATCCCGATTTCAACGTTGAGTTGTTTGACGATGTTAAGGATATCGCGTGTGGCGCGTGGGTCAAGATGGCTTGTCGGTTCGTCAAGGAGCAGGACTTGCGGTTGCATGGCGCAGATAGAGGCGAGAGCAACCCGCTGCTTTTCGCCACCTGAAAGTTCTGCGGTTCGCCTCCCCTCAAAACCTGTCAAACCCACCTGTTCTAATGCTAAAGTAATCCGTCCTTTGATCTCTTCAGGCGGAAAGCAAAGGTTTTCAAGTCCAAAAGCGATTTCATCTTCTACCAGCGTGCAAAAAAGTTGATCGTCAGGATTTTGGAAGAGAAGTGCAACTTGCTGGCATGTTGAGGCGAGCGATTGAGAGGCAACATCTTTGTCATTAACACGGACAGTACCCGTCAGTGTGCCGGCAGAAGCGTGCGGAATCAAACCGTTCATGGTTCGTAGTAACGTTGTTTTTCCACAACCTGTTGGTCCGGTTAGTAGTAGGAAATCGCCGGGGAAAATCTCGGCATTGATGCCGTGAAGTGTAGGTGTTTCACGACTTGGATAGGTAAAAAAGAGATTCTCTATCTGAATAGGCACCATAACGATAAATGATTGCCATCAGTTTTGCTGCAATTCTTCAATTTGGACTGGCATAAAACCGAAGAGCTGCTCTAAATGTCGAGTGACCGATTCTTGAAATGCGTCAAAAGTTTCCTGAACGTTCTGCTTGAAATCATCGTGGAGTTGTGCCTGTTGCGCATGGACACGGGCAAAGAGTTTGCTGAGATATGCCTGTAACTCCCCCAGCCGTTCACTTTGCGCTTTCGCGAAAGCAGCAACTGCTTCCTTGAAAGCAGTCAATTCTGCCTCTAAGTATTCCTTAAACATAGAATTTTGGAAATTTTCAAGGGCACTGTGGGCAGCGTATCGAAAATCTTTGTGGATAGATTCGTATTCTGTCTTTACTCTCGCGAAAAGTCGTTTTGTATATTTTTGAATTTCATGCATTCGGTCATCTTGTGCATGTGCAAATTGCGAAATTTTTGCTTTAAACGAATCCATTTCTCCTGACAAAAACGTTCTAAAATCTTCGACTGCAACAGTATGGCGTGTAATTTTTTCCAGGTGGTATCCCATGACGGCTAATCGGACGGCTTCTGGGAACATTCTGCGATGGTTTTTAAGTACTTTCATCAGAAATTTGGCATATTCCAATCCCTGTTTGGAGAACATTTGCAGTTGAATTGATCGGAAAAATGCGCGGACTTCTGCTTTTTGGATACTCCTAACGTTATGTGGAGTATATGGCATGTGTTGCAGCATTTTATAGCAACGTGCAAAATAGTTTTTTAAAGTCGGATCGTAAAGCGTTGATATGACGCGCCGATATTCATCAATAAGTTTCTCGCGTGGCATTTCGGGGACAAAATTCAGGGTCATATCTGTATTGTTACCACTTGACTCTATAAGCAATCGGTCTTCCTGCTTCAATCGGTGCCAAAGGTCTGTTTCTTTTAGAGCAGTCAACAACCCTGCCATCGCCATGGGGATTCCCGCTTCCTGAATGAAATTGATGTGTGAGTCAAATTCGGTATCCCCATCAAGACCGATAATAAACCCACCAGTGACCTCCATTCCTTTTTGCTGAATTTTCCTGACAGCCTGCAACAGATAGCTCCCAGCGTCTTCTTCTTTACTTGTGTTTTGTCCTTTGGAAGTTGTTATCAGTGCTTCTTCATTGGGGGATTCAATACCGAGAAATACCATATTGAACCCTGCAGTACTCATTGCATCCAGCATATCAGGGATTTCAACAAGGTTTACACTCGCTTCGGTATAGAGTGCAAACGGAAAATCGCGCTCTTCCTGCCACTCTTTGACTGCCGGTAGTAAACGCATTGCATCGCGTTTATTGCCGATAAAGTTGTCATCCACAACAAACATGGCACCTTTCCAACCGAGTTTGTAAAGCATCTCAAATTCAGCAAGCATCTGTTCGTTGCTTTTGGTACGTGGCACGCGTCCGAATAACTTAGTAATATCGCAAAATTCGCAATTGAATGGGCATCCACGAGAAAATTGGAGCGCCATTGACCCGTAAGCATTTATATCAATGAGGTCGTATCGGGGAGGTGGTGTTTTTGTAATATCCGGTTTTCGCTTTTCACGATATACTTCTTCTGCTGTTCCACTCTCAAAATCTGTCAAAAAGTCTTCAAAAATCTCTTCAACTTCGCCAAACAGGAAATGGTTGACTGTGCCATCGCATTCTTCTTTGATGTTATCGTAGTAAGATGTGGGATGGGGGCCGCCTGCAATGATTGGAATGTTAGCGCGATTACATCGCTGGGCAACGTCATATAGCGATGCTTTTTGCACGATCATCGTTGATGTCAACACCATATCTGCCCAGTCGAGATGTGCATCTGTCAACGGTTCAATGTTCATATCAACGACTTTTAGGTTGTAATTATTAGGAAACATCCCAGCAATTGTCAATAATCCGAGCGGGGGCATTGATGATTTTTTACCGAGGAAGTCTAAGGCGTATTTAAAACCCCAATAAGATGGCGGGAACTCAGGATAAACGAATAATGCGTTTGGCATAATATCTGTATGACTCCTTGTGGGCAAAGTTTTATGCCCATTTTGCCAAAAATTGTAAAAAGAAAATGGAAATGTAATTACTCAATTAAACATGATACTACAATTAGTCTTGAATGTCAAATAATTTATTTTATGTTTAGGGTTATTTAGTTTTCGGTTTTTCGGACGAATTTTTAACACCTGCTATACCTCAGAATGGTAGGTGCGGTTTTTAATCAATGCAGAGGACCACACGCGTATTCTGCATTGGTTAGAAACCTCACCTACCGGCCTGGGGTATTAACTTTGAGTAAATCTCAATAACGGAAAACTCTTAAAACTAAATAACCCTGCCCGTTTTGACACAATCTGGAAGATTGTGCTACTATGTGGCAACTTAGGTTATTTATGCATTTCTAAAATCAATCACCGTTTGTCGATATTCTTCTGGAAGACCGATGTCAAATCGCCGTCCCTTCACAACATAACCAGAAAACCCATCTGTCTTTCGTAATTCATCCAAACAAGAGGTGAGTTGAAATTCGCCTCGTTCACGGAAGTTGTGCTCAATATTCTGCTCAAGAAACCCAAAAATCTGTGGTTCTATCACGTAGATACCAAAAACAGTAAGAAAACTGTCAGCATCCATCCCATCAACATGTAGATATTCTCTTGCATATTCAGGATCAGGTTTTTCGTAAAACTCTGTTACAGACAACATGGACTGGTCTTCTTGCCATACCCCCGTAACACATCCGAAGTTAGAAAGTTCCGCAATCGGTGTTTCTTTTAAGCCGACTACACTGTGACCGACTTTTTCATAAGCAGTTAAAACCTGTTTTGCACACGAGTCTGGTTCATCTGAACCGTAGAGATGGTCCCCTAACATTAACAGAAAAGGTTCATTGCCGACCCAGTCTCGAGCGCAGTAGACCGCATGTCCAAACCCTTCCTGAACATCTTGTGTGACCAGTGAAATTCGGCTGCCTAATTCTACTAAATAATCGCAATACGCCTTATTTTCTTTGCTGAGTTTGTTGTAGTGTTCAATACGAGGGCGTGTTTTAAAGAAGGATTCAAATAACTCAATATCTCCGCTCTGCACAATCAGACATACTTCTTCAATCCCCGCGTTGACAGCCTCTTCAACGATTGCCATAATTGCCGGTTTTGCACGTCCGGCACGGTCAATAATAGGAAAAAGTTCCTTCTTTATTGATTTTGAAGCGGGAAAGAGTCTAGTACCAAAACCTGCTGCGGGGATAACAGCCTTACGCACATGTCTGCTTGCTTCAATCACTAATTTAAGACAAGACATCTGTAGGTCTCTTTCAATGATTTCAATGACGCGGCTTTGACTCTCTTTATCTTTGACAATGAATTGTGCTGAACCGTCACCTTGAGACCCGACTCCCTTACCACCCCAAATATAGGGTTGAATCGGTTCATAATTTAAGACTTTGTGAAGGACAGGGGCGGTCAATTGCGATGGGCAGGCGGGTATCAGATGTTCATCAAATTCCTGTTGTGCGCGTGTCATCAACTTTCCAATTGCCTCAGCATCGCCCTGGCGAAGCGCGTCATGAGCTAAATCGGTGATTTTTTTACTTAAGGGGCCGAGATAGCGCTGCACGTTTTCTTGAAGTTCATTTTCGGCAAACGGGTAACAGTGATGTAACTGATTTAATATTAGTCGTGTATCTTTACCTGCTCCTAAGTCTACAATTACCATGTACAGATTCGTTGGCACACTAAATTCGCGAACCTCAATATTTTCACCATCAAAACTCATAAGAATAGGATGTTGATATGCGCAACCTTGATCCATTCTCCCGCAACGAGATGGGGTCTTAATCTCACCTTGGTAGGCGCATTCCATTTCTCCGCGCGTCGTCATTTTCAAGTCGTATATCCGGTTGAAGGCACGGGCAACCAAAACACAAATAGCTGCACTGGAAGAAAGCCCTTTTTTCACTGGTAAATCCGTCAGATAGTTATCAATTTCTAATCCTTGAACGCGGTAATTGGTGAGTATCTGATAAGCCACCCCCGCAGCATAACTGAAAAAACTGCCTTTCTCCGCTTCAGCAAGCAACGCTGCCGGTTCCATAGGCAACGTATAAGGACCGTGACGTGTGCCATCACTGAGTGTTGTTTTCAGGATGAGGTTTGTAGGATGCGGTTGTACTTCAGCGTAGACTCCTTGGTTCGTATTCGTAATTAAGGTATAACCTTTCTCAAGCTCGGCGTTAGTTCGTCGATACCCTCCTGCCCAATCGCTGTGTTCACCAAACAAGCAGATACGTCCTGGCACAAAAAGTTTCATAGTTTGTCCTTATCCAGTTAAAAAAAATAAAGCAGTTGATCAATGCTTACGCAAATCGATATTGAATTGCCTCGGCTACAGCACAGTAGCCGATTCTACGGTAGATCGCATTAGAATTTGGGTTGCATAAATCGGTGTAGAGGATACAACGGTATCCTTCGTTGCGAATCTGTTTTGAGAGTTTACCAACGCAGGTGGTAGCGTAACCACGGTTAAAGAAACTTCAATTCCCATACGTATTATTATATAAGATATCGAAGTTTTGGTCAACATGACTTAACGCGATCTTATAGTAAAAACCACAATTACCCGGACATTGGCGAGGTTAGGAAACCTCGCCAGCAGCAGGGTACGCGTGTTTCGTGTGGACCGAAAAGGACCGAATTAATAAATTAATAAATTAATTCACATTTAGTTTGTACTCTATAGACGCAAACTAACAGTTTGCGCTACAGAAGTGTCCCATTAATCTCATTTTCGCAACAAAATCTCTGTGTTGTTAATATCAATCGCGAGCTCATAGTTATCTTCCAAGTATTTTGCAATAAGCGGATGACGTTCCTCAACAGGAATACCGTCAACCCTATCAAACCATCCCCCCGTCTTAAAAATTACCAAACGTGTTTGATCGTTTTCAAGTGCCGAGATAACCTCACGCTGCATCCCAGGCGTTGCGGCATAAGAGACCATGTGAAATCGGGTAACACTTGGTCGGTTCGCAAAGAAAAAATAAGCACCTTGACTCGTAAAATCGAAAATCTTTTCATTCGGAGCAGTGTTTTCTTTGATGTAAGCGACAACTTTTTGAATTTGTTCAACCTGATTATCTGGAATGTCCACCTGTCCTGCCCGTTCCAATTCTTCCGCAACAAGACTCCGATCAAACGGATTCTGACGTAATCGCTCCCATCTTTCCGAAAATCTTGTAAGAGGGTGATGCACTTCACCTACATACCAGACAAACATTGCTAAAGGTATGACCATCCATGCTGCTTTCAACACACGGCGCCAGCGCGCCCTATCTGTCAATAGAGAAAGACGTGCCCGAAGACCTTCGCCAGATTCTCCTCCAAAAAGGGTGTTGAATATTCCAGATATACCTCTGTCTATCGGAAACAGGCAGAGCAACCATAAGAAGGTAGCACCAAAATTCAAATGTCCACCATCTGATCTGCCAAGAGCAGTTCTAAAAAATGCAATTCCGCCAAGCAACAGAAGTAGAAGTTTCAGCGCATCGTCTGGAGAAATGTTAGTTCTACATAATCGACGATAAGTCAGATACGCCGCTGTAACCATAAAGACACAGATTGGTAAATACCAGCGAAATCCTGTGCTTAGAAAAAATGCCTGCCATCCTTGTTCAGAAATGATAGCGAGCGTCGCAGATAAGGACGGAAATTTGAGCCCCCATGTGGCAAGCTGGTATTTGCACTGAATATATGAATTCCAGATTGCATCGTCCAACGCACCGTGGGACAGAAAATAGATCGCCACTGGCAGAAAACCTAACAGAAGTCCACAACAATAACCCGCTAACGGTAAATGTCGTAGGTGCAGTTGAATTCTGCGTTGTCCACTGTAAATCAACAGAAAAAGACCGATAGCTCCAAGCGTATACAACCCAACTTCCGTGCTATACCAAAATGCTAAACTGGTGAAAAACCCTGCCAGAACCAGTTTCCAACCGAACCGAAATAGATATAATATCCAAATCCGTTTATCATGCGGAATGCGATTCCAACTGATGAAAAGTCCTTTTTCTCTATGGTATATTAGATAGTTAGCAACACAAGCAAAACTGAGTAGACCAAGGCAATGTCTTGGGGATACATAAAAATTGTTACCAGAAGCGATAAGGAAGCAGACAAAAGCGGTTACAAATCGTCCACGGAATACCTGTAGACCGAGTAGGTATAATGCAATATAACCGAGTGGTGCTAAGACACGCTCCATAGCGCGCACCCCCATCAGTGTCGGTTCAAAGATTTTACTGCCGACCCATGCTAAATATGCATTCTGAAAAAGCCCATGTTGCACATAGACATCGCGGAAGACGACACCACCATGAAGCATTTCATTCAAAGGTGCTAACCGTTCACCTTCATGAAACATATCAATGCCACCATTGATATTGCCATTATACATAAGCAGGTAGATAAAAATGGGAATGAGAATGTATTGACAGCCACGGCGCAATAAGCGCAAACCTCTTGGCATTGCGAAGATTTTACCACTTTGAAGCGTAAGAGGTTCTGATGAAACAGGACCGTCTTTGCCTTCAATAGGTTGATATTTAAGATTGAATAGCACCAATTTAAATAAGAGCGTTAATCCTATTGGCAGCGTTAATCCCAAAAATCCAGCTTGATCGAAGTTAAAAATCTGTAGCCAACTCAACCATAAAGGGACTGAAGCAAGCGCATTCAGTTTCAACACGCGATATATCGGTTGGTTAGTTGCCTGGGCAGCCCAATTTGAATAGGTAAACCACCCGAACCAATAAAGCCAAATAGCAGCGGGGATTCCGATTAGCGCAAGTAGGTAGTAGAAAAATTCTTGTTGCTTCGGGTACTCGTCAACACTTATCCGACCCACTACACCTGAATTGTCATGGAATTCAAATACGAGATAGTTCTGAAGTGCAATGCCTAATCCGACTGCAAGGGAGAATGCTGAGATCGCAATAAGACACACGTAAGGACGGAGATGCACACTGTAACTGATGTTAAAGTCTGGGAGTAATCTTTGAAAGGAGCGGAAACGTCCCGTTTGCAGGATGGACATTAATTTCTCTTGTGGGTAGATAGCTATAACAAAGGGCAAAGCAAACATCAAAATGAAAGTGACACTTGATTTGCCCAAACATTTTAGAAGCTGTTACCGGTTATTTCTGAACGGTCACCGTTCGAGAATAGACTGTAACGGCACTGGTAAACACGTTGATTATAAAATCAAGTACTGTGATTTGAGTCGTGATTTCATAATCGGTGGGTTGCCCCGCCATCATATTTGTGTCAACATTGTTAATCGGAACTAACCCCCACAAAACATACCATTGACGTGCTTCCATAGTTTCATTCCCTTGCGCGCCATTCCCAACTTTGTGGATATGTGCGGCACAGCCAATAACAAATAATATCCCTACGATAAGTAGGATAGCAGAAACTTTTGTAAACATAATATCTCCTTTCGGTAACGGACTTCTAAAGCACATCTACCGACTGTTATTGATTAGATTGATAGATCCAATTGATGATTCAATTGCTTTCAGTTCAATTTGGTAAACATCTCTGGGAATACGGTAGTCAACCTCAAAAACAAGTGTTTCGGGTGCATCACATATCAGTTTGATAAGTACAAAATCGGCAGCAACAACCATCAATTGATGAATACGAAATACATCTTTCAAAAAAATAGTTTGCTCAACCGTAGCGTTTGGAAAACGTTTCCGGTAAGCAGTTGTAAGGTCGTTAAATAAAGTTTCGTTTGGTGCAATACCTACACCATCTAATTTTGACACGACACACATTGCACGCGAGCCTTCATTTAAAAATATCCATCGTGGAGCCAACTTGATGTCCTCCGTGAGTTGGGAGTCCAATTTGTTGACGACTTGCACGAACATTGAATCGTCAATCCTTTTCCAATTTTTGGGTGATGCCATCTTGATCTTGAGGTCTGTATCCGTTAACACAGGCTCAAGTAGCGTTTCATCAACGTTAAAAACGAGTGTTTCGTAAGGTTGTTTCTTGGCGTTTGGAGAATCGCACCCGACGAAACTGCTGATTACGATTAGACACACTAAAGATTGGATTACACCTAACCTATTTTTCAATGTTCGCCCCTATATGGTGACATTTCGAATTAAAGAGACATTTTGTAGCATAACCTGTTAGGTTGTGCAGAAACGGAACACAACCTAACAGGTTATGGGACAGCGTCTGCGTTAGTTTCGATTTTCTGACCGAACTGCTCACAATGTTCAATTAATTCTAAAGTTTACTATAATGACGTGAGTTTGATAATAAAAATGTGAGTTTGCTCTAAACACTTTTTGGATAAAAAAAGCAGTGTTTTTGTAGCATAACCTGTTAGGTTGTGCCATTTTTTGCGAAAAATAACAGAGAACGCTGCGGGTGAAAACTTTTTCAAGCTCACGTTATTAGGTTGTGCTTGCTGCTCCGTTTCTGCACAACCTATAGTGGATTTTACAATTAACTTTACATATCAGCTGTAGGAGGGAACTCCGATTCCCGACTATTAGTGGTTTCGTCGCGATTCGGAGATCGCTCCTACAGAATATATGTAAACTTATTTACATAATTTACTATAACAGGTTATGGGACAGAAATGTCCAAGTAATTATATGCTTTACTATACCAAATTATCGCGTTAATTTGTTTGGTATTACACTTCCACAAAAAGCATTGCACTTCAAACAAAAAATCTGTATAATTTGTATAGGAAAAATAAAAACAATGAAATTGCAAATACTCAGAACTCACCATATAGGAGATTCCCATGGCAAACATAAAAATCCCTAAGGGATGGGAAATCCCAGAAAATCAAGTAACACCTGAATCAGTTTATATTAACCGTAGAAAGTTTATCAAAGAATTGGGTATAGCAGGTGCTGGAGCATTGTCGCTTTTCGGTTCAAGTGCTTGCGCACAGGATAGCAAGGTTGCGAAACAACTTAAACCTTATCAAACACAGCCGCTTGACGCTAAAAAGAACGAAGAATTTACCGTCACACGGAAACAAACTGACGAAATTGTCGCGGCGACCTACAACAACTTCTATGAGTTCACAAGTTCGAAAAGCACCGTTTGGAAACGAGTTGAAAAGTTTAAAACGCGTCCCTGGGAAATTGAAATATCCGGACTCGTTGAAAAACCGATGACTTTAGATGTAGATGACTTAATCAAACAGATGCCGCTTGAAGAACGTATCTATCGTTTTCGGTGTGTTGAAACATGGGCAATGGTGGTGCCCTGGATCGGTTTTCCGATGAAAGCGCTGCTTGAAAAAGTCCAACCGAAATCTGATGCGAAATACGTGAGGATGACCACATTTATGGATCCTGATGTGGCACCGCATCAAAATAATTTCCGCCTGCCGTGGCCTTACGTTGAAGGATTAACACTTGCAGAAGCGATGAATGATCTAACACTGTTGGTTGTCGGTATTTATGGACATATTCTGCCGCCGCAGCACGGCGCGCCTATTCGGCTAATTGTGCCGTGGAAATATGGGTTTAAGAGTATCAAATCCATTGTCAGTATAGAACTAACCGATAAGAAACCGCGAACCTTTTGGAACATTATACTTCCCAGAGAATACGGTTTTGAGGCAAATGTTAATCCAAACGTTCCGCATCCGCGCTGGTCGCAAGCTACTGAATGGATGATTGGCTCAAGGGAGAGACACCCTACGTTAATCTATAACGGTTACGGTAACGCTGTAGCGCATCTTTACTAATAAAATGAGAGAACATTTATGATCAAGATAGGGGTACAAACCCTCTACAAATCAAGCATTATCCTTGTGATATGTGGATTAGTCCTATTTGTGTTTAATGGCTGCGAGCGCGATATGGCTCTTCAAAATAATATCGCTTTGTCTGGTCCTATTGATCCAGATGTTGTTACGGCTAACACCCAATTTGGTTTTAACCTATTCAATGAAATTCGGAAAACTGAACAGGATCAGAATATTTTTATCTCTCCGTTCAGCGTTTCCGTTGCCTTGACAATGACGTTAAACGGCGCAGCTGGCGAAACAGAGCAGACGATGATTGGGACGCTACAACTACAAGGCATAACCACTGATTCCATCAATTCAAGTTACGCGCAACTACAACAGGTACTTCGGACATCAGACCCGAAAGTCACACTCACAATTGCGAACTCACTTTGGGGAAACGAAGGGATTTCATTCAACCCCAATTTCCTGCAGCGCAATACCCAATTTTTCAACGCTGAAATCTCTGTCCTTGATTTTTTGGTGCCAAGTACATTAACAACAATTAATCAGTGGGTAAATGATAGGACAAACGGCAAGATTCCAAAAATTCTTGATGAAATAAACGCAAATGCGGTTTTATTCTTAATTAATGCCATCTATTTCAAAGGATCGTGGCAAACAGAATTTGACCCCGCCAACACGCGCGACGGGACGTTCCATCTTGCAAATGGTAGCAACAAGCAGGTTCCGATGATGTTTCGATCAGGACGCTACTCACACTACTATGGAGATGCTTTCCAAGCCGTTAACCTGCCTTATGGTGACGGGCGGATAAGTATGTATATCTTCCTTCCCGCCCGCGATTCCAACTTGAACACCTTTTTAGGAACTTTGAACCCAGAAAATTGGGAAAATTGGATGTCACAGTTTCGCGCACAGGAAATCTCACTCAGAATGCCTAAATTCAAATTGGAATATGGAACAAAAGAACTTAACGATGCACTGATAGCACTCGGTATGGGTATAGCCTTTGATGCAAATCGAGCAGATTTTAGTCGTATGGCATCTTTAGAGGATTTAGGGCAAAACCTGTATATTGATAAAGTTTCCCATAAAACTTTCATTGAAGTTAACGAAGAAGGCACAGAAGCTGCCGCTGTAACTGTTGTTGGTATCGTGAAAACCAGTCTGCCACCACAATTCACTGTTGACCGACCATTTTTCTTTGCAATTCGCGATAATGAAACAGGAACGGTGCTATTTATGGGCACTGTCGTAGACCCGTAGATGGAAATGTCCGATGTTCCAGATAAAAAGTTTTGTTTTTCTCTTACTGTTTTTACCCATATTATCTGCAACTGCCTCGTGGGAATCCTTAGAAAGCCCACATTTTCGCGTTTATTACCGAGAAAACACAGTGGATCCAGCGTCGATTCTTCGGATTGCTGAAGATTTTTACGCTCAATTGCCACGGATAACACGGCACATTTCGGATGAAACAATTAAAATTCAGGTTTGTGATACCCAAAAAGATTTTCAAGCTTCTGTTCACGCGCCGATTCAGGATTGGGCGGTTGGATGTGCGTTTCCGTTGAGTCGTCGCATCATCATCCAAAATCCTTCCCAGATAAGGGCAGCAGAACTACAGTTAGCGCAAGTGCTACGCCACGAAATAGCACATGTCCTTTTTGGACAATATACACGAAAATCGGTCAAAGGAATTCCGTTATGGTTTGTGGAAGGCATAGCAATCCACTTCTCAAAAGAATGGGTACCGGGGCGCCACGAAACTTTGCTGAGAAACGTTTTCACAAATTCCATCATGCCGCTCCACAAATTAGCAAAAAAATTCCCGGTTTCATCAAAAGGCGCGGATTTGGCGTATGCTCAAAGCCAGGACGCACTGCGTTGGTTCGTTGAAGTCAATGGAATTGAAGTACTATGGGCAGTTATTGATAAACTGCATACTGGCATGAATCTCAACGCTGCTTTTGGAGCAGTTCTCGGTTATAATCTGGATACCTTTGATAAACTTTGGCGTAAATCGCTGCCGCAACGTTATCATTGGGCAGCGCTTTTGTCCAGTTCCTATGTTTTTTGGGGTGGTCTCGGCGGACTATTCCTTCTCACTTATCTCGTCTGCTGGAATCGTAGGCGACGACAGCTCAACAAACTTGCACAACAAGAAGGAACTATAGACCCATTCTTTAGAGAGGAAAATAATGAATAGCACTCTAATTCACACAACGTTTTTGCTTTTCTGTTTCACAATGATAGCAACCGCACAACCTAAACATATTTCGCAGTATCCTAATCAACTTACACGTGACGGACATATTATCATCTTACCAGATCACGGCACCGTCTACATTGTCTCAGATTTACATGCACATTGGAACGATTTTAATCAATGGCTGCAACAAACACGACTTGTTGAACGTATCCAAGCGGGTGAAGATGTTTACGGCATAATGCTCGGAGATTCAATTGACTATAAACCCGATGAAACACCTAAGCCGCCTTTCGGCGATGTCCAAATAGTTAACCGCGTCATTGAGATACAACAGCAACTTGGCGATGAGGGTAAAAGACTCATTTACATGAGAGGAAACCATGAGTTTGCAGCAGCAGATACCTACGCTATGATGAAAAAATATGGCATGACAGATCAAAATCGTCCTGCATTTATTCAGAAATTGTACACCAGTATAAACGGTAGTTACTATAAACAGTTTAATTTCATTGAGCGGATGACCGATGCGCATTTCGATTTCCTTACCAATCTTCCAACAGTCGTTATTGGCAAAAAAGGTTTTGTTGCCATTCACGCAGGGCCGGCGCGTTCTATTATCAGTTTAGAGGATCTCATAGACCCCAGCTCCAAAACACTTGACGAGTTGCTTTGGGACAGACCAGATGCCGTACTTGGTGGTAGATATACATTAAAACATACCGAAAATTTTCTCAAAACTCTCAATGCGAAATTCCTTATCGTTGGACATACACCTATTAGTTATTTTCCCTCTAAAAATGTCAGAGATGGTGTTGCACGTCTCGGTGGCAAACAACTCATTTTTTCTACCGGTTACGGTGGGCTTCGTGGCGGACAAACCTATATTGAAATTGATTTAGCCAAAACATACACCTCTGTTGAAGAACTAAAATTTGGTGTTAATATCCACCCACTCTATCCGAAATAGTCCAAGGGTCTTGTTATATGCGTGCGTTAATTTATATTATGACCCCTGTGCTGATACTTACCTTCTTCCTTGCTTCACGGTTTGTCACATGGGAGAAACTGAAAGGAGTTGACAGAAAAGCCTTAAAGCACCAGATCAACGGAACCCAATTTCTTAGGGGCGGGAAAAACCAAAAAGCCATAACTGCACTGACAAAGGCAATTGAGATTGAGCCAAAATATGCTGAGGCTTATATCAAACGTGGACGTGCCTATTACTATTTAGCACGGTACAAAGAGGCAATAGATGATTACACCCAAACCTTATCTCTCAATAAGTTTCTTGCCGATGCTTATGCAAGCCGTGGAGATGCTTATCGCGCCTTAAACGATGTTCCACGGGCAATTGCGGATTACACCGCAGCCCTCGAAAATCGTCCCAGTGCAATTGCATACCACAACCGTGGCAGAGCATATTATCAAAAGTTTCTACGTTTAGACGAAAAGGATGAAACCTTAAAGCTTGCCTTATATGATTTTGAGAAGGCTATTGAAATGCAACCGCGTTTTGCTATAGCCTATCTCAGCCGAGGCGACATTTATGGACATTTGAAACAGCAAGAATCGCAAGAATCCGACTATTCACATGCCCTTGACCTACTTACCGATGCCATTGAAAACTGGCAAAATGAATCGCACGAACTCATTCTTATATACCTGTGGCGTGCAGTTGCTTATGAGAAAAATAACCACACCGACAAAGCGCAAAATGACATCAAAAGGGTTTATGAACTTTTTACTCAATTTTACTTGAAAAAAATAAAAATTTCTGATATACTATAAACGGATGCAAAAATTCAGAATTTTCAATAGGAGGAAATAGGTATCAATATGACTGGAGAAGCATTAGGTTTAGTTGAAACAAGGGGTTTGGTTGGTAGCATTGAAGCTGCAGATGCCATGGTAAAAGCGGCGAATGTGAAACTTGTTGGCCGCCAACAAGTCGGTGCTGGTTACGTTACAGTAATGGTGCGCGGAGACGTAGGCGCTGTGAAAGCGGCGACAGATGTTGGGGCAGAAGCTGCTGCTCGCGTTGGTGAAGTTGTTTCAGTCCACGTAATTCCACGTCCGCACGCTGAAGTTGAAACCATCTTGCAACAGTGAATCATAATTTAAAATTTTCTGAAGATGTTTAAATCTGAATAAAACAAAGTTAAGATGCATGATCAATCTTTAGTTAAGTTAATTACCCGCCGTGTTGTAAGTCAATTGACAAACGATCAATCCTGCAGCGGATGTGCATTGCGAACTTGCGATGCGGGTAACCGCGCGTGTGATGTTGCTTTAGCACAGCAAAAAATTCCGGTCGGCGTTTCTGCCCGGCATGCACATGTAACCCAGGAAGACCTTGAAATCCTTTACGGTCCTGGACATCAGCTGACTGTTTATGCACCGCTTTACCAACCTGAAGCGTTTGCGGCGAACGAAACGGTTACTATTGTCGGAAAGCGGATGCGTGCCATTGAACATGTGCGTATCCTCGGTCCCGTGAGAGATTATTCGCAAGTAGAAGTTGCACAGACAGAGGCAATTCGCCTCGGCTTAAATCCTCCCATTCGGGATTCTGGTGATCTTGCTGGTGCTGAAGCAATAACGCTTATTGGGCCCGCGGGAAGCGTCTATTTAGAAGAGGGCGCGATCTGCGCGACGCGGCACATTCACATGAAACCTGAGCAGGCTGAAGCTTTCGGAATAAAAGAAACAGACCTTTTAAAAATTCACATTCCGGGTGAACGTGCCTTAATCTTTGAGAATATTCGTCCGAAAATTCATGAATCTTATGTACTCCAAATGCACCTGGATACGGATGATTCTAATGCCGCAGGATTGAAAGGCGGCGAAGCCGTTGAACTGCTACGCGATGAAACATGACACCAGAACAGATTGCCCAAATAGAGAAAATTGTTGAGAGAGTGCTCCAAGAGCATCTACGTAACACCCAACAATCTGAAGAACAGCTGCTTGCAATATTTGGTGCTACGCAACTCCCATTAGAACCGGTACTTCAACAATTTCAAACGTGTCTGCAAGAAGGATGGAAAATTCGAATTATTCTGTCCGAACTTGCAACTAAAACAGTAAATCTCGAACCGATATATTCAACGTTTGGTGAAGATAACGTCCTGCTGGAAAACGATTTAACTGATATATCGTCTTTTGTGGAAAATTATTCACAGATCGTTTTGCCCGCGCTTTCTTATCCAATGGCAGGAAAGCTTGCTTTGAAGTTAGTTGATACCCCTTGTACCTATTTGGTTTATCATGCGCTTTGTTGCGGAAAACGAGTTATAGCAGCATCGGACGTTTCAAGCACAAAAAAGTCCATAGATAAAAAATCACTCACGCTTGACCAAATTGAACCAGCACATGTAAACGCGTTAACTGAATTTGGCGTTAAATGGGTAACAGTAGATCAAATCGCGGCAGCAATTCGTGATGGTAATGTGCTGAATCGTGTGAGTGTGGAAACACCTGTCATAAGTGCGAATGTGATCGATCATTTGGCAGCCGATGTTCAAGAGTTAGTTTATGCAAAACCTGCAATTGTAACACCTCTTGCGCGTGAGCAGGCGCAAAAACGCGGTATTAAACTTACACATAAATCATAATTTTCATGTAAATTAGAAAATTCTACTTTTTCGGTTAAATTATCTTGACAATTATAGTAAGAAATTGTATAATGTTTTCAATAATGCAATTTTGGAACTGCAAATAAATTACTGAAGCGTTATTTTATACTTGAGATAGAGACTACTTTTACAAATTAACCGAGATACGAGCAGAGAGAAGAATATTAAATTATACCCATAATCTTACCAGCCAACAGTTAACCCTGCTGGTTTAAGATCATTATTTAGGAGGATTCTCAGATGAAACGCATTTTCACTTTAACAATCGCCGGCCTTCTCAGCTGTTTGCTAATCGGGACATTGGCAGCAGTGAGTTATGCCGATTACGGTTACTACGCGGACCGATTAAGTCGTGAACATCGAGTTGCGAATGATGTAGATGAATGGATAGAGCGCGGCAACGCTACAATTACTGCAAGCCCTATTTTTGAAGATGGCATGCGGCTGACCGCTTGGGCAAATGCCCATCAAGACGCTGATAACTTCGAATTTGCAATCGCAAGTGGCGTGTATCTTTTTGAAATTCCACGTAGCGCGCAATCTATTGAAATTGTAGTGCGTTATAAAGGTGAACCGAATAAGTTCGAGATTAATGACCACTATGAACCGATTGCAGGTCGTGTATGGATTCGTAATATCAAACGCGAAGCGACCCGTCGTGGTTACCATGACCAAAACGCCTCTGAAACACGGTATGGCGATACCTTTGTGCTGCGCGCAAAAAATCGTTCTGAAACAATCAAAATTCCTGTCGCTGGACATGTTGACAATGGATGGATGGAACTCCATGTTGTTGCTGAAGGTGGCGAACAACTTGATATTGAATATATTGAAGTTTCAACTTATCGTCGAGCACCAAAGGTGCGCGTAATCCAGCATTATACACCGACTTACCGCTGGCGCCCATGGAATCGGTACACCTATCTCTATTTTTATGATGGCCCCATTTATTACAGAAGCGGATACGATTCCTATCTGTGTTGGAGTTATCCGATCTACGATCATCACTACCTCTCTATCCGCAGCTATTATGGCGGTTATTTAGGTCGTTACCGTGTCTATCATCCAGCCCGTTATTCGTATTACCATACACCTTATTACGGGGTATATAGTAGTAGAGGCACGCCAGTCCACCGTAAACGAACACAGTTAAATAGGTGGAGTGCGCAACATGAAACAACACGTAAACAATATTCGCGGAGCCGGTTAGCAGTGCCTACGCGGACTTCGGATCGGACAAACATTCAAAATAATGTCCGTGTTGTCATTGAAAACCACCGCAGACAAGCACCTTCACCAACTGAACGTGTTACTCGGTCCTCAATAATTTCTCAAAAACAACGGATAGCTACCAGATCGACCGCTCGACAAAACGAAGCAGTTCGGACTTATAGTAGCCGTTCTCGTTTTTCAACCCAGACAACGGATAGACAACGAAGATCTCTCCTAAATTCGCGCTCACGGGTGAATACGAGTAGGAATAGCACTTCATCAATTACGGATAGGTCTTCTCAGCTTTATAGGAGATCGATATCTTCTTCAAGTCGTACGAGGTCTTCGTCCAGTTCGCGTTTAGGCAGTAGTAACAGTGACCGAACAAAACAGCGAAGTTCGTCTGTTACGACATCAAGATCTACGCCAACGCGAACGGAACCACAAAGGGTTAGTCGAACTTCATCGTCTTCCAGTTCTCGGACACGTCCGACAACTACTCGCACTTCAACCAGTTCCAGTTCAAGTAGTAATGATGACGATGACGATAAAAACGAAGATCGGAGTCGGTCAACGGCACGGACAAAACGCAGATAGACTGCGTAACGCAATTGGATTATCTGATGTTGGTGCCTCGGGCAATTTTGCGCGAGGCATCAACAACAATTTGGATTTATAGTTCAATCCGAAAATATGTGGACATTTCAATGAATAATAAGCCCCACACCATAACGCTGGCGAGGTTTCCTAACCTCGCCAATGTCCAGGTAATTGCGGATTTTACTATAACACATAACAGGACTATTTTAACTGCGCGAGTAATCTTCTCGTGCAGTTTTTCAAGACATAGAATTTGGAATCGATGCGTTTTTTATTGACACTTTTGATTTTGTTATTGAGTGTAACATTTTGTTTTGCCCAAGAGGCTAACAACAAAACTATTTCTACGGAATCTGAACACGCAGTAAGGTTAATTTCTCCTGCTGGTACTATGGTTCGTTCAACTGTTTTTCCGGGATGGGGGCAATTTCATAGCCGTAACTACTTCCGCGGCAGTCTTATTCTGCTTGGCATTGGCAGTTCAGCTGTTGGCGCATTTCTGGCACATCAATCTTTTACAACAGAATATAATAACTATATAACCACTGCCAGTTTTGATCCAGATGATGCTACTTTGTTCGCAAGTTATGACAAAGCAAATCAAAAATATAAGCTCAGGATGTTTTTTATCTATACAGGTATTGGTCTATGGGCATATAGCATTATTGATTCTTATGTCAGTGCAAATTTTTACAATGCAACCTCGCAAATCCGCTCAGTTCAAGAGGATGCGCAGCAAATTGAAAATTTGGGGCTCCAAGTTGGAATCACTCCGTCACGACTCTATTTAGGGGTCGTCAAAACATTTTAATTTGGAGAAAAAATATCATGTTAAAGGAATTAGGAAAAATAAGTGGCGTGCTCATTTTAATAGCATGCTTTATCGGGTGCGGCGATGTTGACAAAATAAACCAAGTGCAGCCCGAAGACTATTTGGCAATTAATAGTGTTTTAAAACGGTGGCGAGAAGGGTATGAAACTGAAGATGTAGAAACCTATATGAGTGCCTACTGGCCTGAAGGTTTCCGATACGTTTCAGACATGGGAACAGATGGCGATAAAACGGATGACTTAATATTTGATGATATCCGTGATGAACGAGATTCAGCTATCCGCGTCTTTAGTAAATTTCAGGATATTGAGATAGAACTCTCTATTCCACCAGAAATAGTTGTAAATAAGGATGGCGATGAAGCCGAAGTCCGCAATCATTACCGAATCCAAGGATTCGTCGCTGATGGTGAATCACTTGAAGGTGGGTTCACCGGTTGGTTCGCGGAAGGTGATAATCTATTTATTTTCGAAAAAAGAGAAGGCGAATGGCGTATCACCGAATGGCATGATGAGGCTTTCAACGATGAAGAAATCCGCATTGCTAACAACCTATAGTTTAACAGAAATGTAAATTAATTAAAAGAAAGACGATTTTCACCGATTTTTGACGAAAAATGGCATTCATGCCTCAAAAAGAAGAACCGTTGCATAATTACCTACAATTCATACGCAAGTACGATTTTATTATCTGTTTGTGCACTTTATTGGTTTTAGGGACTGCGCTTGTTGTTTCACTGCGTATACCTAAAACCTATTCTGCTTTCACGTTGATGCGTCTTATTCAACCGGGTACTTCCTCTCCACTCTCTTCCAATAATTTGTTCCAAACAGTCTTTTCAGGTGGAGTTGATCGGAGAGAAATGGCAACAATTAGTGAAAGATTTTCCACAGAATCTATGCTAAACGCTGCGGTTGAGAACCTGGAAGAAAATGAACTGGTAGGGATACAGTCCTTTCCAAGTATAGGAAATCTCAAACGGAGATTAAAGGCACAAATTCGTCCGGATGCTGACTACATTGCATTGTCAATTGAATTAACCGAGGCTGAAGGAGGCGAACGCAACGCAGCACTTTTGGTTAATCAGTTGGCGCGAGACATGCAGACATTACGGAGTGAAGATAAAAAAACAAAATTAGCAAAACATCAAAGTTTTCTTGAACAAAAACGTAGAGATGTCAACAAGGAAATACTACAACTAACAGACGAAACCCTTGCATTTGTTCGCAAAAACGGAAGTCCGGAGACATGGTATCCTCAGTTAACCAGTTTATTGGAGCAATATCGTAACTTACAAGAACGCCTCGGAATCTCCGAACAGAAACATCGCACTGCACGCGGTCGTCTCACCCATCTCAAAACTCAGCAAAAAAACCTCCCGCAACAGACACAAATTTCGGAAACTCGGAATCACAATCCACTCTGGCTATATCTGCGTGAAAGATTAACTGATTTGGAATCTCAACGTATACGTGACACTGAAAAAGCCGGCAAAAGTTCACATGAACTCAGTGGACAAGACGCACAAATTGCTGAAATTCGGAAACAGTCTGAAATCACACCGCAAATGGCTACTGCCACCACCTACGGCACTTCTCCACACTATACCTACATACAAAATCAATTAATTGAGTTGCCCCCAACCATTGAAGGTTATGGGAACGAGACAGAGCAACTGAAAAAAGAATTGCAAAAAACTCATAACCAATTGCAAAAATTACTAAACCAAATCCCAGAAAATCAGCATACTTTCACACAGTTACGCACCAAAATAGAACTTGCCAGCACCCTCAAAGAAGAAATTGAGAAACGTTATCTTGAATCTGAGATTATAAGTGCTGAGTCCAACGTTACTGCCTTACAGAAGGGCGGCATTGAAATCGTTGACAGTGCTGTTCCGAGGAAAGTTCCGGTCAGCCCACAATTCAAATTGATTGTTATCCTTTCGGGGGTTGTCGGGCTATGTTCGGGCGTAACGCTTGCCTTGTTAATAGAATATTTTAAAGAGTTCTCTGGATAGTTTTCAAATCTAACAGGACTTACGCAAAATGAGAGGGGAACAACAGATTTTACAGGACTTACGCAAAATACTTGTAATATTTCTCTCCTATGGCTAATATAGTCTATAAGGAGGTTCATAAAATGACAAAACCAACACGTCTTGATTATTGTCAATATCTACTCACGACCCGTGTCAACTATACTCTCACTCATTATGCGGATCACTGTGAGCGTTTTAGTCATGATCAAATTAATCGTTATCTTGCGGGTGATCGTTTGCCCCCTCGTCTTGTCTGGGAAAGTGTCCAACCCCACTTGGTGCAAACTCCCGATGGATATATTATCTTTGATGATACTATTTTAGATAAAAGACATGCACAAGATATAGCCTTTGCTCAGAAACAATATAGTGGAAATGCTCACACCACGATAAATGGTATAGGTGTTGTTACCTGTGTTTATGTCAACCCGGAGTTAGACCGGTATTGGATTATTGATTTTCGTATTTACGATAAGCAAGGTGATGGCAAATCCAAGTTAGATCATGTTCAGGATATGCTTGATGTTTTAGTGAACTCCCGCCATGTTGCTTTTAGCACAGTGTTGATGGATAGTTGGTATGCCAGCAAAGTGCTTATGTTATTCATTGAAAGTCTTGGTAAAAAGTTCTATTGTCCACTGAAAAGGAACAGACTTGTTGATGATTCTAACGGCACAAAACCATATCAACACATTGACAGCTTAGAGTGGAGCCAAACAGAACAGAAGTCGGGTAAACGTGTGAAAATCAACAAGTTCCCCAAAAATCATAAGGTGAAAGTATTCC